>JANLRG010000018.1:0-2192 GCA_031361545.1 Bacteroidota bacterium
TGACCACTCAATCCGATCGAGTGCGCAAGGATTGTTTATGATGATGACGAACGGTGTCGGTGCATTTTTAGGAAGTAAAATAAGCGGATTGGCAATAGATACATATTTCACAGGAGACGGAGGAACAAAAGACTGGCGAGGAATCTGGGTTTCGTTTGCAATTTATTCGCTCATCGTAGCAATACTATTCGCCATCCTCTTCAAACACAAACACAATCCGCAAGAAGTCGAAGCGGTTTCGCATTAAGAAGTAAGAAGTAGGAAGTAAGAAGTAGGAAGGGTCAAAGGTCATGAGAGTCTGCTTACGAATTACGACTCTCGAATTACAATTCTCAAATTACAATTCACAAATTACAATTCACAAATTACGATTGTCAAATTACGACTCACTAATTACCACTCACCACTCACTAAAAAGATTGATGTGAAGCAATTAATAATTATTCATTAAGCTATGAAACGGTTGAGTATTTTACTTTTTTTATTTTTATTCTGTGGAATACTCAACCTTTTTTCACAACGAATTGATAATGTATGGCCGTTAGGCTATGATTGTTGTCAATATCCAGACTTTGGGGCTGCGAATTTAACTTTTACTTCGCAATCGATGAATGTAAATGTTGTTCAGCGTCATCAAAATTTAAATGCGACGAATGCGTCAGTAAATGATTCTGCAAACAATATACTTTTTACATCAAATGGAGTTTACATCGCCAATGCTTTAGATGATACGATGCAAAACGGGAATGGATTAAATCCGTCTTATTTTACTAATCAACATTTACGATTTGGCTTAACAGTTCCTCAGGGTAATCTCGTTCTCCCTTCTTTAACAGATTTAAAGCAATTCATTTTATTTCACAATACCATAGATGATTATTTGAATACTGGTGCTTCCTATAAATTATATTATACGACCATAGACATGAATCAGAATGGTGGGCTAGGTGCTGTAGTAAATAAAAACACTGTACTTTACACCGATACAATGACGCCAGGAAGGATAACTGCTTGTCGGCATGCAAATGGACGTGATTGGTGGATTACTGTCCGGAAATTTAGAAGTTTAAAATTGTTGGAGTTTCTTTATACTCCCTATGGAATACAGGGTCCTTTTTATGAATACTTATCCGTTAAAAGAGATTTCAATAGTGGTCAATCGGCATTCAATCCTCAAGGAACAAAATTTGCTTATTTTGAATTAACCAATGGTGTTGAACTTACGGACTTCAACCGATGTACAGGTCAATTAAGTAATCAACTTCATTTTTCAATCATTGATAGTTCAATTATTCAAGGTGGCATTTGCTTTTCGCCGAATGGAAGATTCTTATATGTTGCGACAGAATCTCGATTGTATCAATATGATACATGGTCCACAAATGTTGATTCGTCAAGAATCTTAATAGCAGTTGCTGATGGTTTTGCTGATCCGTTAACTTCAAATATAACTCTTTTTTGGTTAATGGCTTTAGGGCCTGATGGAAAAATCTATATGAGTACAGCTAGCTCTACTCCATATCTCCACGTTATTAATTCGCCCGACAGCTTGGGTGTAGCATGTGATTTCTGTCAGCATTGTATTGCACTTCCTATCGTAAATGCTTTCACGATGCCAAACTTTCCTAACTACCTGTTAGGAGCAGAAGTTGGGAGCGTATGTGATAGCTTAACAAGTTCAACAAATGATTTAAAGAATTTAACACAGGATATTATTTTATTTCCGAATCCTGCAAGCAATTTATTGAACGTTAAATCTCTTTCATCAAAAATGGAATCGATTATTATTTACAATGCGTTAGGTCAAATAGTAGAAGCTAAAACAGAAAAATACAAAACCGGTCTGTTGCAGTTGAACATTGAGAAATTGGATGCGGGATTTTATTTTTTGCAAGTGAATACAGTGAATGGGAGAGTGCTGAAGAGGTTTGTGAAACAAGAATGATTCATATATGGCTGATTTTTTCTTAGACTTTAAAAATAAAAGCCCCTTACGAACAAGCCATCACTTTAAAACTATAATTAAAGTTTAATGTTTTTTGAGTAACAAAATAATTTGCGTCCCGAAAGTAATAAAATATTGTTTAGTATCCAAAAAAACGGGAACTCCTTGCTTGGGGACATTTCAATAATTGTGAAAACTGCTGAATGTTAGGCACTTCGACTACGCTCCGTGTGACGTCCTGGCCGTT
>JANLRG010000026.1:0-20683 GCA_031361545.1 Bacteroidota bacterium
TCGCTGATTTTATAGGCGATAGTCTAGGCCTAGCTCAAGAGGCAGAGCGAACAAATGCTGACATGATTTTATTTGCAGGGGTTCATTTCATGGCTGAAACTGCAAAAATTTTGAATCCTGATAAAAAAGTTATTCTTCCAGATTTACGAGCAGGTTGTTCATTAGCCGATGCTTGTCCACCGAAAGAGTTTTCAGAATTTAAATCTCAACACCCCGATCATGTTGTGATTTCTTACATAAACTGTTCGGCCGAGATTAAAGCAATGAGTGATATCATTTGCACCTCATCCAATGCAATTGGAATCGTTAACAGCTTGGAAAAAGATCAACCGATTATCTTTGCACCCGATAAGAATTTAGGCCGTTATATCAACGAAAAGACGGGAAGGAAGATGTTGCTTTGGAATGGTGCCTGTATGGTTCATGAAATTTTCTCTCTCGAAAAAATTACTCGACTGAAAGCCATGAATCCTTCTGCAAAATTAATAGCTCATCCTGAATGTGAAGAGCCTATTTTAAAAATTGCAGATTTCATAGGATCAACAACAGCGTTATTGAACTTTACAAAGAGGAGCCAAGACAATGAATTTATTGTAGCAACTGAGACTGGAATATTACATCAAATGATAAAAAGTTCACCACAAAAAACTTTCATCCCAGCTCCACCAAATAATTCTTGCGCTTGTAACGATTGCCCACACATGAAGTTAAACACTCTGGAGAAATTATATCTTTGTTTAAAACACGAAGTACCTGAATTAACAATGGAAGAAAATATTCGTGTCAAAGCATTGAAGCCGATAAAGAGAATGTTAGAACTTTCAAAAGAACTCGGATTGTAAAAAAAATCACTTTATAAAAGTTGTAAAATGCGTTTTGTTTTTCACATTATTTTAATCTTATTTTTTTCTAGTACTACATTGTTTGGTCAACAAACGGATAGTACTGGTTTGACAAACTTTTATTATCCAAGTGGAAAAATTTCAAGTCAGGGAAAAATTGTTGCAGGAAAACCAGATGGATATTGGAAAAGTTATTATGAAAATGGTGTATTAAAATCTGAGGGAAATAGATTGAATTTTAAACTTGATGGACTTTGGAAATTTTACAATGACAGCTCTGTTCTTACAGCGGAATATAATTACTCAGAAGGTCTAAAACACGGCTTACAAAAAACTTATTATGACAACGGAAATCTTCAGTCGGTTGAAATGGATTCAATGACGATTAAAAATGGACTAACAAAATTATATAACACAGAAGGAAAAATTAATAAAGTAATTCCTTATTTGGCGGGAGTAGAAAATGGATTGATAAAAGAATTTTCTACAGATGGAATTTTGATAACGGTTACTAATTATAAGAATGGCTATTTTCAAAAAGAAGAAAAGATAAATAGATCAGATAAGAATGGATTGAAACAAGGATTGTATAGAGACTATTTTGAAAATGATAAAGTGAAATTTGAAGGAACTTATAAAGATGATAAGAAAGATGGCTTCTTCAAAGAATATAATGAAGAAGGCAGAGTAATAAAAAAAGAAGAATATAGAAATGGTGTTTTGATTCCATCTCTTGTAGAAGATAAAGATAAGTTTGAAGTTAAGCGGAGGTATTATTCCAGCGGTGCGACCAAAATTGTTGGTACCTATAAAAAGGGAAAACCAGAAGGTGTTTTCAGAATGTATGATGAAAAAGGAAACATAGACAGCGCAAAAGTTTTTGTTCAAGGAAAATTATCTCGCGTTGGAAGAATGGATAATATAGGTTTAGAGCAAGGAGAATGGAAAGAGTATTATGAAAGTGGACAACTGAGAGCGATTGGAAACTATGTAGATGGTAAACGAGAGGGAACATGGAAGTTTAGCTATGAAAATGATTCATTGGAACAAACCGGAATGTATGTAAAGGGAAAACCGAATGGTGCGTGGAAATGGTTTTATCCCAATGGTTCTATTAGAAGAGAAGAGTCATATAAAAATGGAGTAGAAGATGGATTGATGAAAGAATATTCTGACGATGGACAAATTTTGTCAGAGGGAAATTACATCGAAGGAAAAGAAGATGGAGAATGGAAATTTTCTAATGGTGAATACAAAGCGGAAGGAAAATTTGTTGAGGGAAAAGAAGACGGTCAATGGAAACAATATTATCTTGATGGAAAACTTGCTTTTGAAGGAGAGTATTTAGAAGGACAAGAAACGGGTTTGCATAAATACTATTGGCCCAATGGAAGACTGCGGGAAATAAAATCTTACCGCTTAGGTCTGCCTGATGGCGATTGGATTCTATATGATGAGAATGGCGCTGTTGTTTTGAAAGAAACATATAAGAGTGGAGACTCTAGAAAAATAGAAACAGAAGCGACACCAGAAGGGGAATAGGGTGAGAGGTCAGAAGCCAGAGGGGAAAAGTAAAAGGTAATAATTAATAAGTAATAAGGTGAAAGGGTTATAGGTCAAAGGTCAAAGGGGAAAAGTAAAAAGTAAAAAGTAATAATTAATAAGGGAAAGGGTTTTAGTTGAGAAGTTAGAGGGGGAAAGTAAAAAGTAATTAATAATAAGAGGTTTTTGGTGAGAAGCGATAGAGAGTGTGATTGCTTTTAGTTTTCCGATGTTTCACGTAGAACAAATCGTGAAACATCATCATTAACAATTACAATTTACACTCCCATTTTTTCTGGGCAAAAATTATCTTCTTTTTTTTCGGTGATAACTGTTTCCACCACGTTGAACTTTTGCTACTTTTTTTATGGGTGTCACTTCGCCATTTTCGGAAATTTTTGATACAATTTTAAAATCAATTTGTTTGCGAACCAAGTCGCAGCGCACGACTAATATTCTAACCGAATCTCCTATCGTATATTTTCTTTTTGTTCGCGAACCTATGACACAATAGTTGGTGTCATCAAACTCATAAAAGTCGTCGTCTAAATCACGAAGCCGAATCATTCCTTCACATTTATTTTCTACAATTTCTACATACAAGCCCCACTCAGTTACACCACTAATTACACCGTCAAACTCCTCACCAACTTTATCCATCAAATACTCAACTTGCTTGTATTTGGTTGACGCTCTCTCTGCCTCTGAAGCTTTTATTTCCATTTGAGTGCTGTGTTTGCACTGCTCTTCTAGTAATGTTGAGTCTGCACTTTTTCCACCCTCTAAATAATGTTCCAATAGACGATGAACAAGTACATCCGGATAACGACGAATGGGTGAAGTAAAATGGGTATAATAATCAAACGCTAAACCATAATGCCCGATATTCTCTGTCGTATATATTGCTTTCGACATTGTTCTAATTGCTAGAGACTCTAAAACATTTTGTTCTTTCTTTCCATGAACTTCTTTCATTAACCCGTTCAACGAACTGGCAATGTCTTTATCATTTCCAAGTTTCAAAGTGTAACCAAATTGTCTGGCAAAGCCGGCAAAATTTTGTAATCGTTCTGCTACAGGTGAATCATGAACACGATAAACAAACGCCTTTTTTTCAACTCGCATTGTTTCTTCTTGATGACCCGACTTGTTTTTTCCTTGCGAAACAATGTCATGTTTTTTACCCACAAATTCTGCAACAGAGCGATTCGCTAAAAGCATAAACTCTTCAATTAGTTTGTTAGCATCTTTGCTCTCTTTAAGATAAATTCCAATTGGTTTTCCTTTTTCATCTAACTTGAAACGAACTTCCACTTTTTCAAAAGCAATTGCGCCATCTTTAAAGCGTGCCTTTCTTAAAATTTTTGCAAGGCGATCGAGCAATAAAACTTCTTCAGAAAGAACTCCAGTTTGAGTTTCTATAATTTCTTGCGCATCTTCATAGGCAAATCGATGGTTACTATGTATCACGGTTTTCCCAAACCATGTATCGACAACATTCGCTTGTTCGTCCATTTCAAAAATAGCAGAGAAACAAAGCTTGTCTTCTTTTGGTCGTAATGAACACACACCGTTCGAAAGTTTTTCTGGTAACATGGGAATAACACGATCTACAAGATATACTGATGTAGCACGATAATAAGCTTCTTTGTCAAGCTGTGAAGTAGGTCTTACGAAATGAGACACATCTGCAATGTGAACACCAACTTCATAATTTCCGTTACTTAATTTGCGAACAGATAGGGCGTCATCAAAATCTTTTGCATCTATTGGGTCGATTGTAAAAGTGGTGATGCTTCTAAAATCTTTTCTCTTTTTTATTTCTTCTTCTGGGATTGCTAGTGTAATTTTTTCTGCCTCTTCTTCAACTTTTTTCGGAAACTCGAGAGGAAAACCATATTCAGTTAGGATGGCATTCATTTCTACATCGTTTTCACCGGGCCAACCTAAAAGTTTTGTGATCTTTCCTATTGGATTTTTTGTTCCCTTAGGCCAGTCAACAATTTCTGCAATAACTTTTTGTCCATGCTGTGCATTGTTGACAGCGTTTTGAGGAATGAAAATGTCAACATACATTTTCGGACTATCGGGAACCACGAAAGCATATTTATCCGATAATTGTACGAGCCCAACAAAATCCGTTTTTGCTCTTTCTAAAATTTCTGCAACTTCGCCTTCGATGCGCTGATTTTTATGGCGCGCGTAGAGGTAAACTTTTACCCGATCTCCATGAAGAGCATTTTTTACATTCCGTGGTGCTATGTACACATCGTCTTCTTGTTGGTCTTCACTTAATAGATAGGCGGCTCCAGTAGAAGTAATATCGATTATGCCTTCCAGATAAGAATGCTTGGGCTTCAATTGAAACTTGCCTTTTTCTAATTCAATGACATCGCCCTTATCTAATAATTCGGCGAGAATAAAAGTGATTTCTTTTTTCAGTCCTTCATTCAAATCTTCCAGATGAACATCGGGTCCAGATTGGCCCCGTAAGAAATCTACAAAAGATGGTTTTACGATTCGGGCCAACTGTTTATAGTTATAAGGAGTATTTGGGTGGCGATTGAAATTTTTAAAAAGTTCTGACACTAAAAAACTACGTATCGGATTTTCTTCCCCTTTATTTTTCTTACTCATATTTTAGATTGATCAAAATTGGTGAACATCCAAAGTTTACGGTGAAGGATGTTTCACATGTTACAATTGGATTGTTTAAAATTACGATACAACAGCACAAGCCGATTTACCATTGACAAATAATTATAACGAACAGTCGTTAATAACCTTCAAAAAAAAAACTGTAAGAATGAAACGATTTTGTAAAAAAAGCGTTTCGGGAGTTCTGAATGGATTTCTTTTTTTTAAAACAGAGAAAATCTACTTCAAAAAGCTAATAATTTCAATAAAACCAAAAAAATGGAAAACCAAACCCAAGATCAGGGCAAGAAAAAAGGTACGATATGGATCGTATTATTAATTTTATCTGCAGTACTGAACATTTTTCAGTGGAAAAACCACGAATCGTCCGTAAACACTTTTGAATCGAGAGTTGACACTCTTGTCGTTGAAAAAGTAAACGTTGAAAAAGAGTTGATGGATACGAAAACAGAACTTGAAAAATACAGGGGAATTTCTTCCAATCTTGATAGCTTATTAAATGAAGCCCAAGCTAAGATCGACATCCAAGCAAAAAAGATCCGCAGTTTAGGTGCGAATGAGAAGAACATTAAGTCATTAAATGAAAAAATGAAGGAACAATTGGCAGATCTTCAAATGCTACGCGATGAATATCTTACTCGAATCGATTCATTGTTGATGGCCAACAAACAACTCGTAACAGAGAAAGAGCAGTTGACAAGTTCGAATCAAAATCTTACGAAGAATTTAGAAACAACTGTTGCGACAGCCTCTGTATTGAAATCAGAATACTTCAAAGTTCAAATGTTTAAGAGAAAGAGTAACGGAAAATATACTGAGACGGCTTTAGCAAAAAGAACGAATAAACTAACAATTTGCTTTGACGTTCTTGATAATAAGATTGCGAAGACGGGTGACAAAACTGTTTATTTAAAAATAACAGAACCGGGTGGTAAAGCAGTAGGAAACAGAAGTACTGGATCTAATTCATTCAAAACAGCTTCAGGGGAAGAGATCATGTATGCCACTACTGCTAACATTAATTATACAGGCGTAAAGCAAAATGTGTGTATGGATTATGAAGAGCAAGCTGATAAAATGTTTCAACCAGGAACTTATATGATAGAAGTTTATGTTGACGGAAATCTAAGTGGAGCGGGAAGTGTTTCCCTTCGATAATTGAATTTGATAAAATAAAAAAGCGGCTTCGTACATTACGAGGCCGCTTTTTTTAATTTTACTGAAAGATTGATTTTCTTTTTTTAAAATTATCAAGCGCCTCCTAAATACTTGATATTATTTTTTCAAATTCACGAGTGAGATTGGGTACAGTATCGAAACCGCGCATTCTCCAAACTTCCTTTTTGTTGTGAAACAAAATAAGAGAGGGTACACTTAAAATGTGAAAAGCTTTGGCTATTGCTGGTTGCTCGTCTATATTACTTTTTTCAATTTTAAATTGATGGTTTAAATTTTTTTGAACGTCACCAATAACTGGAATAACCCATTTGCATGGCTCACACCAGTCAGCAAAAAAATCCACTAGCACGAATCCATCATCACTTGGAAAATCGTTAATCATAAATTAGTTTGTTGCAAGATTTGATGGAAGGATAGTCGTAATTGGAACACCAGAGTCTTTTATTTTATTCCATCCATGATGAACATTGACCACATTATGGAATCCTTTCGATTTTAAAATAGAAGAGGCAATCATTGAACGGTAGCCACCAGCACAATGAACATAAACAGTTTCATTCGGATTAATTTCTTGTAAATTTTCTTCTAGCTCACTCAATGGTATTACTTGCGCATTTGGAATGTGTCCAGCCTCTGCCTCAGAAATTTTTCTTACATCTAAAACCGATACGCCAGAAGAAACTTTTTCAGCAAACAAAGAGGGCTCAATTGAAACGATAGAGTCAATTTCTTTTCCGGAAGCTCTCCATGTTTCAAAACCACCCAATAAAAAGCCATCAACTTTTTCATAACCCACACGAGCAAGACGAGTTAAACTTTCTTCCACCTTTCCTTCATCACATACCAATATTAAATTTCGATTGATGTCTAGAACTGTACCTGCCCAAATTGCAAACATTCCATTCAGTCCGATATTAATTGATCCCGGAATAAACCCTTTTTCAAAATCATCTGGAATACGCGTATCCAATACTAAAGCACCTCTGTTAATCGCTGTTTCAACTTCATCGGTTTTCATTGCATTTCTACTTTTCATCAGGACAGATTCAAGTGACGAGTATCCCATTTTGTTTATTCTTGCATCACTAAAAAAATATGCAGGAGGAGCAGTAAGTCCATCCGTTAAGGCAGAAATAAATTCTTCTCTGCTCATATTTTGCAAAGCATAATTATTTTTTTTCTGTTCTCCAATTGTGCTGAAAGTTTCTTTTCCCAAATTTTTTCCACAAGAAGAACCGGGACCGTGAGCGGGATAAACGATTACTTCGTCAGGAAGAATTTTTATTTTTGTGTTCAACGAATCGTACATCATAGATGCCAACTCTTCTTTACTCATTTTTCCGTCTAATAAATCTGGACGACCTACGTCTCCAACAAATAAAGTGTCGCCAGTAAAAATGCAATATTCTTGATATGATTTGTCAAGTAATAAATAGCAAGTTGACTCTGGAGTGTGACCTGGAGTGTGAAGTGCGCGAATTGTTAAGTCGCCAATTTTAAATTCTTCACCATCTTTCGCTTTATAAGTTTCATAACCTGTTTCTGCTTTTGCACCAAATACGATTGTCGCCCCAGTTTGGGCTGCAAGGTCGATGTGTCCGCTAACAAAGTCGGCATGAAAATGTGTTTCAAAAACATATTTTATTTTTGCGTTGCGACTTTTGGCTAATTCTAAATATGAATCCGTTTCGCGAATAGGGTCGATAATAGCAGCTTCGCCATTCGACTCTATGTAATATGCGGCCTCCGCAAGACAGTTGGTATAAAGCTGTTGAATGTACATGACACTTTTTTATTTGTCGACAAAGGTAAGAAAAGTCAGAAAGAAAGCGAAGACAAACCCATTTGGGATTATATACAAAAGTTAGAAAGATTTGTAATAATTGATCGAACACGATTTAATCTCTATATCTATTTTTTATGTGTCCCTGCATTATGTCGAACAAGTGGGTCGAATGTTAATGTAGGTTTATTCACAAATCAATCATAGTAAGAAATTATTACAACAAAAAACGCCAACACAAAACAAAATATTTTCACGACATTTAGGGCCACAAATGAAAGACCAAAATAGCCTTATGAGCGAAAACAAAAGCGCTATTTCCGTTGTACTATTTTTCGCTTTCCTCCTTTTAATTATTGTTTTCCATCTTTCACCGTCTATTTCTTTATTGTTCGGACTCATCATTGGAATTTTTGCATTCAACCCATTCCCATTACAAACAAAAAAAACAACCAAATATCTTTTACAGGCATCGGTCGTTGGATTAGGATTTGGGATGAATTTTACCTCCGTGATGGCTGCTGGGAAAGACGGTTTTGTTTTCACACTACTTACGATTTCAACTGCTATTGGGTTAGGTTTTGTTTTGGGAAAACTGCTTCGAGTAGAAAAAATTATTTCTTATCTGATTAGTGTAGGAACAGCCATTTGCGGGGGAAGTGCTATTGCCGCAATTTCACAAGTTGTGGAGGCCGATGAAAAAGACATTTCAGTTTCCATAGGAACAGTATTTATTTTGAATGCCATTGCGTTATTTATTTTCCCGCCAATTGGAACTTATTTCGGACTAACACAACAGCAATTTGGAATATGGGCTGCTATTGCAATACACGATACTAGTTCTGTTGTGGGTGCGGCAAGTAATTACGGAACCGAAGCATTGATGATTGCAACTACTGTAAAATTAGCTCGGGCACTATGGATAATACCATTCGTATTTCTGACCTCTTTCATTTTTAAGAAGCAAAGCAAAGCGTCCACTTTTCCGTGGTTTATTTTATTCTTTATTCTAGCCTCCTTAGTTAATACTTATGTTGTCATTCCTGCTGACATCAAGTCTTGCATATTGTTTTTGTCGAAGA
Source organism: Bacteroidota bacterium (assembly GCA_031361545.1). Lineage (GTDB taxonomy): Bacteria > Bacteroidota > Bacteroidia > AKYH767-A > 2013-40CM-41-45 > JADKIH01. Next base: position 9,087 of record JANLRG010000026.1, read on the forward strand.
CAGGATTTAGCATTACGCTTTTTTTAATTGGGACAGGAATTTCTCTTGCAAGCATAAAGTCCGTTGGTCCGAGACCTTTAATACAGGGAATTATATTATGGATAGTAATTCTTTCTAGTAGTTTGTTTTTTGTTATTCACAATTTGAATTGACGTTTTTATAATAAAGGCTCATTAAAGAAAATCCGTAACGTAAATGAGCATTTACCACAAAACCTCTATAAACGCACTGTTTATAGGGTGTTTGAATTAGGGCATGGCAATGTTATATAATTTAAAACAGTTAACTTTGAATTGAGAAAATTGAAAAAGCGTTGTCTGATATTAAAGATTTTTTTACCAATCGCACAGTATACTTTTATTCAATGAAAATTCAGAGGTAACCGATGCGCAGATCGTGTTGCCTCTTTTTATTGTTAGTCATTAATTTTTTTTGCGAGATAAGGCGCAAACATATTTTACGACGACTATTTATTTGTTATTCGGTGCGACCGAAAAGAAAATAAAGTAGGAAATAAAAATTAACCATACTACTGACAAATAAATTAGACTTGAAATTAATTTCGAAAGAAAATACAATGATTTTTAACTGAGGCTTATTACAATGTACTTCTTTGATTTTGTAAATCTGTCAAATGAAAGCAAATTGCAACTAGAAAAACACCGATGTTTCTGTAGATATTTTTGTGGACCTATTGATGTTTAATAAAACAATTTATAATTAAACGTTGCGATTTAAGTTGATGACCTAAAAGGTAAGGAAGAAGAATACTGGAAATGAGGATCCGTATTTTTTAAAAAAGCTCTTCAACTACGGGTCACTCAAGACTTAATTATAACCACCTTCATTTTTAGACAAATCATTTATTCCGCCAACGCCTGCAATATCGGGGTAAACGGCCATTCTAATATATGGTAAAAACTCAATAGAAATGATGCAATTTCAATTAATTTTATTACCTTGTTTCCCCCAAACGCATGGTTTGGAATTATTGTGTCTTGATTTTAAAGATAATCTTAATTAATACATAATGAATTGGATTAAATTGTGTGTTAGTTTTACAATAAAGTATTGTGTCTTGATACATTTATAAAAATCGTACTCTTAAAACATAAAATGATTAAGCTAAAATACTTTCTCTCCCTCTGCATGTTGATTATAGGATCACAACTATATGGACAAGCTGTTGGTGATTTTGGATCAATTGCGAATGGGAATTACAATTCATCAACGACTTGGGGAATTTGGAATGGAGCCGTTTGGTCACCCGCACCTGGTGGAGCTGTAGCGGGAGTGAATTACCCAGACAAATTAATCAACGTTTATATTCAATCTGGAACCACTGTTGTTGTACCTAGCACCGGTCCTTGGCAAAGCTTAAGTTTAAATGTTCAGGCTGGTGGAAAAATTTGGACTAATAATACGGTTACAAATATTTATCTTAACATTTATGGAGATATTATTTGTAACGGAATAATTGGAAATGGAGTCACATTCGATGGACTGTCCCTTGGTATAGAAGGTTTAACATGTACAGCTACTGGGACGGGAACATTTGATGTTTCTAGAATAAGAAAAAACACAAATACCAATCCGATAACAACCTTTTACATTAATCGCGATATCAATCTTCGTTTCGCAGCATCTTCTCAAACCCAAATTTATAACAACGCTACATCTAGTCCATCAAGATTTGATGTAGTAGTTGGAGTTGGAGCAACTCTAAATTTAACAACTAACGGCGCCTCAACAGGTAACGCTGCCATTGATGTTGACCTAGTAAGTGGTGGCAATAATTCAACAGCAGGAAGTTTTATTGTCAACGGAACAATGATAGTTTCTGGAACAACTTATTTAACTACCAACAATACATCAATTTCAGTCGCAGGAATTACAACAGTTGCTGGCTCTAACATCGTATCAGCCGCAAGCACAGCTTCGCTAACCGTATCATCTAGCATTGCAGGAACAGGAGTTTTTTCTGGAGCTTTTCCTTCAGGTACTTATATTACAGCTATTACCAGTGGAACAACTTTTACAGTTTCTAATAATGCTTTATTGAGTAGCTCTGGTTCTACACAAACGGGCGGAGGTTGTTCATGGACAATTAACAACGGAGGAATTTTAAAGACGGCTCAAGTAAGTACGGTATATTCAACCATTAACTGCACTACAACAAGTGGGTCAACAGTTGTTACTACAGCTTCAACTGTCGGACTTACAGCAGGGAGCTATATTATAGGAACCGGAATTAGTCCGGGAGCCACAATAGTCAGTATCACAAATTTAACAACATTTGTAATAAGCATAGCGGCAACCTCAACGGCGACGAACTCAATGATTTTTGGTGGTGGAAACGCGGGACATCTTCTTCGAATTAATCCGGGGGGGAAAATGGAGGTGACGGGATCTAGTGGATTTAATTATGCTTTGCCTACAACTAATTCTACATACGATATTCAAAGTTTAAGTTTTTTTGAATATTCTGCTCCAGGTGTTCAAAATGTAGTAAGCATACCAGCTGGAACTAGTTCAATATATGGAAATAGTACAAATGCTTATGGTTATTTAAAAATATCTGGAACAGGAACAAAGACCATGTTTGTTGCGGGTAATTATAATATTTCCAATGATCTTAATATTGTCAACACTTCTGGGACTCCAATTTTATTTTCCAACAATAACACGATTAGAATGTTGGGGGGTAATTGGTTTAATTATAACTTAACTGGCTTCGATGAAGGCATTGGAGGAACTGCTGTTATATTTCTTGGTTCAAATCTTCAAACAATTAATACCCCTGGAGGAGAGCGGTATAATAAACTAACCTACTCTAAATTGCTTGCCTCAACATTACAATTCAACTGTCCAGTGAATGTAATTAGCATTTTAGCATGGACCACCAATGGTCCAATTTTGTTGAATGGAAACAGATTGATAATGGAAAGCGCTGCGACAACAGCTATCAACAATTCGGCGAACCCTCTCAGATATATTATTTCAGAAACTGTAAATAATTCATCGATTGTGCAGTGGAATATTGGAACAACTGCGGGAGCATTGAATTATATTATTCCTTTTGGAAAACCAGGAACTCCAGATTATATTCCTTTTACATACGGAATTGCAGCGGGGGTAAATGTAGGTAATTTGTCTGTTGCCACTTATGGCACGCTGCTTTCAGATAATTTGCCATGGCCAATTTCACCTTATACAGTAATGAACCTGAATAGTACGACTGGTTTATTGCCAGATAATCGTGAGGCAACAGTTGATCGATTTTGGGAAATTGATGTAACAGGAGGAACACCATCTGCAACTGTTACATTCACTTATGCTCCGTCAGAACTTCCCTCTCTTGCACCATATAATGTTCAAGCAGATATTAGAAGTCAATGGTATAGCCCGAGTGTAAATAAGTGGATGCCATCTATCATTGCGCCTCCACAAACGACTGGAACTTTTAGCAATACCACATTCGGGTTGAACACTTATGGTGTATGGACGCTTTCATCAATTCAATCTCCTTTACCAATTAAGTTGTTAGCATTTGGAGTCAAAAACGAAAAAGAAGTGGTTGATTTAATTTGGAGCACTGCTTCAGAAACCAACAATGATTTCTTCACCCTTGAAAGAAGTATTGATGGGTTTAATTTTCTACCGATTGGAAATGTTGATGGAGCCGGAAATAGCAACATTGTTTTGAGTTATTTATTTGTGGACAAAAAACCATTGGATGGTTTGTCATATTACAGACTCAAGCAAACCGATTTTGATGGATTAACGTCATTTAGTGATATCGTTGCTGTAAGAAGGTCTGGCGACCATCAAATAATCATAGAAGCGGGACCAAACCCTACAAAAGATATTCTACATTTATTGTGCTCAGGATCTACCAATTTTTCTCCCGAATTATATGAACTCGATGGAAGGCTAATTAAACGCTTTCCCATTATAAGTTCAGGAATGGTTGATTTGGATATTTCTGATTTAACCAAAGGAGTGTACTTACTGCGAATTACGACCAACAATGAACATAAAAGTTTGCGCATTGTGAAGGAATAAGTATCTTTCGAAAGCCTTATTCAGTAAGGCTTTCCAAGGGTTTAAAATAAAGTACAAAATTAATATTGAGTTAAATCATTTGTAAAATTTGAATTCCTCCTTATATTCAATTATTGCAAAAGGTGCTCAATGATTTTTATCTATGCTTAAATAAAACACAAATACATGAAATACGATTTACACAACAAACCATCAAAAGTTACGCCCTATTTAACATCGCTTTTCTTCAGCCTTGTAATGGTCTTGTTCTCGGCTTTTACTTCATACGGTCAAACGACAGTTACCTATACAGGGATGACTTCGGTTACTTGTCCCGCTGCTCCAGTAGCAACTATAAGTCCCTCGGTTACCGGACTAACTTTTTCTCAAATGAGTAGAGGGTCTGGTGTAACTTGTAGCTCCGCAAGTACTGGAATTTCTGGAAGTGGCTTTAATGTGACTTCGGCCCTTGCTGTTTCAGGAAGTAAATATTACACATTTACCATTACCTCCAACGCAACTACCACGTTTACGGTTTCTAAAATTACTATTGTTAGTCAAGTTAGTACTGCAGGAATTATAGGGGAAGTTCAGTATAAAATAGGCGCAGGAGCTCAAACGTCTCTCGGCACATTTACTCCAACTACAGCCTCCGCAAACTATGTCATTACTCCAGCTTCAGCCATTTCGGTTGGTGCAGGACAAACCTTAAATATTTTTGTTTATGGTTATAATGCTTTAGCAGCAGGGACAACCTTCAGAGTTAACAATTCAACTTCAGTTGAAGTAACAACAGCTTCCGTTACCCCAACTCTTACAGCTACTGCTAGCTCATTAAGTTTTTCAAATCAGGCGGTTCTTGTTCCAAGTACTTCTCAAACATTTAACTTGAACGCATCGAACTTGAGTCCGGCTTCTGGATCGATTACTATGACAAGCCCTTCAACAGACTATCAAGTGTCGTCTGATAATTCAACATGGGGGCCAACATCTAGCATCAATTATTCTTCTGGGAATATAACAAGCTTACCTGTTTATGTTCGCTTTGTTCCTCAAACATCAGGATTAAAAACAGGAAATGTTACTTTTTCTGGAGGATCTGTTTCAACAACGCCATCGGTTTCGGTATCGGGTACAGGATATATACCACCGACTAAATTAGCTGTTACGAACGTATCACCATCTAGCCCAATTCAAAACTCATCCTTTTCAATTACCGTTAGCTCGCAAGATGCTTCTAATACACTTCGTAATGTCCTTGCCAACACAAATGTCACTATTACACTTGCTACCGGAACAGGAACATTATCTGGAACCCTTACAGGTACTATTTTAGCCGGTACTAATTCGATTGTAATAAGCGGTGCTCTTTACAATGTAATTGAATCAGGAGTATCTGTTACTGCCACAAGAACTTCTGGAGATGCACTTACAGCGGGAACCAGTGCAAGCTTTAGTGTTGTAGCCGCGACTAATCCGACTATTACTGTCAACTCGGCCTTAACGGCATTTAATACAACTTCGGGTATTGCCTCATCTTCTCAAACATTAACTGTTTCGGGAGTAAACCTAACAGATAACATTACAATTGTTCCTCCGGCTCCTTTTGAAATTTCATTGAACAATAGCACTTGGATTACAAGTGCAGGATCAATTATTCTTCCTCAATCTTCAGGTACAGTAAGTTCTACTACTATCTATGTTCGATACAATCCAATATCTTCTGGAACAAATTCTGGTTCAATTGCATTTACAAGCGCAGGTGCAACAACTCAAAACATTTCTGTGAATGGAACAGCGATAGCAACGGAACCAACTCTTCAATCAACTATTACTTTTGGTACAAGGACAGCAAACTCAATAATTGTAAACTTTAGCGGAGGAAATGGCACAAGTAGAATTTTAGTAGCATATACTAGCGCAGTTACTTTTTCTCCTATCGACGGAACTGTATTATCGGGTGTAAATCCAAATTATGGCCTGGCAACAGATCAAGGCGGAGGAAATAAAGCGGTGTATGATGGTTCAGGAACCTCTGTAATTGTGACTGGTTTTACAGCATCGACCAACTATTTTTTTGCAGTTTATGAGTATAATGGATCTGGAACACTGATCAATTATTACACAACATCGCCAGGAACAAACTCTACTACAACTCTTGCAACAGAGCCAGCAACATCGACTGTTGTAGCTGCTACTAGAGTTAAAGCAGATCAGTTTATTGTATCACTTACAGGAGGGGCAGGACCGAACAGAATAGTTGTTGTGCGAGCAGGCTCACCAACGTCTTTTGTTCCAGTGGATGGATTAACTTATTCTGGAACGAATGCAAATTTTTCTTTAGCAACCGATCAAGGAAGTGGAAATAAAATTGTTTACAATGGAGCAGCAGCAACTCCGTTAACGGTTACAGGTTTATCGCTTTCAACAACATATTATGTGAGCGTTTATGAATACAATGGAACATCTATAACAACCAACTATTTGACGACTACTTTTGGGAGTGCGACAATTGTTACCCCATCAAATATCAGTTATGTGGGGGGAACGTATACGCAGAATTTTGACGGACTTCCAGCCACTGGTTCAACGTCAACAAGTGGATTTGGTCAAGGCCCTTACTATGTTTCTACTGTTCCGGTAAATGGAACGGGTTTAGCGGGATGGCAATATGCAAACCAATCGGCAACGGATGTCTTTTTTAATATTAACAACGGCGCTGGAACTACCGGAAGTGCATACAGCTATGGAACAACATCTGCAACAGAAAGAGCCTTTGGATCACTTGCCTCGTCATCTACAGTTCCAGCTATCGGAGCTGTTTTTGTAAATTCAGGAGCCACTCCGTTATCATCAGTGACAATCACATTCACGGGTGAACAGTGGAAATATACCAACATTACTCAAAACACACTTACTTTTGAATATAGTTTAAATGGAACAGACATTTTATCGGGGACCTATCAAGGAGTGTCAGGATTAAATTTTGCTTCACCAATAACTTCAGGTACAGCTGCAACTTTGGACGGAAACTTACCGGCCAATCAAACAAATCTGTCTTTTACATTCCCGTTGAATGGTAATTGGTTGCCTGGACAGCCATTAGTTATTCGATGGAAAGACTTTAAAGACACAGGAGCAAATGATGGATTGGCGATTGATAATTTTACATTTAGTGCAGTCGGCCCTCAAACACCTACAGTACAAGATTTCGGCTTCAACTTTTCTTCAGTATTGACAAATTCATTAACGGCATCTTGGTCAGCAGGAAACGGTGTATCAAGAATTGTGAAGATGAATACCGTGAACTCATTTACAAATCCAGTTGATGGACAAACCTATTCTGCTAATAATTTTTATGGTGGAGGAGAGCAAGTTGTTTACGATGGCGCGACACCTACTGTAAATATTTTAAACTTGTCTCCATCGACAACTTATTTCTTTAGAGCTTATGGATATAATGGAACAGGCGTTGCTACAAAATATATTACAACAACAGCATCAAATAATCCAGCTTTAGTGACAACAGCTGCTCCATCATTCCCAACACAATTAGTTGTATTGAATGTGAATAGTGGCGCAGACGTCATCGTCAATCAACCATTTACAATAACTGTTGAAGCGCGAGACGGAGCAGGAAGCCCGCAGAACGTTACACAAAACACTGTTATAAATTTAAGTGTTCTTTCGGGCTTTGGTATATTGAGTGGAACAATTACTGGTACAATGTTATCTGGAACTAGTTTGTTAACTATTTCAGGAATAATTTACAATACAGCAGAATCAAATGTGGTACTTCAGCTTTCAGCATTTTCGGGCGACGCCTTAACTTCTGCAGCAACACCTGCATTTATCGTTTATGATATTGCCAATGGCCTTCAGTTTGCAAATGTTCCATTGAATGGAGTAAATGGTGTAGCAGTAAATACATTCAATGTTTTAGCTGTTCGACCAGATGCAAGTATTGACAATCATTACGTCGGAAGTGCAACTGTTACTATTTTGAGTGGCCCGGGTACACTATCAGGAACGCTTACAGCACCTTTTGTCAACGGTATTGCAACCTTTTCAAACGTTGTTTTCAATGGTTTTGGAACTTATGTATTAGACGGTTCATCCGGAACACTCGCTTCGGCAACAAGCCCTAACATTCTTATCAATCCACCTGTGGCATTCACAGAACTTGTTGTTCCTCAGTATATCGGCTGTAAAACGACATCAACTACATCCACAGATAGGACACCGTTTGCCTATTGCTTTAGCATTAACAATTTGTCACCAAATACAACTTATAATATTGCTGCAGGAATCGGATTGACATCAGAAGCATCAACAGTGATAGGAGCTGGTTCAATTTGGAATGGAACAGCATATTCAGGACAGACAAAAACTGCAACCTTCACAACAAATGCATCAGGAGCTTCTGGTCCTGTTTGGATCTATCTGCAACCCTCAGGAAACTCATCTCGATTTGACGCAGGTCAAATTCACAATGTTCGAATTGCATATTCTACTGGTACATTTGGCGCAACCATTACTCCAAATTTTGTCGGACTGAAAACGATTACCGCTTTAGATATTACAACAACAGCTAGAACAGCTGGGACAACAGATGATGGTGCATTTTTAACAGCATCGTTCAGTGCTTGTGTTAGCGGAAAACACATTTTATTGTTTAATAATGTTGCAGGATCGGGAGACCCATTGTTTGCTTACGAGTCGAATCCATCTACACCATTTCAAACAACTCAGATAACCCTTCCGACTTCAATTGATGCAATTTGGATGAACACAACTGGTGCTGGAACTTTTGCTGCAGTAATTCCTATCGGTGCTAATAATCCAAATGGAGTACAAAGAATTGAAGCAAGAAATGCAGACAATACAATTTATTCCGTAGCGACATCAGCAACTGGCGTTTGGCCTGGTGGCTCTAACTCAACTACGGTTCTGCGTCGTGCTGTGTTAGCATTGTCTAATGTTGATGTTAATCTTTCCTCAGTTGCAGTAAGTGCTTCTTCTACTAATGTACTTTGTTTTGGTGGATCGACTGGAACTGCTACTGCTACTGCTACTTCAGCTCTTTCTCCAATTACCTATGTGTGGTCACCAGGAGGTGCAACTACTTCAGTAATCAATTCACGCCCAATCGGTACATACACTGTTATCGCAACTGATGCAGGAGGTTGTACAGCATCAGCAACAACAACAATTACACAACCTTCAGATATTACAATTGTTGGACAAGTAACAAATACCACATGTTCGGGAGGAAATACTGGTGCAATAAATATTACAATAACTGGTGGAGTGGGATCGTATACTTATTCTTGGAGTAACTCAAGCACAAGTGAAGATTTAACTGGTCTTGGAGCGGGTACTTATTCGGTTGTAGTTACTGATGGAAACGGTTGTACAAAATCTGCATCGTTTACTGTTGTTACCCAAAATTCTAATCCGACAGTTACTGTAACTGCAACACCAACTACAATTTGTGCTGGACAGTCTTCTCAATTAGACGCCTCTGGCGCAGCTACCTATACTTGGTCGCCAAGTGGGTCTTTGAACACATCAACCGGCCCAACTGTGATTGCAACACCATCTTCAACAACAATGTATTCTGTGGCAGCAGTAGATGGGAACGGTTGTCAGAGTATAGCAACAGTAACAGTAAATGTTAATCCACTTCCTGTAGTTGTTGTTTCTCCGGCAACATCTGCAATTTGTGAAGGAGTTACTGTGACACTTAACGCTAGTGGTGCCTCGACATATTCGTGGTCTCCATCTGCGGGTTTGAATACCACTTCTGGTTCAACTGTTTTAGCTACTCCATCTACATCTACTATATATGTAGTGACAGGTACAACAGCTTTTGGATGTACATCAACATCTTCAACAACAATTAATGTCACGAATGTTGCGCCGCCATCTGTAACAAGTCCGATCGTATATTGCCAAAACGCAGTTGCTTCACCCTTAACAGCTACTCCAACAGCGGGTAATTCATTATTGTGGTATACAAGCTCATCTGGAGGAAGTCCTGTTTCTATGGCACCTACGCCGTCAACGACTACTCCAGGAAGTACAACTTACTATGTATCGCAACAAGCAACTTCTCCATTAAGCATTGCGATCAATGGCTATTTGGATAATGGTGCGCCAGATGAATATACCTTCGTTGCCTTAAGCAGAATTCCTTCAGGGACGACGATTTATTTTACAGATAATGGTTATATCACAGGAACTGGATTCAGAGGTGCGTCTTCAACTGATGCAAATGGAACTGAAGGATTTGTTAAATGGACTTCTGTTAATACAATTTCTGCTGGAACAGTTATTAGAAGCGCAGTGAACACAGCTGATTATGCATGGACAACTTCCGGGCCTATAACATGTTCAGCATGTACAACAGCTCAAAGTTATATTCCCTTAGACTTTGCTTTATCAGGTGATCAAATTTATGCATTTACTAGCTCTGTAATAGATAACCCGTTGTTTAATACTGCTCAACAGACACATTTGTATGTCTTCGATGATACGAATGGTTTCGAAACTGCAACTAGTACTGCTACAGGAGCAATTCCCCCTGGTTTAACAGCAGGTGTTACTGCGAATACTTTCGCTTTTTCTTCTTCTAATTATGTTAACCTTATTAATGATAATCAAACAAGAACAATTAATGCATGGAGAACCTATATGGCAGTTCCTGCAAACTATTCAACGGGAACCGGAATTAATCCAGGTCTACCAGCTACATCATTAAATGTTGATTTGGGTTGTGAAAGTCCGCGTACTGCTTTAACAGTTAATGTTATTTCGAGTCCTACCGTTACAGCAACACCTTCAACCATTCTTTGTAATGGAGGATCATCAAACGTAAATGTATCCGCAACAAATGGTACAGCTCCTTATTTAGGAACAGGAACGTTTGCTGCTACTGCTGGTTCTCATACTTATGTAGTAACTGATGCAAATAGTTGTTCGGGTTCAACTACAATAACAATTACACAACCGACATCAATATCAGTATCAGTTACTCAGACAACACCAATTTTATGTAATGGAGGAAACGCAAGCTTGACAGTTTCAGCAACTGGTGGAACAGGAACTTATACAGGTACTGGGACATTTTCTGCGAATTCAGGGTCTCACACTTATGTTGTAACTGATGCAAATAATTGTAGCGGGTCTATGACAATAACAGTTAGTGAGCCAACGGCTTTAGTAGTGACTGCAACTGTGACAACACCTATCGCCTGCGCTGGAGGGAATGCTACAATTTCTGTTTCAGCAACAGGTGGAACTGGGCCATATACTGGAACTGGAACATTTAGTGCAAATGCAGGGTCCCATACTTATGTCGTCTCAGATGCGAATAGCTGTTCGGGTTCCACAACTATTACTGTGACAGAACCCCCAGCAACTACCATATCTAGTTTTACGCCAATTTCAGGATGTGTAGGGTCAACATTGACTGTTTATGGGCAGAATTTTAATTCAATAAATGCGGTTGACATTAACGGAATTGTAGCTACATTTGTTATAGTTAGTGC
>JANLRG010000044.1:0-2880 GCA_031361545.1 Bacteroidota bacterium
GAAAAAGTAAAAATAATAAATTTATATCAATAGCTATTATTTTATTTTTTGTATATATGCTCAGGGGTTATTTGGTTACGTACACGAGCTCAACAGTATTTAATATAATATATGGAGCCTTCATCCTTCTATCAACATATGGCCTGTACTTACGTTTTACAAAAAATAAACAATAATTTTTGGTTTAATCTCAACTAAAAGTTAAAATTTGCAGAGTTTTAATATTTAATTTAATCTCATCCCTACTTTCCACAAGTTCTGAAAGCCACGCACCGGGTCACCACACGAAAACAACTTCCATCACTGTTGACGACTTATGTAACTATATATACTGTACAGTATCACTTACTTTATCTCACCAGACACAAAATCTTTATAATTTTCCTTAGTCACCACGAAAGAATTTTTTACTTGATCTACATATTCTTTCTTAAATAAAACTACAGATTTGCTCGATCTTTCAGAAAATTTGCATTCAAAGACATCAAATACACCATCACTTTCTTCAATATAATCAACCTCAACTTGTTGATAATTCTGCCAAAAATACATATTTTTTGATACACCGTTGTTATGTAAAAACTTAATACGTTCCATAATAAACAAATTTTCAAACAATGCACCCTTATCTAACCGCACAGGACTTTGATTATGATTTTTAATAATACTATTTCTAAGACCAACATCAGTAAAATATATTTTATAACCACCTTTAATTTCATTATTTGGATTTCTTGAATAGCTAAATATTTTTATAATAACAAACATTTTTTCTAATATTTGCACATACCTCTCTACCGTCTTATCTGTGGTACTTATAGTTCTAGCAACACTACCGATGCGAACTACCGTACCTATATTATTGGCTAAATAGATTATCAACTTTTCTAAAATGGCTGGTTTCTTGATGTTTTCCAGCATTAATATATCCTTATACAGTGTATTATTTTGAAGAATTTCTAAATGTTCTTTTGCTTCACTGTTTGATAAACTAAATACTTTTGGATACCATCCAAACATCATTGTATTTTCAAAATTCTGTTCCATAAATAAACCACCTTTAGTTTCTAAAACCTCCTCATATGAAAGCGGATATAGCATGTATTCAAGAGCTCTACCGGTTAGAGGTTCTCGAATCTTATTAGCAAGATCAAAACTCGATGATCCTGTAACCACAAATTGTATTTCAGGATGAGTATCAAACATCACTTTCAAAACAACTCCTATGTTTTCTATCAGTTGCGCCTCATCTATAATAACAAGCATTGCTCCATCGAGCATACGCATGATTCTTGAGGGTTCAGCCTCCTTAAAAATATCTCTCTCAGATGGAATATCCGCTCTGAAAAATTGTTTTTTACCTATATATTCATCAAAAAACTTCTTAACCATTGTTGTTTTACCAACTTGTCTCGGACCGTAAATCACTATAATCTGCTCTTTAAAGAAGTTATTTCTAATTCGCTTTTCTATAGTTCTTGTATATAACATAGATGTAATCTATCAAATTTATACCTTTAAGTCAATAATTTTGATTGAATTTATATACTTAAAGGTATTTTTTAAATCAAATTAGGTATTTAATCAACATATTGAGTCTAATTTTCATATCTCCTCTCACTCTCACAAGTTCTGGAGGATTTATTGAAATTATTTTATGAAAATAGGGATGCTGATAATGAATCTAAATTGGTTCTAATCGTTCGACGCCATTTAGGAAACATGAGGTTAGAGAGTCACGGGACTGAAATACAAGAGAAAGATACTGATGCAGAAAAGGTTGCTGAAAGATTACATAAGTTTCAAGAATAAATGAGCCAGTTCACAGAATTTTTGAAAGGGGTGTTTTTTAATAGTTAATCAGATTATATATATTTAATTTTTACTTGTGGGGGGGGTAAAAATGTTATAATAAAGAAATGAAAACAAATCCAACACTGTTAGATAGTAGACTAACCCACATAATGGGAAATACAGGTACAGGAAAAACCTATTTTGTAAAAAATCAAATTGAGGAAATTATTCAAAGTGGTAAAAATGTTATATATCTTTCAGTTTATGATGATATGATTGTGGATTCAGATTTATTAGAAAAAGTATATGTAAAAAATGAAGATGATATAAAAAATATAGATATTGAAAATAAAAATCTTCATATTGTTTTTGATAGAAAAAACATAGGTGAAGATGATGCAAATAAACTTGCCAATAAATTTATACTTTCAAACATAGAGACAAATAAACTATCTGAAAATACATATCTTGTTTTGGATGATTGTCAAACATACAGAGATGATGTTTTGGATAAGGTTGTAAAAATCGATTCATATATAGTGCTGATACATCAATATATACAACAATTAAGCGACGATGCTCAGTTTTTAATTCTAAACCACAGTGAAAAAGGTATATATTTTAATATTCCAAAATCTAATGTAGATATGTTAAAACATTATTATAAGGAAAATGAAGAAACCGAGGTTGATTCTATTGCAAATCTTACTGATCATAGCTATGTTATATTAACAAAAATGACCGTAGAAGATAAAAAAGCTATAAAAGAAATAGTAAAAACCTTCTTTGAATCTGTATCAAAAAAAGATGTTGAAAAAATAGAGTCTATAACAACTGACAATGTTTTATTTATATTTTATGAAGATAAAAATTTTATAAAAGAAGATTTTAAAACTAGCTTTGATAAAATAAAATTTGAAGGAGATAATGGTATTACACACATAGATGTAAATGGAGATTGGGGTTATGTACATCTTACAGGTCAAATGATTATAGAAAATCAAAAAAAGGTATCTGATAAGATGATGATAATGTTAAATAAAGATGATAACGGTTGGTTAATAAATTGTGTCCAAAATACACAAG
>JANLRG010000245.1:0-2273 GCA_031361545.1 Bacteroidota bacterium
CTCACCTTTATAATTGAAAAATTCACCTGTTGTTCTAATGAGTTCTTCAATTGTTATTTCTTCCATTGAACCTATGTGATAAATCTCTCCATTTGATTTGTCACTCTCCATAGCTAAAACAGTTCCCTCAACAGCATCTGTGATATAACTGAATGAACGTGTTTGGTCATGCCCATATACTAAGAACGGATTTTCATTATTTAGAAAACGTTGTACTAAGTGGGGAATAACATGTTTGAAACCCATACGTGGGCCAAAAACATTGTGATAGCGCACGATGGTACATTCAAAACCACATTTGCGAGAATAATTTAAGAAACCAGATTCGCCCAACATTTTAGTCACTGCATAAGTAAATCTTGGATGCCCGATGTCTTGAATACTGAGGGGTATCTCTTCAGGCGTTGGTACTATGTAGCCAAAAGCCTCTATTGTACCTGCATAACATTCACTTGTAGAGGTGAATAAGACTTTTTTAACATCAGAATGTTTCAACCACTCTAATGTATTATAAATCAAAGCTGTATTGATTCTGATAATTTCGTGTGGTATTTCTAATGTATTATTAACCCCGACGACTGATGCCAACATATAAACATGGTCATAGTCTTTTTGTAATTGCTCAAAAGCGGATGGCATTGTAAAATCACCTTCAAGTATTTTAATACCGAATTTATCCACTAAAGACATTAAATCTTCATCTCTTTTCCCTCTTGAAAAATTGTCTGCAATCGTTATGTCATAATTGCGATTTTCAGCAAGGTATTTACTAATATTCAACCCTATAAAGCCTGCTCCACCCAATAATAATACTTTCTTTTTCATTGATTATATTTTTTATAAAATATCACCTCGCCCAACGACACGGACACGATGTTTTGTTAAAATCGTTTTTATTTCTTCCTCCGTCAAATGCCCAATGGTATCCAATACAAATACATTGGGTTGATTGAGTATCAAAGACACCAACTGCTCATTGTTTTTATATTCATCATGCCCTGTACTGATAATGATTATATCCCAATCTTGCTTTAATAGAGTTATGAAATCACAAGGGACTTTCATTTCTTTTTCTTCCCAAACCTCTACATATGGGTCAGTTACTTCTATCTGAGTGCCTGCTTTTTGTAAATAATCGTGAAGATATTCTACAGGTGTGTAACGTGTGTCACCTACATTGCTTCTGTATGAAACACCTAAAAGCAATACTTTTTTCCCTTTTAAATCAGCCTTGTATTCTTTTGCTAAAAACTCAAAAGAATACAAAGGCATTTTATCATTGATACGCACACCCTGTTCGCTCTGACTGAGGGGGTATTCACTATCAAACAAATTCATCTTTGCCCAAGAAGCTAAAAGAGGGTCTTTTGTTAAGCAATAACCACCAACACCAATACCCGGAAACATAAGATTCTTATGCGTAGGGCGCATCCGAATGGCATTCACTACTTCATAGATATTGACCCCTGCTTCTTCAGCAAATCGTGACCATTCCACCATAAATGCAATGTTCATGGCACGATAGGAGTTTTCCAATACTTTTGCCATTTCGGTAGCATTGGTATTGCCCAATCTACTGAGGGGATACTTCTCTGTACTGATGATAGTTCTTAGAAATTGCTCTGTCGCATCAGCACTTTCTTCATTGATACCAGAATAGACTCGATAAAAATTTTGAATGGAATCTATATAATCTGGACCTGGCATAACTCTTTCATAAGAGTGACCCATGCTAAATTTTGTATCACTCAAACCACGCTCATTCAAGCATTTTGAAATAATGGGTCTGACCACTTTTTGACAAGTGCCAGGTGGTACAGTTGTTTCTACGACGATTAAAATATCTTCTTTGCAGTTTTTACCTATGGCTTCCATGGCTTTTTTAAAGCCTGATAAGTTGACATCGTATCCTTCAAGGTCTTTATCAAAGTTGGATTCTTTGGCTACATCCAAATTAATATCTACAATGACCACATCGGCTTTACTAAAACAATATGGGTCGTAAGTAGCATAGAAATTTTGCTTCTTTCTGGAAATTTGATAAAATTCATCAATTTTTGGGTCAGAAGCAACAATAGGAAAAATTCCTTCATTGATGCTTTGAATTTTCCAATAAGAATTGGGTGAAGGTAAATCAATGCCTATAACGGCATATTCTTCTGTCAGGGCATTGGCACAAACCAATGACATTACCGCTCCTACGAAGCCAAGCCCCTGTACAACGACCACTTTTTTACCTTGATGCTTTAATCTGTTATATCCTAGCTTCATCC
>JANLRG010000263.1:0-1068 GCA_031361545.1 Bacteroidota bacterium
TGCATGATGCTGTGAAAAGTCTTAAAAAATTAGAGGTTTTTGATTACGAACGCCCTATCGGCATTCAATATTTCGGTGGGCAATTGGATTCAATGATTAAAGCGGCGCATATGGTTGAAGCCGCTAATCCTGATGTGATTGATATTAATTATGGCTGTCCTGTGGCGAAAGTGGCGTGTAAAATGGCAGGTGCGGGTTTGTTGCAAGACATTCCTAAGATGATTGAATTGACGGCGGCGGTTGTTCGTTCAACAAATAAACCTGTAACAGTTAAAACACGTTTAGGTTGGAGTACAGAAACGATTAATATTGTGGAAGTTGCTGAACGTTTGCAAGACGTTGGTATTCAAGCCCTTACGATTCATGGTAGAACCCGTCAACAAATGTACAAAGGTGAAGCAGATTGGTCGTGGATAGCTAAAGTGAAAAATAATCCACGTATGAAAATCCCCATTTTTGGCAATGGCGACGTGGATTCTCCGCAAAAAGCCTTAGAATACCGCAATCGCTATGGCATTGATGGTATTATGATTGGACGGGCAGCGATTGGTTACCCTTGGATTTTTAGAGAAATTAAGCACTATTTTGCTACGGGCGAGATTTTGGACACCCCCTCAGTATCCGAACGTATTGAAGCCGTTCGCGAGCATTTGCGTAGAGCAATTCAATGGAAAGGTGAAAAATTAGGATTGTGGGAAACGCGGCAACATTATACCAATTATTTTCGCGGTTTGCCGAATGTGAAGCCGTTTCGGATGCAATTAGTAACGCTTAGTGAAGTGGATGCTGTGTTTGCCGTTTTAGCCGAAATGGAAGAATATTATGCGAATATTGAAGAATTGGTGGCTTAGTAAATTATTATTCCATTCATCAATGCTCCAAAGGTTTGTAACCCTTGGAGCATTTTTAATTTAGGGATTTGGTAAAAAATGGCCTACCGATTTAATAGGGCGTTGCCCTATCCTAATCGATTACGCCCTTTCAAGGCTTTTAATTTAAAATAAGCTCGAAATTGTCGATTTCCTTTCTGCTGATGTCTAAACGCCCAGAAAGGGCAATATCGATTAG
>JANLRG010000319.1:0-1462 GCA_031361545.1 Bacteroidota bacterium
ACACGTCTTTAAGAAATTTGAATTGTGTAAAAGCCATGATTCTATTTTTTTAAAAGATGACTCAAAAACTTTATTTTTTAACCAATAAAAGTGTATTGATTTCTTCATTAAATTTACGAATAAAAACTTATACCGCCAAGATATAAATGAGGGGGTTAATCGAATAGGATTAAAATTTTAAAGCTAAATTCGTCAGGCTTAGCTTTATAGTTTCATCGGTCACAGGGTCTTGTACCCATTGAACGGGTTCAGAATAATCAATGTCTTCAAAGTAAGATAATTGCTGACGAAAATTTTTTTCGGAATATCCTCCCTCAAATAAGCTTTTTGCTTTTTTGCTTACTTCTTCGATAGTGAAATGATTGTTCAATAAAAAGTAAATATCAATATAATCTTTCCATTTTGCCCTCCTACCCATTGCATAAAACTTCATAGCTGCAAGGGTGAGTAAATCGGGCATTTTTATATACTTGCCATATTGGACGGTACCCTCAATGGGAAAAGGGTAATAAAAAAACGTCCACTTTACATTATTGATTAAATAATGGATGCCTTGCTCGTTTTCGAATAATAATTGGCTATCCAATCGAGATAAATAAATTTTATCTTTAATGCGCTTTTTATTGAGCGGTTTTTCTTTAAAAAGGTCAAAATCTATACTTTTTCGATGTCCTATTTGTAGAGCGATAGCAGTACCTCCCACTAAGATAAACTCCCTTTTGAATGCTTGTAAAAGAGGCAACATCTCGACTTGTTCAACTGAAAGGATATTCGGGAACATTTTTACTAAAATATAAATTAAAAAAATGTTGAACTTGAGGGAAATAGTTGTGCCGATTTTTCTGAATACTTTTACTAAATTCTTTGGCAACCCCCTCAGTACCTAATACGGTAAATAATTCTTTTACCGCTTCAAGGCTGCCATAATTTAAAATAAACTCAACCATAACTGCATCACTTATCGTATGCAGGTTGGATTTATCAAAATACCAAAATATGGATTGGTATTTATCTAATAGTTCTATTTTATTGCCTTTACTCATTGTTTTTTACAAAATTACGTCCAAAAGAGGTTCAGTATCATCTGGTAATGAATGATGAATTTCTTCATCAAATTTACGAATAAAATCTTATAGCACCAAGATGTGAACAAATATCTCCTCGTTTCATAAGTTTTCGACTTTTTTATGCTCTGATGAATTTTGTATAAGCTGCGGCAAGGATGATTGATACTCTATCAGGGTTTGTTCTTGTGCCGTCTGTTATACCTGAACACCAGTGGGTTTTAACTTATTGTCTAAATAAATTCTGAGTGTTCACGCCAAATCAATTCATCCCCTTTCACAATGACAACAAAGCCTTTCAAGCCTTTTCGGGTAACAAATTTTTTAGAGACTAAATAGTCCGTTAATTGATTTTTGGCTTTTTCTAATAGTTGAGGCACCGAAGTAGTATCATTTTT
>JANLRG010000351.1:0-16028 GCA_031361545.1 Bacteroidota bacterium
TAATTACGGAAAAATGGTAATAATGAAAAGTTCCTTACAAGTCGGAATCTTTTTTAAATCTAATATCATCATAGAAAATTGCCTTTTCTGAAATATCTGATAACAATTAGTGAGGGAAAACCACAAACCTTACAAATGAGATTTTTCTAATCAAACCATTTTATTAAAAAATAAGAACCGTCGTAATATACTCTATTCTAAAAGAGATATTAATGAACGTCAATCAGTCAAGTCAAAGAATTAAAAATCGCAATCGTTCATCCCAAAAGGGAAAACTCAGACTTCGAATTAATCTGAAGCAACTATTAGTTGGATCCATTACATTATTTGTAGCATCGACAGTTGGTTTATTAATTTATTTTCAAATTGGAACAAGTAAAGACGCTTCTGCATCTCAGATTAACGATTATAGAACAGTTCGTTCAGGAAACTGGGAAGATGCCAACAACTGGGAATCATTTGATGGTTCAAATTGGGTGGAAGCAAAAAATTTCCCAACTTCAAATGAAAATAATATCAGCATTACTCAAGGGCATACAATTGTAGTGAACTCAAAAGTAAAAGCGGATCAATTAACAATTTCAGAAAATTCAAAAATAAAAGTTGACAAAGGATTTTTAGAAATAGAAAATGGAATTGGTCCTGACTTGGTTTCACATGGTGAAACAGAAATAAATGGAATAATTCAAATTAACAAAGATGCTCTTTTCGAATCCAATAATACTGTCTTACATGAAAAAGGGAAACTAGAGTTAAATGGTTTTTTAAATATTAATGGTGTCTTTCAAAACAATGGTGGACAACTGCCGATTGAGGCCAATCACATTTCCGTAAAATCCAAAGCCGTTTATCAACACAACTTCGATGGCGGATGTGTTCCCATAGCCATGTGGGATAAAAATTCTGTTTGTGAAATTACAGGAATCGAAAATAACATTCCAAAAAACCTGATGCAGTCTTACGGCAATCTAAAACTAAATTCAGAATTGCAAGATAAAGAAATTGATTTCAAAGGAGAGCTTGGCGGAATTCAAACAAGTCTAGTTATTGCCTCGACTGGTAAATCTTTTATTTATCTAGACAAAGAATCTGGAAATGAAAGATCGACATTAAATGGAAGTCTGATCATACAAGGAGGAACAACATTCATCAGTCAGAGTACTTCGAAGAAAATTTCAATCGCCCAAGATTATTCTCAAGTTGGTGGAAGTTTTTCATTCAATACAAATAATTCAAAATTCAATTCGACAATATCAATAGGCCGAGACTTATCGATTACAGGAGGGACATTAAATTTAAATTCTAGTTCGCTTTCAACAACAGGAACGATGGATCTTGCTGGTAATTTAAGTGTCACAGAAAAAGGAATCATTACAGAATCTTCAAATACCTCTGGAGGAAAAATTAATTTTAACGGTAAGATTATTCAAACAATTATCAGCGAAAAAAATATCTTAAACAATATTAGTTACTCAGTAGTTAAAGGCTCTCATATTAAGTTAGACAATAATGTACTACAAGGAAAAGGGAATTTTCAATTAGAAGATGGGGCAGGAATAACAATCGGTTCAATCGATGGTATTTCAAGAGATAAGATGTCTGGAAATATTCAAGTGCAGGGAAAAAGAGAGTTTAGTGAGAAAGCCAATTATTATTATGAAGGGACACAAGGACAAATAACAGGTGACGGTTTACCATATACCGTAAACTCTCTATCAATTAATAATTCTGAAAACGTGTCTTTATCCAATTCAATTTCGATAGTAAATAAACTTTCTTTAATCAGTGGAAAGTTAAGAACAGGAGATAATTCTTTGACTATTGGTATCAATGAAATACTCACCGGATCTCTTATAAATTCTGAAGGTTACGTAATCGGCAACATCAAGAGATGGGTTAATACTAGCAATAGAAATGAAATTGAATTTCCAATTGGTACAGAAGCAACAAAGAACAATGCAGAAGTAGTCTTCACAACTTTACCACTGCAAAGTGGAGTAATAAGTTGTCACCTCGGCAATGGCAATATCGATAAAGTAGGGCTTCCGATCACCGATGGTGGAGAAGTATGTATGAATGTAGCCAATACATATTGGGATATTTCAGCAGAGAATGGATTAAAGGGGGGAGTTTTCAATTTGAGTTTAGAGGCAAATGGATTTACAGGTATTCAAGATTTTTCAAAATTACACATTAGTCGAAGAAACAATTTGTATTCGCCTTGGAATGTTTCGGGAAAGCATATTGAAGCTACAGGAAACAACAACACAGCGATTGTAAAAAGAAAAGAGTTAAAAGAATTTGGCGTGTTTGGGATTACCTCTACTACAGCTAATTCCTTACCAGCACAACTTACCTATTTCAAAGCGACAACGACAGATAAGAATGTAAACTTGAAC
The DNA here is from genome assembly GCA_031361545.1 of Bacteroidota bacterium. GTDB lineage: Bacteria > Bacteroidota > Bacteroidia > AKYH767-A > 2013-40CM-41-45 > JADKIH01. The sequence goes on from JANLRG010000351.1 coordinate 2,400, forward strand.
TGGGAAGTTTCAGAACAGATAAACACCTGCAGTTTTCTAGTAGAAAGATCGGACAATGGATTGACTTTTTCATCGATTGCTAAAATTAATGTTACTCAAAAAAATAAAGATGATAAGTCATATATCTACAAAGATCTTCAGCCACTAAGTGGAACAGCTTTCTATCGACTTAGACAAGTGAATACAGATGGAAAATATTCTATGAGTCAAGTAGAAAGAGTTAATATGAATTTTAAGGAAGCTTTTTCATCATCCATCAACAATCAGAAAGTGGCTTTTAGTTCTGGCAATCCAAATGTCTTGACAGAATATTTTTCTAAAAGAAATGAAAACGTTTCTATTGAAATTTATTCAGAAAGCGGAAAACAATTATTTAAAGAAAACCAATATGCATTGAGAGGTTTTAACCAATTTACTTATGACAAATGGAGTTCACTGCCTACAGGAAATTATGTGGTGAGTGTTACAAACCCTGATGGAATTGTTAGAAAAAAATTCACGAAAATGGAATAAAAATATTTTTTAATTTGACATAAACACAAATGGTAAAGAAGGAATTCTTTGCCATTTTTTTTTGCCGTCATCACATTTCAAATTTAAAAAATCAAATTCAAGAGGCGAATGTGTTATTCTTAATTTAGAGCCCTTTTCAACTAATTTATAAAAAATGACATGCTACTAACTTTCCAAATATTTTTGTTTAGTGAGAAGTAGAATTATATGTTAAATTCGCACTCAGAAATACTTACAAATGAAACGTAAATTAACAGTCTTGATCTTATTGATTTTAATAAAAGTTAACACAAAAGCACAAATCAAAATTTTATTTGACGCTAAAAAGGCGGAGACAGCAGGAAATGCTGATTGGATAATTGATGCGGATGTTCACAATTTATATTGGGGACCTAATGCTCAATTGACGGGAACAGAATCTAATGCTCAGAGAATTCCAATGCCTGCACAAAGTGGGATTACAGCTGCAACTTTAGAGACCTATTGGGAGGGGGGCCTTTCAAATTGGGCGATTGATTGTGTAAAGGAAGGGTATATTGTGGAATCACTTCCATACACTTCATCAATTACATTTGGTTCGACGACCAATTCTCAAGATTTAAGTAACTATGCAGTGTATATTGTTTGTGAACCCAATCTGCCATTTTCAGCTGCTGAGAAGACGGCTATATGGAATTATGTTCAGGCAGGTGGTAGCTTATTTATAATTTCAGATCATGATCAATCTGATAGAAATGGAGACGGCACAGACTCGCCAGGAATATGGAACAGTTTGTTGACTGGAGAGACGACGGGATTAACATTTAATCTAGACAATTTTAGCGGGACTTCATCTTTGATTGTTAACACAGGATCAGATAGCATTACCAATGGACAATATGGAAATGTGACACAAGTATTGTGGTCAAGTGGAACAGATATCACTTTGAACACTACAGTCAATTCAACAGCAAGAGCCGCCATTTACAGAAGCGGAAATAATAATAACGATTCAAAAGTATTATTTGCTTATGCCCATTATGGAAGTGGCAAGATAGCGGCTATAGGAGACAGTTCTCCTTGTGATGATGGATCAGGCGATCCGAACGATGCTCTTTATAATGGCTACATTGTAGATGCAGGAGGCAATCATCGTAAGTTATTGATGAATGCTACAGTTTGGTTAGCAAAAAATACATTTAACCAAGTAAGCGAAGGGAATTTAAAAACGAATGAGATTTATGTTTATGACAAGACGTTGGTAACACATTTATCTGGCTCCTCTCCTATTGTGATTCGAGATTTATCTGGCAAAATTGCAAAATCTGTTACCAACCAGCCAGACAATGGTGAAATTTCTTTAGATGATTTACCTATCGGAATTTACATCGTTACCTATGAAAACCGGAGCAAGTTAATTGCTATACAATAAAAAAGCCTCATCAATAGATGAAGCTTTTTTATATTTTGTTATTTAATTAGCTTAACGATTTTTTGCCCGGAGTCATAATCTATCTTCAGTACATAAAATCCTTTTGAAAATTCCGATGTATTAAAACTTACATCGTTTGTAAAAATACCTTTTTTATTCAAAATCATTTTCCCGTTTACATCATAGATAGAAATCGAGTGTGCTATAATCCCCTTTAACATTAAGTTGATTTGGTTTGTGAATGGATTTGGGGAAACAGAAATTAATTCATTCAATGCATTTTGATTGACAGTTGCAAACAAGCAAGCATCGTTGTTAGCAGTATTCACAGTCAATTCAATGGTCGAAACATTTGTAACATTCACTCCGGAAGCTTGCACAAATCCAACATTAGCAGTGGGAATAACAACAGAACTATAAATCGGAGAAGCAAGTTCCTCGTGGCAACCGCTTGCGCCAAGAGAATCAGTTTTAATAAATAACATTTGAGTACTATCCGGAAAAGTATAGTTTGTAGTATAACCACTGATCATATATCCACCATCCGAACATTTTGCACTGCGATATGCTTCATCTTGCAAACCATCGCCGTAAGTCATCATCCAATCTAAAGCCCCATTCTCCTCTACCTTCATTAGAAAAATATTTGTTGAATCATCACCCATCAACCGATGACCATAACCTAATCCTTCAGAGTAACCACTCATTACCATCGACAAATCAGAATTGACAATGAGATTGTAAGCAGCATCTGTTTTCGGTCCACCATAGGCGAAATCAGAAATCAGATTTCCTAAATTATTAACACGAACTACTAAAATATCATAATCACCTTGTCCGAAAGAAACAGTGGAGCCAGCTACTACCAGATCACCATTTGGTAATTCGCGGATAGATTCAAATTCTTCCCAGAGTGTGTCGCCGTATAATTTAGACCAGAGTAAATCGCCATTCCCATCTGTACGTAGAATAAACCCATCTGACTGAGCTACGCCACCAGGAAAAGTTTGTTGACGACCACAGATTGCATAATCACCATTTGAAGTTTGAATAAGACTTAAACCAGATTCAGTCTGAACTGTGCCATAAGAGCGAGTAAAAATTGTATCACCATTTGCATCGGTATGAACCAAAAAAATATCATCAGATCCCGCACCGATGGAGCGAGTGTTTCCGATAAAAGCAAATCCGCCATCTGCAGTATTAATTGCCTGAACAAATCCGTCGTTTACACCATTGTTACCAAAATTCTTTGACCATTGCAAAACTCCATTCGAATCAACTTTGAAAATCCATGCATCAGTACCGACAGAACCCAATGGAGCAATGCAACGGCCTACACCAACGTAACCGTGGTCAGTAGCTTCGATAGCAAATTCTGAATTATCGAAATCACTTAAACCATAGACTTTCGACCAAATAGTATTTCCGGCATTGTCGGTCTTAATCATCATTGCATCTGCGGAACCCTGACCATAGGAAGTGGTCGCACCGTTCAAGAGAAACCGATTATTAAATGTTTCAAGAAGTGTTTGTCCTCTTTCATGGTTCACTCCTCCATAAATATGTTGAAATTGATTTTGAGCAGATGACAATTTCATCAACAAAATTAAAATGTATAGGGTGTATTTTTTCATAGACTAAAAATACGATATTAAATCATAGGTAAATCGAATCTATTAACAAAATTGTATGTCCTAAAATAACTAATGATTTTAAGACTGTATTGTTGAATGCAATTTTAAGCGACTTTTTTAAACATGTTCACCTAAAAATTGTTCATTACAAACAGTGATTTTAAATAGCTGCACTTTACAACCCTTCAAAAAACAAGATAGATGATGCCTAAAGAAACTATAAAAGCAGTGCAGAAATCTGACGATGATGGAAGGATAGAATTTCACACTCACAAACTGAGGTTTCTTCACTTTACCATGTTAAAAACAACTATACAAGATTAGTTATTTTGGATTTCTACAAGTATCTTTGAAAGTTCAATGCCTTTTTGGGATAAATTCAAATTCAGGCAAAAAAAATGAATATTTTTTCAACACGAAAACTATGTCAACAACGATGAAATACCCAGAAGTAAAAAATTACATTGGTGGAAAATTTACAAACGGAGTAAAAAAAATGATGGATGTCATTTCGCCACTTGATGGGGTTCTATTATCCGAAGTTCCACTTTCAACAAAAAGCGATTTGAATGATGCTGTTGAAGCTGCCCAAAAAGCTTTTCAAAGTTGGTCAACCACTCCAATCAAGGAGCGCGTTCAAATATTTTTTCGTTATAAAACTTTGATGGAAAAAAACGTAAGAGAATTAGGAGAATTAGTTCAGAAAGAAAATGGAAAGACGTTAGACGAAGCAATTGCTGAAGTTGAGAAAAGTATTGAACTGACGGAGTATGCTTGTAGTATGCCACAATTAGTCTCGGGAAAAATATTAGAAGTTAGTCGTGGTGTAGAATGTCGTTTAGATTACAAACCTGTTGGAGTAGTCGCTTCCATAGGACCGTTTAATTTCCCTCACATGGTACCACATTGGACAATTCCGAATGCTTTAGTCTTAGGAAATTGTATGATATTAAAACCATCTGAAAAAGTTCCATTGTCATCAATCCGTATAGCAGAAATGTTAAAGGAAGCAGGACTTCCCGATGGAGTTTTCAATATCGTTAATGGAGATAAAGAAATTGTTGAGGCAATTTGTGATCATCCGGGAATCAAAGCTGTGTCGTTTGTTGGTTCTACAAAAATTGCAAAGTTGGTTTATATCCGTTCGACATCTAACTTGAAACGTTGTTTAGCATTAGGTGGTGCAAAAAATCATTTGATTGTTATGCCGGATGCTCATCCAGAAATGACAGCTTCGAATGTGACTGCTTCTATGAGTGGTTGTGCAGGACAGAGATGTATGGCTGCATCTGCAATGGTTGGAGTAGGAAATATAGATTTAATTGTGAGTAAAATTTGCGAAGAAGCGAGAAAGATTATTCCCGGTAAAAATTTAGGAGCAGTAATTAGTCAAGAATCAAAAGAAAGAATTGAAAAATATATTGGAGAAGCAGAAAAAGCAGGAGCTAAAGTATTAGTAGATGGTAGAAATTCAAAAGTAGAAGGAAAAGAAAATGGATTTTATGTTGGACCAACAGTTATAGATTTTGTTACGCCTGAAATGGCTATTGCAACAGAAGAAGTTTTCGGGCCAGTGATTGCCATCATCAGAGTGAACAGTATAGAAGATGCTCTGAGTATAGAAAACAATTCGAGTTATGGGAATGCTGCAAGCGTCTTTACACAAAGTGGAGGCATTGCACGTCAAGTAATGGAGAAAGCTAGTGCAGGAATGATAGGAATCAATATTGGTGTTCCAGTACCTAGAGAACCCTTTTCCTTTGGCGGATGGAATGATTCGAAATTTGGTGTTGGGGATATTACTGGCGACAGTTCAATTGAGTTCTGGACGAATCTGAAAAAAACTTCTATCAAGTGGAATCCAGAAGCGAAGACAAATTGGATGTCTTAAGGGTAGAAGGGGGAAGATAAGTAATAAGGTCAGAGGTCAAAGGTCAGAGAGTAAAAAGTAAAAAGTAAAAAAAATAAATAAAGAGTAGTAAGGTCAGAGGGCAGGGAGTAGAAAATAATAAGTAAGAACATTTGAGGGCAGGAAGTAAAAAGAGACAATGAGATTGAAATGATAAAACAATAATTTCATAGGCGTACTAATTATTTTATAAAATAGATTATCAATCAATGACAACAACAACATTAAATGAGCGGGAGATAATTCTTCACAACAATTTAGAATATACTATTTTCTCATGGCAGAAACAAGCGGGATTAAAACCGTTGAATATAAGTGACGCTAAAGGTGTTTATTTACACGATCGAAGTGGAAAAAGATATATCGATTTTTCTTCTCAACTAATGAACATGAATATTGGCCACGGCCACCCTCGAGTGAAAGAGGCTGTGATGCGACAGATGGACGAAGTATCGTTTGTTCATCCGGGAATGATTACAAGGGCGCGTGGTGAGTTAGGAAAAAAGTTAGCGGAGATCACTCCTGGATCTTTGAAGAAAACATTTTTCACGAATGCCGGATCTGAAGCAATTGAAAATGCAATAAAGTTTGCGCGTCTATATACAGGGAGACATAAAGTGATCACTTTATATCAAGGATACCATGGAGCAACTTATGGTGCAATGTCGGCCAGTGGAGATCCTCGAGGAAATCCACATGACGCACAAGCAGCTCCAAATTTTATTCATGTTGAAAATCCTTATTTTTATCGTGACCCATGGAATAGTAAAACAAAAGAAGAGTGTGCACAAAATGCTGCTGATCACATGGAGCGTATTATAAAATTTGAAGGCCCAAACAATGTAGCTGCCATTTTGATGGAAGGTGAAAGCGGATCTAGTGGATGTATAAAATATCCACCAGGCTATTGGAAAAAAGTTAGAGAAATTGCTGATCGTTATGGAATTTTGTTAATATGCGATGAAGTGATGAGTGGATTCGGTCGCACTGGAAAATGGTTTGGGGTCGATCACTACGGAGTTGTTCCAGACATCATGACATTTGCCAAAGGATTGACGTGTGGTTATATTCCTTTAGGCGGAATGATTATTAAAGAAGAATTAATTGCAGCTTACGATGACAAACCACTTCCATTAGGATTAACTTATTCAGGGCATGCTGTTGCATGTGCAGCCGCTGTTGAAGTTTTGCAAATTTATGAAGATGAGAAATTAATTGATAATGCAGCAATGATGGGAGCTTACATGGATAAGCGAGTAGCAGCGATGATGGAAAAACATCCCAGCATTGGTGACTATCGGAATACTGGTTTGTTGGGTTGCATTGAACTGGTAAAAAACAGATCGACAAAAGAACCGATGGCTCCATGGAATGCTTCAGCAAATGAAATGGAAATTATGAATAAAGTAAATGCTAAATTATTAGAGCTTGGTTTATTTACTTTTGTGAGATGGAATTATATTTTCACAGCTCCACCACTTTGCGTAAACCAAGATGAAATGGATGAAGGTCTTGATATTATTTCTAAAGCAATAGCTATTGCAGATGAATACTGTAATTGAGTAATTCAATTTTATCATAATTGAATATTTAATGAGAGGCCAATCATGAATTAGTATTTCATTAATGCTAGAAATCAAAATACAGATTGTTAGAATCAAAAATCCATTTTAAAAAGTATGGCTGATTTATACAGTGAAGACCTCGCTCCTATTGCACAAAAAGACAGGTCATGGAATACTTGGAATTACGCTGCCTTATGGATAAGCATGTCTTTGTGTATTCCTACTTACATGCTTGCCAGTTCGCTCATCGGTGGTGGTATGAATTGGTGGCAAGCAATCTTGACTATTTTTCTTGGAAATACCATTGTACTTTTTCCCATGATTTTAAACGGCCATGCTGGTGCAAAATATGGAATTCCATTTCCTGTATTAGCAAGAGCTAGCTTTGGAACAATTGGCGCAAACATTCCTGCTATGCTTAGAGCTATAGTTGCTTGCGGATGGTTTGGAATTCAAACATGGATTGGCGGATTTGCATTGTATCAAATGGTAAAAGTTTGGTATCCATCAATAGAAAATATTCCCCAAATATTTCCAAATTCTTTCGGCTTACAATCAGGACCAGCGATCACATTTTTTCTTTTTTGGCTGTTGAACATGTACGTTGTAAAACTTGGAGTTGATAGTATTAAAAAATTATTGGTCTTTAAAGCATTCTTTCTTCCCATAGCAGCATTAGCATTATTATTTTGGGCCATCAAAGCTGGTAATGGATTGGGTCCTATTTTAGCACAACCATCAAAATTCAAAACCAGTGGAGAATTTTGGAAATTTTTTATTCCAGGATTAACAGGCATGGTTGGATATTGGGCTACGCTTTCATTAAACATTCCCGACTTTACTCGTTATGCAAAAAGTCAAAAATCACATATCATAGGTCAAGCAATCGGACTACCTACATCGATGACATTATTTTCTTTCATCGGTGTCGTTGTTACATCTGCTACTGTTATTATTTATGGAACAATGATTTGGGATCCACTCGTTCTCGCTGGAAAATTTAGCAGCAAATGGTTAGTGAGTTTTGCAATGATTGCAGTAGCGCTCTCAACCCTTGCTACAAATATTGCGGCCAATATTGTTAGTCCTGCCAATGACTTTGCAAATCTGGCTCCGTCAAAAATAAATTTCAGAACCGGAGGATACATCACGGGAGTTATTGGAATATTAATTTTCCCTTGGAAATTAATTGCTGACCCGAATGGATATATTTTTACATGGCTCATCGCCTACTCTAGCTTGCTTGGACCAGTAGGAGGAATTATGATTGCAGATTATTTTTTCATCAAGAAAAAAGTTTTAGTTGCTATTGAACTTTATGAAAGTACAGGACGATACAGCTATACCAAAGGCTTTAACAAAGCAGCAATTTTTTCTTTGTTGTTAGGAATACTTCCAAATATTCCAGGATTTTTAGTGGCCATTCATGTAGTTGCTTCGGAAAATGTACCAGAGTGGATTAGTGGAATGTATAATTATGCGTGGTTTGTGGGGTTTGCAGTTTCTTTTTTTACTTACATTATGCTGAGTAGAAATAATAAATCAATTTATTAGGGAAGAACTTCGTTCTTAACTTTAATAATTTCAGCGGCGATACTTACAGCGATTTCAAAAGTAGTTTGAGAGCGAATATTAATTCCAATGGGAGAAGCTATCTTATCCAATTTCTTTTTTTCAATTCCATCTCTCTCCCATTCTTTAAAAAGTTCACCCATTTTTGTTTGACTGCCAAGAATTCCTAAGTATTTAAAATCTTTATTTACAATTGCACGAAGAGCTAAATTGTCACTTCTATAACCGAAAGTCATTATCACGACATAAACATTTCCTCCCGACTCAATCAATGTTTCTAAATCATCGTAAGATTTCAATACTAATTTTGAATCGACAAAATTATTTTCTGCCATAGTATTAAGGCCAGGACGATCATCATAAAGACAAATTTTAAAATCCAATTTCGACATCATTTCTGAAAATGCTAATGAACAATGGCCGCCACCAATAATATGTAAGATGTTTTTGTATCCCGTTTTTTCTCTATAATGCCATTCATCTTCTTTTTTCATTTCGAAAAAATAATCTTCATTCAACAAATCAATATCAAAAGAAATTCCAGCAGGGCAAATATTCAAAGTGCCGTGTTGATTTCTTTGAAGTGATCCAACCAACATGCGTATTGAATCACGATCGGTGGAATTTACCATTCCAAGGTAAACTGTTTGTTCACCCGAACAAATCATTCCGCTTTGATTCACCTTTGCTGACTTACTATGGATTTGCTTTTTCAGTGTATAATCCAATTGGTTTCCATTGAGTTTTTCCTTTGCCAATTCAACGAATTTATATTCCATCATTCCACCGCCTATTGAACCGCACAATTCATCATAAGCAACTGCCATTTTAAATCCCCTTCTACCTGGACTGCTACCATGACTTTCCATCACACACATCAGGACTACTGGCAAATTTTTATCAAGATGATCAAGGATAAATTGCCAAAGCTTAATTTCCGTCATTCATTTATCTGATTAAGAATCCGAAATTAATTCTAATTTTGTTTGATATCAATTTTTAGAGTAAAAAATGAAAAATAAATTAGCTATAAAAAGTTCAAGAATCGTAACACCTGAAGGATTAGTTGATGGTATTGTAATTATAGAGAATGGAATAATAAGCGCAATTACACAATCGATGCCTAAAGATTTTTTGGGTGAAATAGTTGAAGCAGAAAATAATTTTATCATGCCCGGCTTGATCGATCCTCATGTTCATATCAATGAGCCAGGCCGTACAGATTGGGAAGGATTTGAGACCGCAACATTAGCTGCTGCCTCATCTGGCATTACAACCCTTGTTGATATGCCATTGAACTCAACTCCTGTTACCACAAATAAAAATAATTTTCAAATTAAACTAGAAGCATCAAAAGATAAACTGAATGTCAATGTTGGCTTCTGGGGTGGCGTTGTTCCTGGAAATGAAAATGAATTAGAAGAGCTGTTGAATTTAGGAGTCTTAGGATTGAAAGCATTTCTCACGCATTCTGGTATTGAAGATTTTCCAAATTCAGGTATTGATGAATTAAAAAATGCACTAACGATTCTTAAAAAATATAATCGCCCACTTTTAGTACATTGTGAATTAAGTGTAGATCATGCAGGAATAGTAGAACATCAAAGCGATCCAAATAATTATTTATCCTATTTAAAATCGAGACCGAAAGAATGGGAGAACAAAGCAATCGAAATGATGATTGGGCTTTGCAGAGAAACCCATGCAAGAGTTCACATCGTTCATTTAAGTTCGGCAGAAGCAATCACGATAATAGATAAAGCCAAGAAAGAAGGTTTACCATTGACAGTTGAAACTGCACAACATTACTTGACAATAAATGCAGAAGACATACCAAACGGCGAAACCATCTATAAATGTGCACCACCAATTCGTGAGAAAGCGAATAATGACGAATTGTGGATAGCATTAAAATCTGGAATAATAGATTTTGTTGCGACAGATCATTCGCCAGCCCCACCAATTTTGAAAGAAATAAATTCGGGTAACCTATCAAAAGCATGGGGAGGAATCGCTGGATTACAATTTTCACTTAGCACTCTATGGACAGAAGCAAGAAAAAGAAATTGCACAGAAATAGATATGGCAAAATGGTTATCGAGTAATCCAGCGAAATTTTTAAAGCTCTCCAATAAAGGAAAAATTGCCATTGGTGCAGATGCCGATTTATTTATTTGGGATTCAAATCGAGAGCAAATTATTGATGAATCACAAATATTTCACAGGCATAAAATTAGTCCTTACGCGAACAAATTATTAATGGGAGAAGTTCTTCAAACTTATCTAGCTGGAGAATTAATTTATGCAAATAAAAAGCTAGTAAATCCTCACTTAGGACGTATTTTGATCGAAAAAAATTAAGACATTTACAGCCCTTCAAGGAAAACAATATGAATCAAATTAATTCAACAACTTTCACAAAACTCACTGATTTAGCAGCAGAACGATTGGGAGGTAAAGTTCTTTGGTGCACAGACGATTTTTTTGCTGAAAAAGAAAATTTATTAAAACCGGGAAGAGGAATATTTATTGCTGACAAATATACCGAGAGAGGCAAATGGATGGATGGATGGGAAAGTCGTCGCAAGAGAACAGCCGGACATGATTGGTGTATCATTAAACTTGCGACAGAAGGAATTATCAGCGGTGTGGACATCGATACTAATTTTTTTTTAGGAAATCACCCACCATTTGCTTCAATTGAAGCTTGCAATGTCAATGGTAAATCCGACGAAGAAGTTCTTCAAGATAAAGTGGAATGGAAAGAAATATTGATCAAGTCACCATTAAATCCGGGAAGTCAAAACCTCTATGAAATTCAAGACACAAATTCTTACACACATATTCGATTACACATTTACCCTGATGGCGGTGTAGCTCGATTAAAAGTTTATGGAGAAGTTAAAAAGAATTGGTCTCTTGTGAAATCTGATGATGTGGTAGATTTAGCAGCAGCCATCAATGGTGCTCGCTCAGTATTGTGTAACGATATGTTTTTTTCTCACATGGACAATTTAATAATGCCAGGACGAGGAGTGAATATGGGAGATGGCTGGGAGACGAAAAGAAATAGAACACTTAATAATAAAGATTGGGTAATTATACGACTTGCACAACAAGGAACTCTTGAAAAAATATTGGTTGACACTTGTCATTTCAAAGGCAATTATCCTGACAGTTGTATGATTGAAGGTTGTAATTTGGATCTTACTCTTGAGTCAAAATTAAAATTTGACGATGTAGAATGGAAAACCATTTTAACACAAACAAAGTTAGAGGCTGATCATGAACATTACTTTGAGAGCATTATAAATAAAGGTCCATTTACTCATGTACGATTGACAATTTTTCCTGACGGAGGAATCAGCAGGATGAGATTATTCGGAAAGAAAGTATGACGATAAACGATTTCAATAGCCAATCAAAAGAGAATGCATTCAAAGAAGTATTCAATTGTTGCGGCTCTACATCATGGGCAAATCATGTAGTGAGTAAGAGGCCATTTTTAACAGTTGAGGAACTTAAATTAGTTAGCGACCAAATATGGAAAAACAGCTCTATTGAAAATATTTTAGAGGCCTTTACGCATCATCCTAAAATTGGCGATAAAAAATCAGTGGAGAAAAAATTTACATCAACTTCCAACTGGGCTTCCAATGAGCAATCTGGAGTCGATAAAGCTGAAAACAGTATATTGGAGGAATTGGCGAAACGAAATTTAGAATATGAAAATAAATTCGGATTTATTTTTATTGTTTGTGCAACAGGAAAAACAGCGGAAGAAATGTTGAAGTTATTGAATAAAAGACTTCCCAATTCAATAGATGAAGAAATAAGAATAGCAGCAGGGGAACAAAATAAAATCACTCACTTAAGAATAGACAAGTTATTTATATGAGCCAAATTACTACACATGTTTTAGATACGAGTCTCGGAAAGCCAGCGAAAGGAATTTCAATTATTCTAGAAGAGAAATCAACCGAGGCATGGAAAACTCTTGGCTCAGGGACTACTAACTCTGATGGAAGAATTTCGGATTTACTTCCTAAAGAAAAAAAACTTTCACATGGAACTTACCGTTTAGTTTTTAAAGTAAAGCCTTACTTTGATGAAATGAAAGTTACAAGTTTCTATCCGGAAATTACCATAGAATTTGACGTAACGTCAGAGGCACATTATCATGTACCGTTGTTATTAAATCCATTTGGATTTAGTACTTATCGAGGAAGTTGATCCAATTAAATTACAAATTCATATCATATGAAATTATCGATACCAGCAGAAGCTAAAGAGAGTGTATTGAATGAACTCCACACTGCAAATTTAGCTTTTCAGAAAATTTATCCTGGAGAAAATTCAGATCGTCAACCGGTTCACACAGTTTATGGTGGAGCGAATTTATTTAAAGCAGACACAACACAAAAGATGGGACTTATTGCGTTGAAAAGTTTTAAGAGCAATGCAGCTAACTTTTGCGTAATGGCGAGAGTGTTAGAATTGACAGGACATGAATCATTGCCTGTTGTTGATTCAGAAATAGATGAACTTGAAAGTCGTTTAGATAAAATGACAGAAGAGGCGCGTAAAAAAGAAAACTCTTGGTTACCCTATACAGTTTACAAAAAAGTGATTGCAAAATTAGAACGTGAGGGTGTTGAAGATTTTCGAATTGACTTCGAAGATGGTTTTGGCAATAGACCAGATAAAGAAGAAGACGAGACTGCAGTAAATGCAGCGATAGAATTAGCCAAAGGGATGAAAGAAAAAACGATCTCTCCTTTCATTGGAATTAGGATTAAACCTTTTACAGAAGATTTAAAATCTAGAGGCATCCGTACTCTTGATATTTTCATCACCACCTTACTCGAACACTCAGGGAATAAAATGCCCGAAAATTTTGTAGTCATGTTGCCAAAAGTTACTATACCAGAACAGATGGAAGCATTGGTGAAATTATTCGAAGCACTAGAGAAAGTTCACAACCTTCCTCCTAATACTTTCAAAATGGAAATGATGGTAGAA
>JANLRG010000376.1:0-3854 GCA_031361545.1 Bacteroidota bacterium
AGGTAGCCGTCCAATCCCGATTTAATTCACGCTCATGTGCAATACTCACTCGTTGTGAAAAAATCAAAAAAGGTGGTACATTTTTTCTAAAAGCCAACGACACAAGATTATCATTATCAATTTCATCACCTACACGCCGAATATTATTATAATCGCTGCTGATTTGAAATTCAGTTTTTCGATACAAACCTATTGTACGAGGAGCGTATTTGATACCTAACCCACCCTTCCATTTTTTATCACTATAGCCATAAGCGGCATATCCGTTAAAATTCCAATCTTTACTGATGCCCGGCAGCGTCCAGATACTTACCCGTGAGCGCAATCCTTCTTGCCGATTGGAGCTGAGGATAGAATAAAGGGGACCTAATCGAAATTTATTACCTATATCATAATAGCCGATGGCAAAGGTTGCCAGCATTTTCGAGGAAAACTGAAAATTGCGATCTCTATGCAATGAATCTACGACTTTATAAATTATATTTTCCCTTTCAGAAAGTGGCTCAGTGCGGTCAGCATCCGTCAAAAGTGCGGTGGCTGCTGTGTCCTGATTTACCCATTTTGGATATAGAATATTCACATTTTCAGCATTGATACCCTTCATCTCTGTTTTATAATTATCAAAAATATTGGTATTGTGAATAATCAATTGTTGCTTAGTAGAGTCATAAGGAATATCAATACCCAATAATTCCCAGCCCGCAGGAATTTTCAAACTCGATACATTTTTTTTCAATACCCAAAGTTTAAATTTATTTGTGGGGTCGGGAATTTGTACATACTCTTGTTGGAATGAGAGTTTTTGAACAAAATTCATATTCAGTCCATCATCGCTCGTCATATCCACTTTTTTAATGGCATACGTTTCCGCTTCAATCCAAAGCGTGCCGCTAAAGGTGTTTACATGGCTGGTTTTAGGCGTAAACTTGACGACGTAGGTATATGGAGTAGTCGTTTTTATGGTATCCGTTATATCGTAGTGATTAAATATCAATCCTGCAACTGAAACAGGGGCAGTAAAAGCTGTTTTTAAAATAATCAAACCACCGTCGTAAATGTTTAGATTGACATCAAATTTGCTCAAAGAGCGTTCAAGGTCATCGGTTGCAAAGCCCATTCTACGAGCAGCTACTAATTTTCTAACGTGCAACTGACTGCCGCCAGAATGGTAGTTGAGTAGCACATTTTCTTTAAAAAAAACGGGTAAATTCTCTTTTTGAGCAGTGTCTGTATTGAATTGTTGATAAGCAGAAGCAATATTGCCTACAAAAAATTTATTTTGCAACGACCCTGCATTCGCTATATCTATTTCCATTTTTTCATACTCTTGACGGCTATAATTTTGCAAACGATTAGGGTCATTATCGGCACGGTGCGCTATTACTTTTTTCATCAAAGTCTTACCAGGGTCACGGTAGCCCATGACTTCCACTTCTTGAAGGGTTTGTGAATTATCTTCCAATTGGACAGTTAATGAGTCATTAATTTTAGTAGTGATAAATTTTTTGTAAGGCTTAAAACCCAATTCTGACACAATGAGACTATCAGGTAATTTGGTAACCACAAAGGAAAAAATACCATTATCATCATTAGAACTGACCGCCAAAGTGATATTCATATAAACATAGGCGAAGGGTACTGTCGCACCTGATTTGTCCGTAATTTTTCCTTTTAGAGTAAACGATTGCGCTTGCCCTATGCCATATAAAGCCAATAAAAAAGCAAGTAAAGCAAAACGAGTAAAATTATTTTTTGATGCTAAATATAACATGATTAAGTTGATTTTAAAAAAAAGGTAGCAGATAAAGTTTAAATTTTATCTGCCTACCTTCTATATTACATGAAAAACCCTAAACTAAAGTCTTTTAATAAAAAAGAGAGGGGTCTACTTAACTTTCACAAACACCCAATTGACATCAAAAACCAAAGTCTTTTCAACATTCCCCATTTTGATTTCAATTTCGTAAGTCGTTACGCCATTCTTCACTTTCTTCTCCGCATCATTAACCGTGTAACCTGCATAATTGGTAGTAACATAAGTGGTGACTGATACTGGAATACTCGCTAAACTTATACCATTATCATGGTCGTTATTACCAGTATTGCCATTGCCGTTATGATCATCATTGCCGTTATGGTCGTCTCTGCTACCCTCCGTTTGTGTTTGGATTAAATGCCCTGTTGCGTCATACACCAAAGTAATTTTTAGTGTACCGTTTGTAATTTGAACTTCGTAGGTGATAACACCGTTTTTGAGTTCTTGCTCGGCTTTTGTAATGGTGTGCCCTGCATAAAAACGGGTAATAGAATCTTTAACGGGTTGCGGGAGACTCGTAATAGCAATCGTTGAATCGCGGTGGTCGCCGCCTGTGTGGTGGTCGTTACCAATGTACGTGGCTAAGAGCTTCCAATTGGAGTCATAATAAAGCGTTTTTTTCATCGTGCCATTGTTGATGTGAATCTCATAAACCACTACATTGCGTTCAGTATCACGTTCCACTTTTGTAATCGTATAGCCCGGGTAACTCAAGGCTATGGCAGCTATGACCGATTGAGGCACATCAGTAATTGGGATAGGTGTACCGCCTGCGCCTGCACCTGACAAGGTCGTTGCCGTTGTAACTGCTGTAGTGCTTTGAGGCGTAACTGGGTTTAAATCGGTTTTACTACATGCCGTAACACCCAGCGCAAAAATTGAAATAACAAACAAAAAATTCTTCATTTTTAGAATTTAAAAAAATTAATAAAGTTGTTTTAAGATAACCACGTTCTGATATAAATACTCTCTTTATTTTACGATCAAAAAATTGAAGTTTAAAAAACGGCTTGCTCTAAAACAAGCCGTTATAGTAACTAAACCAAATTTGTATGAAAAACTCTATGCTTTTAAATTCAATAATACCCTTTAAGAATTATAAACATATATACAAGTGGTATCCTTAATGTGTGGGTTCTCTTTAAAAAAAATTGTAATTAAATTTTGTAAGAATAAAAAAGGCTACCTTAAAAGGATGTATTGATTTGAGAATGCAACTCTACGCCCTCCTAAAACAGCCTTAAATTAACCTCACATATCTAATCTATATGTATTATTTTGTACTCAAAAAAGACGAAACACCCACGAAGGGTGTTCCCCCTAAGTTAAAAACCTACTCATTTCTACAAAATTAGAATGAGCCTGAACAAGACACTTTTCTCATAGACTGATTGTTATGCTGCATAAAATCGGACTATATGTTAACCCTAAACTTATTCAATATCAAAACCTATTGGGCAGGAAATTAAGAAAAGAAGGAGGTTGCGTTTGAGTAGCAACCTCTCCCAACAATACATATAAAACATATCTGAAATTACCTAAACCGTATTTTTATTATCTTCAGCAAAGCAAAAAAAGAAGAAGTTGCTTTTTAGGGCAACCTCCTCCTGAAATTGCATTTGTTAACCTTATATTTTTGTTAATTCGATATCCCTTGTTTACGATGCAAATTAAAATCGAACAAGCCCAATTTAAGCCCTGCATTCAGAGACAAACCCTGCATTGTGTTGGCAGGTAAAAGTGGCGTTTGGTTATCGCTTAAAAAAGAGATTTTCCTCATGTTAATAATACATTTTTTTATGAATGAAATAATTGAAAATTGCCCAAAGGCAAGTTGTTATTTACATATACAAGAGAATGTGAAAGAACGTGGGTTAGATTTAAAAAATCTTATTTTGAAGTTTTACCCCCCTCAGTATTTCACGGTATTTTGACAAAAAAAATATCTTTGTCGATTTTTTCATTTGGAACAAGCAGGTTTTTTTTATACCTTAAAATTTTTTTTTTTATTACCTTCAAATTTAAAAAAATTTCCATT
>JANLRG010000435.1:0-1160 GCA_031361545.1 Bacteroidota bacterium
TTAAAAACTTATAAAAATACATCGTTTGAGTTGTTTGATTCATTTTTAAAAAATCTAATTTCATGTTTTTTTGAAATAAAAAAACAGCTTGATTATGGAAGAGATTAAAACGAAAAGAAAAACTTCAAAATCTTCTAAAAAAAGAACAAAAAGAAAGAGGCATGTAAAGTATCCTATCATTAGTGCGCCGAGAATCTTGAATTGGATGCGTGATAGTTTGTTTTGCGTAAAAATTTGGCGAGGAAAATCCTTTTGAGGTGATTAATACAGGCAATGACAAGGTATTTTCTGAGTTCAAAGTCTTGAATCCCGATGCTCATAGCGGATATCAAGGACTATTAGAAATGGCGAAAGTCGTTTCCTCAAAATGCCCACATCCACCCTTTTTAGAGCAGGCAATACATGCACTTGCCATGATTTCAGAACCAATCGTTTAGGTATTTGCAAGCATATCAGCGCTACTTTGAAATATGTTTCTGCTATAAGAGGCAACAAAAAGCTCATTAAATCCGACTACCACCAGCCCGAAACCTTCATTTATTTAGGCTATAAAAACGGGCGACAAATTCGGCTCTGTATAGGCTCTGAACAGCAAGCTGCTTTTGCCAATTGGGCGAAAAAGTATTTTTATACTGAGGGGTTCATTGCAAAAGGCGAACTGTCACTGCGAAGGAAGCGTAGTAGGAGGGAGTCATGCTACCCAATATTTTATCCCAATTCGATACCATTATTCAAGAAAGTAAAGCCATTTATGAAGCGTTTAGATGCACGCCCGATGCCTTCGACTTTATACTCCAACAGCGTGAAGACGGTCGGCGGCATGGCATCTGAAGGATAAATTGCCACATAATTTCAATGACACTTATTTTGATAACTTATTGAAAATCAAGAAATTGTGAGCAATGCTTTGGCTGTATTGGGCAGTTTGTTTGAGGGTTTGATGAAGTGAAAATATTTCTAAAAAAAATGAGTCAGTAACATGTTAAGTGTTACTGACTCTTTGCTTTTTTTAATTCTCATTTAGGTTTTAAAAACCGCCTCCAAGAAGCAAAAACAAAATTGATAAAATGAGCAACAATATAAAAAGGAAAATTGACATGATTAAAGAATTTAAGAAATTAAAAAATAGGGTTTAAAAACTAACAATAACATCATATTAA
>JANLRG010000439.1:0-1128 GCA_031361545.1 Bacteroidota bacterium
TTTGTGAACTATGTGTCAAAAAGAATATGTAGTGAAAGCTGAAACTAAAACTTATAAACAGCTGCCAATATAAAAGAGGTCTCTCCTTTTTTAGCTTTGCCTTTATCGTCAGCCCATATTTCTTTTTGAGCTGAATCAAAACGAATTTCAGGTATTAAAGTAAAACCATCGATTTTAATATTGCCTGAAATCGTCACTGCTGTAATCGTGTTATCAGTAGCAGCATATTTCAAACCGTCTTTGTCTTGAAATAACTCACCACGAAGTGCTAAAACAAAGTTAGATGCTAAAGCAGCATTGGCATACAAAGCTGCACCGAGGAATTTACCTTTTGTTTTCTCCTTAGTTTGAGAATAACTCAATAAATTGAAGCCCAAGCCCAATTTCTCAGTGGCTTGATAGCTGGTTGTCAAATCCAAAGTGGTTGTACTTGTAGAATCAGGTGTTTTACCACCTAAACCATTCAGGTAAATCTTAAAAGCACCATCAACATAGCTTAACTGCCCGCCGACCATTTTCTTTTTAGAATCCAAACTTGGATTGAGAAGACCTAACTTACCTTTTGTATCAGTTTGGCTGAACACACCGACCATTGCACCCAGTTTATCCGTCAAAGCTATATCCGCCTTTAAACCTGTATGAAAGAACGGACCGTTGGTATAGTTGTAAGACATGGAGTAATTGAGGTTATTAGAAGCCTCTACTAATTCATAACCGACGAATGTCATAAAATTACCCAGCGTAAACTTTACTTTATCAGAGGGTTTATATGTGACGAATAATTGTTTTATGAAAGCAGGACTACCTGTATAATTATAGTTCGTTTCTTCAGCTCTTGGCCCGAACATCAAATCAGCGACAAAGCCAATCTTTCCGTTGTCTTTTGATATTGCTAAATTTGCCATGCCCAAACCAAAGCCGTGTTGATTGGTATAAGAGGTTTTGGAAGAAGACACCTTATTACTATTGGCTTTGAAATAAGCATCTACTTGACCCGAAATACTGAGGGGAGCAACAGAGTCCGTTTTAGATTCCGCAGCGAATAGAGATGACACACTTATGACACCTGCAAATGTCAGGCATTGCATAGTTCTTTTAATGTTCATAATTAATTGGTTTTTAATTGAA
>JANLRG010000442.1:0-1731 GCA_031361545.1 Bacteroidota bacterium
CTCCATCTATGTATTTGTAATCTTCAATTAGTTTACTAATCCATGCACCATTATTAGAAGAAATACCACTATACGGCGGATTCCCAATCACACACATCACAGGCGCATCCCTTTTAATATGATTGGCTTCATTCGCCTCAGAACTCAACCAATTAGCGAATAAAGTGCCTGTGTCTTGGTGGTGTTCTTCCAAACTATTGGTCAAATAGATTCTAAAACGCTGGTCTTTAGTTGGTTTATAGCCCGTTTCGGTCAACAACAAATCCAATTTCAAATGCGCCATTGCATAACTTGCCATCAATAATTCAAAACCATTGAGGCGCGGCAATAAATGCGTTTCCACATACTTGCTCCAAATCCCTTGTTGTCCTTCAAATTTCTTATGAATATGCTTGACCACTTCGGCAAGGAAAGTACCCGTTCCCGTTGCGGGGTCAAGTATTTGGACTTTGTGGACTTCTTCTTCTATGGTTTTGATATTGTTTGTGTAGCGTCTGTCGGTAGCTTGCAGATTGATTTTTATTTTTGTTTTGCTCGTATCTGCCAATCCACTTGGTAGGTCAAACTCCGTTTTTAGGATGTCGTCCACTGCCCTTACAATGAAATTGACAACAGGCGCGGGTGTGTACCAAACACCCCGTGCTTTTCTGAGTTTTGGGTCGTATTCACTTAGAAAAGTTTCATAGAAATGGATAATCGGGTCTTCCATCTTAGTAGACTTCCCATAGTTTTTCAAGATTTCAGCCACATCACATGCCAAAAATATCTCCACCAAACTGTCCACAATCCATTTGATGCGGTCATCAATATCAGGACCCGCAATATAACCAAAGAGTTTGCGTAAAAACGGATTGGATTTAGGAATCAATTCAGCCGCTTCTTGTCGGCTAAACGTCGGTAACGTCGGGTCATGCAACCGCGCCGCAAACATCCCGTAAGCAATGGTTTGAGCATAGACATCCGCAAAGCCTTTAGGCGTAATATCGTGAATCAGTATTTGCTTAAAAGCCGTCATTTGGTCTTTCAGCGTGCTGTCTTCATGGTGTGTTTCATCGCTTATCAAAGCTTTTTCAATTACTTCTGACAATAATCGGGCTTTACCCGCCATCATTTCAGCGAGTTTCTTAGAACTTTTAATGGTTTGACCAATATGTGTACAAAAATCTTTAAGGAGATTTGTGAAACTATCGAAGTTTATACTGAGGGGTGCTATGCCTTTATCCGTGAGTTCGGCAATAGCGATTTTAGTAACAAATTGCCCGTCTCTGTACAAATGAAAAGCCAAATAATCCGTAAAAAGAAGATTATTCAAAGAAGATTTATAACGGTCAAATTGTTCTTTATTGCCCGTCTTCTTCATGCCGTCGAGGTCTTTATCGCCAATATTCTTAGCTTCAATAAAACCAACAGGGATTTCTTTTTTAGTGAGGATATAATCAGGTGCGCCACAGGATTGTCTTTTAGGTTCATTAGTGGCGCTAACGTCTTTCACAAGACTTTCAATAAGCAATTGTAAATCACCCCTAAAAGTATGCTCGGTCGCATTACCAAGTTTGTAACGTTTGTTGATACTATCAATGTATTGCTCTAAAGTCATGTTTTTATTTTAAATATTTGAGATATAAGATTAGTTTTTTGGTAATTACTTAATCAAAAGCTACGGATTTACGGATTTAACGGATTTACGGATTCAAACGTCGCCTTAAAATCCGTAAATTCGTTAAATCCGTA
>JANLRG010000449.1:0-1591 GCA_031361545.1 Bacteroidota bacterium
ATAATATCATACCCGCTTGGTTGAGCGATAGCATGGTCAAATGGTTGAAAATAGATAAGTCTTACGATACGACTATCAGATATATATGTGGCTTAGTTTTTTTTCCGTTGTTTTGGGGGCTTCAAAAGTGGGCATTGTCACACTTCCTGCCTTTTTCAATCAATGGTTGGCTTTATTTACTGACTGTTATCCCTGCCGGTTTGGTGGCGTATGGGCTTTATACTGAGGGGTTACGTTTTTATCACTTTTTGAAATTTAAAAATGCTGATAAAGATAATTCATTGAGTCAATTGCGACAACCTATTGTTGATAAAATAAATAATTTAATTAATGTATAAGTTCTATTTTTTAGAAGCTGACCGACTAAATTATGGTTACATTTGTTATAAAAGAGCAACAAATGATTGATAAAGAATTTGAACTATGTTAACTCGCATCAGTATTGCGATAATCGCCAATGTACACATTATGGACAAGTGGGTGTTGGCAATATATTTACCAATAGTCGGCAAAACGGTCAAATATACTGTAATAAATGCGCTTTTCGACCCTTTTCAGTGCGTAGAGGTACCATGTTGTTCGGACTTCGGACGCCTATAGACAAAATAATAAATGTTTTAGGTTTATTAGCCAGTGGTATTGGTGTTAATGCCATGTGTCGAGAGCAAGATGTAACAGCCGATAGCCTTCGCTCATGGATTGTATTGGCTGCTCATCAAGTAAGTGCTTTTACTGAGTATATGCAGCACAATATGCACTTAGAGCAGGTTCAGATAGACGAATTTTGGTCATTCATTCGGATTGTTGGTTTTATGAACAAGTATTAAGGGATAATTATTGTACTGATCAGGATATGCCTTATTCAGGTAGAGGAAGACCCGCTCATCCTAAGCAGATTGTTTTAGGGGATGAAACTAAAATCTTCAATATTTTTCATAATGCTTGTAGGTGTAAGACGGTCAACACAGATTTCGTTGAAAGTCGCAATGGCAAATATCGAAAAGATAATGCCCGACTTATCCGAAGAACTTGGTGTCATACTAAAAAAGCTGTTTTTCATGATGCACACATTCGCTTTGTAACACAGGTTTATAACTATACAAGGACGATTGAGGCCTTAAAAATCCTGATTAATCCAAATGCCCCTAAATTTTACCCCAAATTTTACCCCAAAACACCCGCTATGGCTGAAAATATGATTGATAGAATTTTATCACTCAAAGAACTTCTATTTATTAGACCTAAATCTTTAACATAATTTAATCACTTAGCTTCTATTTTGAGTATTCATTAAAATACATGATTTGAGTATAAAAATCCCTTTAAACAACCTCACTAAAGGCATTTATTTTCTGAAAATAGGTGACCAAACTGAGAAGTTTTTTAAAATGTAAACTCTTATACTTTTGCATATATATTTCACTACATAATTAATAATAGCAACTTTGAGGTATTCTCAAAGTTGCTTTCTTATTTTTATCAAACTTAAAAAACTATTTTTGCTCCCGAAAATTTTTATAGCAATTTTAAAAATTCGACTCCTATATTTTTACAATAAAATAAAATGACTTTTAAAAACATCATCGGACAG
>JANLRG010000538.1:0-1396 GCA_031361545.1 Bacteroidota bacterium
GCCACAGAAGGCTGTTCAGGATACCATTTTTGAAAAATTTGCAGTACACCTTTTCCCGTACAAAAGACGCTTTTAATCGTATTTTCCTTGAAAATTGTATCAAATTCGGCTTTATTCCAAATAATATCCGTTAAATCAGTATCCAAATTTGATGGTTTTTTACGCCGACAAGCTTGAATCACATCCAACAAACCCATGTTGAGTGCTTGCAATAATTGCTTTTTACTATCGCGTGTACGCAATTCGACATTGTATAATTTTTCCATAATTCGCCAAAATTGATTGCGTCCGCCATAACTAAAAGCATGAATATCTGCTTCGTTTTCTTCGGCAGTTCGTTGCGAAAACTGCCGTCCAGGGAATGTACCAACGACGAGATATTGGACATTTTGAGGAATAAAACTACCGAAAGGATGATATTCTAAATCCATAAAAAATGTTTTTTTTTACAAAAATACTGAGGGTATCTTCAACCCATAATTTGCTTAATTTCCTTATCAAAATCAGATTCAAATATTTGGTCTTGAACAACTCTGAATTTTTCAAACTCCTTCAAAGCCAATGCTTTAGCGACTTCCGCCGACACTTTACCTGCGTTTGTCAACACGTCATAGTCGTTAAATTTCAAAAAAGCATCTAATTTGTCTATCCAATCGGTCATATACATCGCTTTTTGGCGTTCTGCTTGGTTTTCGGCATAATCCAAATACATTGTCACGACGCGGTTCAGTTCCTTTATTTCTTTTTCAATCAAATAATTTTTAGCAACGACGACATCTGTTTTGACAATTTTTCCATCGGGTGCTTTTTTCCAAGTCATCAAACCCATATTTGGTTTTTCGGCATTCGCGCGTTCTGCAATCAGTTCCGCCGCCGTTTTACCTGTAATTGCCCATTCCAATTTATTTTGAACTGTCTTATAAAATGTCTGCGTAATAACCGCTTTTGGGTCGTAATCAAGACTACATTCTGCATAAATATCCGTCAATTTTTGATAAAAACGCCTTTCGCTTGCCCGAATTTCACGGATACGCTCCAAAAGTTCTGAAAAATAATCTTTGCCAAAACGCTTGCCTTGTTTCAAACGTTCATCGTCCATAACAAAGCCTTTTATGATAAATTCTTTTAAAGTTTTGGTCGCCCAAATCCTAAATTTAGTCGCTTGAAGGCTGTTCACCCGATAGCCGACGGCAATAACGGCATCGAGATTGTAAAAATCAACGTCTCGCGAAATGTCTCTATTGCCTTCTTTTTGAACTACTCGAATTTTTCGAGTAGTTGAATTTTCGTCTAATTCACCACTTTTAAATATCTCTTTTAGGTGATACGTAATGGTGTGCGATTCGACGCCAAACAGTTCTGCCATCCGTTTTTGGTTGAGCCAAAACGTTTCGTC
>JANLRG010000063.1:0-3473 GCA_031361545.1 Bacteroidota bacterium
CCATCCTCATCGGAAATTATACATCGGTAAAGGCCATTTTCTAATTCAGAAATATTTCCGTTAAACGTATTTTGTTTAGATGAAAGTTCATAGACTTTAAGAACTCGACCAACTTGATCCAATATTTGCAACTTAGAATTATTAAATTCATCAGCTACCATTTACCATTCATTTTATTCATTGTTGGAAATTTATCATTTATCATTTATCATTCATAACTCATCATTCATTCCTCACTCCCTCACAAACTTCCTCCTGCTCGGGGAATCTTTGCGCGTAAGCCTTGTGCGTAAGGGGATTCCGCCTCACTCTGTACTTCCGGTTTGATCGATGAATGTATATTAGATTAGCAAAACAAATTATGTAGATTGATTACAGAAACATTCACCGGCCATTTTAATCCTGCAAAATCTGCTGCGAAGGACTTGCATAATAATTACAGCTAATTTTCATAAACTAAAGTTAAAAAACTTTCCGATGCTTCGACGATTTCCGATAGCTATCGGAACGTCGCGGCAGGAGTTGATTACTTCAAAACACTAACCCTCTTCCAAATCCCCAAACTGCCTTTTGAGCACACTTGCAAGAGATAACTTCCGTTTGGTAGTGACGAAAAATCGAGCGTCTCTGTATTTCCTTCGATAGATTGAGAAAATAGTTTTTTGCCTTCGAGTGAAAAGAGATTTATGATCGATGATTTAATTTCTGGATTAAGAACGATGGTAAACCTACCTGAAGATGGATTCGGATAGACAGAAACATTTTTCGTTTCCGCGTTTTGAATAGTTGTAGGATCTTCGGCAATTGTTTCGGAGAAACAAAATATACATGAGCTTGCATCGCTTACGCAAATGGTATAGGTGCCGGCAGGTAAATTTGTGATGGCATTTCCATTTACGGCTCCTGCAGGTGGATCTACAGTGTAATTGTAGGGAGCAATTCCCAGCGGTTGAACATCTATTTCGCCATTAGAACAACCGATACATGTAGTTGCTAAAGCTGAATGTGTGGCTCCGCAGAGAGAGCTGTCGACGAAAACATCGACAGATTCGCTGCAATGTGTAATAAACGTTTCGACGTGATGCAATCCGTAACAGACATTATGGAAAACGTAACCGCTGTCGGCAGGAAACCACAGACAATTAGTATCATCAACACAGACGTAGGCTTGATTTCCGGTAGGGAAGCTAACCGGTTCGATAACGAGCGAGCCATTACAAGAAGCAGCACCCGACGTTTGCATTGCACTTACCAGAGTGTGAGCAGGAGGAGCTGAAGGCGGAACAAAAATTGCACAATCGGTTCGACAACCTCTGCCATCGGTGATGTAAAATCGCGCCGTGTCGGTGCAAAGAGAATCGATCAAATAACTGCTACCGGTGATTTCTGCGGAGTCGCCGGAGGAGAACGTAACATAATAAGGGTAGTCGACACTGAATGGGGTAATCGAGATAGAAACGCCGCCGTCGCATTTACCTGGGCAACTTTCGCGAATTTCACTTAAGCTATAAAATGTTGTCATGTAAGAAATGATCGGCGATCTCATGGAGCAACCGTTGCTATCGAGGCAAGTAACAAAAAAGTAATTGCCGTAATTCATTGGTAAGATCAGACTGTCAACACCAAAAGTTCCGGTCACACTACCTGTTGTATAGGAAGAGTCAACCGTATAATACCATTGAAAATTACTACCTCCCGGCATGAATGTTTTTAACACATTGCCACAACCGGATTGGTAAATCTGAGGATGAACAGAGTTGTGTAAGGAAGTGACCACAGCAGTATCGGCAAAAGTACATCCGAAATTGCCCGAAATTGATAAGATGTACGTGCCGTTTGTGTCAATCAGAATGGAATTATTTGTGCCATATATGAAATCATTTTCACTCGACCAGTTTCCTGAGAAATTTGATGATGTTAGTTCGATGCTTTGGCAGTGACTAATTGTATCGATGTAGTTAATGAGAATGCTGTCTTTGGTGAATTGAAGATTGACTAAATCAATTTGTTTGCTGAAATTGTTTCCAAGCGAGTCGGTCAAGACGAGGGTGTACGTAATGTAATTATTGTAACTAACGTATGGTATAGGAACCGTATCGCTGCTTAATCCGGTAGCGGGAGTCCATTGATAGTGACTGTAATGTTTGAATGGATTGTAATAAACAGGCATTGGGAAGCTATCGGCACTGCAGAAATGAATTTGCGGGAGCATTTCAAAATCATTTCTATTTGCGGAGAAGTAGCAGTAATCGGAAGAATAATAGTCGACATCTCCAGAGTAATTCGACGTAGAAGTCTTCTGTTTTAAAATTGTGTCGTTCGATTCATAATAATAATAGTCGAGGGATACAAATCCTGGGTTATTATAGTATGATGTTGAGCAGGTGTGATTCAGACTATCATAAACATTGTGGCTGCCATCACTAAATGGCGCAGAGTAGTTGCCAACGGTTGTAACTCCACCTACAATTAAAGGTCGCCCATGTGAATCGAACGTGTACACATAACGATTTCCGGGCAGCCACGATGTTGTTGTATTATCCCATGTGTATTCGTATCGTGCCGTATCCCGATCCAATTGATCGCGCATATAGATTTTTAAAAAACGATTTGCCCTGATTCCTGTAAAAGGATTAAAATCGTACGTCGTGTCGGTGTGTGTCGTACCATTCGGATCATAAAAAGTACTGATGCAATTTCGAGGAACTCCAAAACCGGAATAATAATTATTGAACACACTCAAAATTTGTCGGGAGTTTGCAGCGTAGGTGTAGAATGTTTTCCCGTAGATAACTAAACTGTTATTTTGATAAACGGAATCGCAGGAAGATATAAGAAGCCCGTTGGAATATTCTTTTACCCTATGTTGTCCCCGGTGATTTTCACGATATTCAATCAGTTCATTGCTCGCATTGTAAAAATAGTAGTAAGAGATATCAGGTATCCATGTAGAATCTGACAGAGTTTCATCAAACTGACTTTCTAATTTCGCCTGAGAATTGTAATTTAAACGTGAACGATGATAAATTTTCCAATCGCCATTCACCCAAGAGTTATCCGAAGTGGAGACATGTAATCCATTATAGAATGAATCGGCCTGACAAGTTTGCATTGTCTCATACGAATATGTTCCGCCCGTATGGTAATACGTCACCTGAATCGAATCCGGAGTTTGGGCAGAGATTTTGGTGATGCAGAGGAAAAGAAAAAAAGATAAGATGTAGATGTTTTTCATTTGGGAAGAGGTTAGAAAGGTACCAATGGTAAACAAAGATAGAAAAAAATTGGAGCGGGCTTCGACACACGCAATCTCCTCCTCCTACATCAAAAATCATTTTATCACCTTCGTACTTCCAACAATTCTTCCCAAATAATCAACCGCTGTTAACAGATAAACCCCGGACGGGATTGATTGAGTATTGATCCTATTTTCGATGGGCATGAGAACAAACGTACGTGACAACACATCGGTC
>JANLRG010000663.1:0-1626 GCA_031361545.1 Bacteroidota bacterium
AGACATAGCAGCCATAAATCGGCATTTCATCGGCATTTTTAGCTTTTGCAGCAACCATTCCGATAAGTAACTGCCCCAATGGGTCATTTTCACGGCGGTTTTCTTGCTTGTATTCGTGCAAACAGAAATAGGGAATTTTAGGTACCATTTTGCCTTTAGCAAGCATAAAATCTACTTTGCCAGATGCTGTTATATTGCCGTGTGTAACGCTTAAAGTACGTTGTGTAAAGGGTTTAAAATGCTCTGTTTTGAAATGAATTAAGCCCAAGACGGGTCCGATGAAAAAAAGTTTTAACTCATCTTCATTCCAGTTTTGTACTTCTTCAAACAGTAAATTACGGTAATAATCCAATAGTTCTTTTTCAGAAGCGTTGGGGTCGCAATCGGCAGCTTTGAGCCAATCCTCAAAGGGAAAGCTTGTTCTCAACGGTGAAATACCAAAAACATCTTCGACTTGCTCGTAAGTCCATGTATCAAATGTTCTCATTTTCTTTAATTTCATGCAAAGTTAAGTGAAATCTATCAAACTTTTATCTATGAAAAATTGCTATTACGCCTTTATTAGTCTCTTGTTTTTCACCCTAAACTACCCTCTTTTTGCCCAACAAAAGCAAGAACTTTTATCAGAAAAAATATTTCAAAATCCACCCCCTCAGTATGGCATTCGCTGTTGGTGGTGGTGGCTCAATGGCAATGTGACCAAAGAAGCCATAACCCGAGATTTGTCGGAAATGAAGGCAAAGGGATTTAGTGGCGCGTGTATTTTTGATGCTGGCGGGCATAATCAACGGGGCAATGGTGATATTCCAGAAGGACCACTTTGGGGTTCTGAGGCTTGGCGAGAGCTGTATCTTCATGCCATAAAAGAGGCTAATCGCTTAGATTTAGTCATGTCATTGAGTATTCAAAGCGGTTGGAATTTGGGCGGACCTGATGTGACACCCGAAGAAGCGGCTAAACAAACGGTGTTTTCTGAAATTAAAATAAAAGGGGGAACGACCATTAAAATGGCGTTGCCCATGCCTAAAATTCGAGATAATTACTATAAAGATGTGGTGGTTTTAGCCATTCCAGATAGAAAATTGACCAATCGAAAACCGATTCGTGATTTTGAAAACAAAGCCGCTACCCGTGAAGTCGGATGGTCTGTGCCTGAAACGCGTCCGCTTTTGACGGATACCGCAGCAACAGTGGGGGAAGAAGATGCCGCCCTCAATCAAGTTCTTAATTTGACCCCTCAGTATAAAGACGGTTTTTTACAGTGGAATGCACCCGAAGGTGATTGGATTATCCTACGCATGGGTTATACGCCTACGGAATCCCATGTCTCTACTTCAAGCGGCAAATGGCAAGGCTTGGTTTTGGATTATATGAGCGAAAAACATTTCAATCGCTACTGGGATACGCACGTTGAGCCTTTATTGAAAATGATTGGCGACATGGCTGGTAAAACCTTGAAATATTTGCAAACAGATAGCTTTGAAGCAGGTGGTTTGAATTGGACTGATGGTTTTGAAAATGAATTTATAAAACGCAGAGGCTACAATCCAACGCCCTATTTACCCATTTTAGCCGGTAAAATCATCGAAAATAGAGACATTAGCAACCGTTTTTTGTCAGATTTTA
>JANLRG010000674.1:0-16663 GCA_031361545.1 Bacteroidota bacterium
CAGTATTCAAATTCCCACTTCCATTAATATCATCATCTTTCTCCTGCCCATTAAACCCAAACCGATACTTATCCGGGTCCGAATTCCTTCCCGGCATTATCATACCAAACGGATCATAACTAAAGTTGTTTAATGAATACCTCCTCAATGAAATAGATTTAAAATGAGATGATCAAATATAATGGTTTTAACTGATTTTAGTTACTTTTTTTTAAGTACTTTTTCTCGCAGAATTAATTTTGATTTCGGATAATTTTGAATATACATTGTCTACCTCCTGGTCAAGGAAGTTTTGTGAATATTGAACGTATCTGAAAAATTCTTTACTGCCGTGAGCATGACCTGAAATTTTTCGAACCATGTGCTCAGGCATCCCTAAATTTAACAATGTAGTTATTGCAGTACGCCTCATAGTGTGTGTGGTGATCAGATCACAAAACCTATACGGTTTGCTTTTAACAAATGTCTTTAACTCGCGGCCTATTCCTCTTTTCTGTCTTTTCTTATTTACCTGATAAGTCCACCCTGCCATTTCCCCGATCTCCCGAAAATAACGATTGAAGGTATAGAGATGTAATGTCGGCAGTAATGTCGGTTTGCATCTTTTGTGCTTATTTAAAATCTCAATGGCATAAACCGGAAGTTTTACTTTGGTAAATGTTTGTGTTTTTTTCGAACGTACTTTCAAATAATAATCTTCATAAACTTTTTCTAGATTAGCCTGTGTAAGAGACATCGGATCGGACACTCTCAGTCCAACGGTACAACCAAACACAAAGACATCTTTGGCAACTTTTAAACGAAGTGGCAATCGCTCTTCTAATTCCTTGTCGTAGATCAACTGATTCAATTGTTCCGGATTCAAAGCTATAATTGGAATTTCTTCACTAACTACGTAAAACTGCTTTTGCAATTGTTGTGTGTCTATTCCTTTTTCTTTATTCAGATAATTGCAAAAGGAACGGATCAATTTGAATGTCGTTCCAACATAGTTGTCAAAGTGATTGCAGTCCTTGTACATGTACTTGGACAATTGCGTATTAAATTTTTTCCAATATCGTTTCTCAGTAAGAAATTGTTTCATCGTGCACTTCTTTAAGTCTACAATTCGTATTTCAAAATTTTTAGCTGCACAAAAAATTTCTACTACCCGTCGCATGCTCTTGTAATTCTGAATGCTTCCAGGTTTCATCCGAATTCCATTTTTTTGAAGATGCTTTCCTTTTTCACAATCAAGAATGTATTGATCCAAAAGCACATAAAATTAGAGAGCTACAAAAAAATAAACTGTAAACTTTTTTTCAGCACGAGTCACTGTTCGTGCTTGCAGAATGTCTGCACCGATGTTGTTTTACCGATCAATGCCCTGCTTTTTTAAATTTCGTTTACGCTTGCTGTTATCGGATATGCTATTGCTCATTCCAATTGCGGATTATCAATCATACTCAACAATTATTTTCTTGCAATAAATTTTTTCGCCATCAAATACTTTTACAAGATAAATTCCTGATGCAATATTTTCCAACTGAATTTTCTTTGAATACGAATTGAAGTTCGTTTCTTCAAAAACTTTTTCCTGCATTTCATTATAAATTTCTAATTGAGCAATATTAATAGTCTGTGGTAAATTTATTTCGATGGTGAATGTTCCGTTGTTTGGATTCGGATACAACTTTATATCCGTGATTTCTTTACTACTTTTTTCAGGAAATAAGTTTGAATTATTTTCATTAGCTAAACGTGTGACATTGCCGTTGATAGATACTGCGTAGTCTTCCACTTCGCCATAAGTATAAATCGCACATGAGCCGGAAGCGAAATGATTGTATCGCATTTGCACACGCATACGAGTAGTACCGTTTAACGCTGTAACAGGAACAGTAAATGTTTTACTAATTGCTCCAATAGCACTGGCAGTAGTTACTTTTTCTCCAGCATCAGTGAAACTGCCGTTATGATTGTAATCAATATAGACGTTCCAGTTTTCTTTTCGTGAAGGAATGGAATAACCGGGAGTTAAACTAATAGAAACAGAAGTTCCTCCTGCAAGATTTGTACTTAATGAAGTGAAATTGCCATACCCATTATTATTTCCGCTCGTGTTATTAATAGTTCCCAGTGTAATATTGTTGATGTATTCGCGCGATGTATTAGTGCCCGAAGATGTGCAGTACGTAACTGAACAACCTGTGGTTGTAAAAGAGGATGCAATGCTGTACGCGCTTGACGAACTACTGCAAACACTTTGCACCTGAAATTGATAACCGTTGCAATTAATTAATCCCGAAAGAATATATGAATTTGTAGTGGCAGAAACTGTTGTCCAAATGGATGCTGAACTTTGTTTGTATTGCAAATTATAAGAAGCCGCGCCTGTGCCGCTCCATGATAAAGTGGCAGACGTAGATGATGGTGTTGAAGTTAAGCTAGAAGGAATTGCACATGATGCAGCGGCTCCGAAAATAGTTTGATAGTTGGCGGCATATTCATAAACACTTCCACAAGTTGCAACAGCATCCCAATTAATACTCCAAGTCATCATGCCTCTTAACGTTGTATACCCTCCAGTTTGTACTAATGTGTACGTCCCCGGTTTAGGTCCATTACCTCTTAAATAATCAATGGCTGACTTTACAATTGCCGGAGAAATATATCCACCGCCTGCTGCATTCGTACAAGCCGGAAGTCCGACAGCTACCTTGTTTGCGGGTAACCCTAAGAACATTCCACCTGCTGAATTAAAGCCATGAATTATTGCTTCAGTCATTGCTACAATAAAATCTGCAGTGCCTTGTGTATAAATAATTCCATCTAAACCATACATGGAGCCGCTGTTGTAAAGTTGCACATGAAGTATATCAATTGAATCTCTCAACGCTTGTATTACCGCTAAGTACGCGCCCCAAATTCCTGAATAGGCGGACTGTCCTCCCTGCACAAAAGCCGTTTCAGGAGCCATTGATAAAATCATTCGTTGATTATGTTGTGCATAATAGTTTGCCATAATCTGCTTCGTGGCATAAATGAGGTTGATGATGGGTTGGTCGATGGGAGCATCTATTGTTCCACCACTCACCGATAGCGAACTTCCTTCAAGGTCGATATCAATACCGTCAAAACCGTATGTGGTGATGATGGTATTCATGGAGCTGATAAAAATATCACGCTCGGTAGTATTGCTTAACGAAACAGAAGTTGTTGAACCGCCAACACTGATAAGCACTTTTCTGCCTTGACTGTGCAAGGTTTGTATCTGCGAAATAAAAGTTGCCTGCGAAACCAAAGCAGGAGTAAATCCCATATTGTAATCAGTACCTCCCTGCGGCAAAGCAAACGCAACATTAATTATATTGTAACGCGTATCAACCTGGTCAAGCTGAATGTATGGTGCGCTGGCATCATTCCAATTATGAAAGTAACCTGTCAATGAAGGATTAGGTGCTTGTGCTATAGAGAAGAAAGGCAAACATGTCATTAAAATAATTAGTCCGAAATTAAAAATGTTTTGTAGTTGTAATTTATTTTTCATGTTGCTATGTTGTTCGCCTGAATTTCATTTTGTTTCTAAACGGTATAAAGATAATGATAAAGGCTCCTGTTTTAATTGTATCAACCTTGCTTTCTGATTATTCATTTATCGTCCAGTTTTAAATCGTTGTGTCGCCA
Organism: Bacteroidota bacterium; assembly: GCA_031361545.1. Classification (GTDB taxonomy): domain Bacteria; phylum Bacteroidota; class Bacteroidia; order AKYH767-A; family 2013-40CM-41-45; genus JADKIH01. The sequence continues at coordinate 3,667 of JANLRG010000674.1, forward strand.
AAGCATAGCCGATAAATGTTTATTGGCAATAGAAAAAGTTTCTTGGCGCCGATTCAACGATAACGTGGTGTAATGAGAGTTTTGGATTTCTTTAAAGTTAAAGTTTTGATTATTTATTTTGAATGAGTAACCCTAAAATGGTAACAACGTAAACTCCTGAAAAGAATATTAATCTTACTAAACTTAAAAAACAAAATGAAAATAAAAATCATCCTCCTTCTTTTAGCTGTAAGCATAACATCATTTGGACAATCATTTAAGAAAGGTCAGGTGGACATAAATCTTGGTTATGGCTTCGGCAATACATTTATAGATTCTAAATACGACGTAAGCATACCCGCTATTTCCGGTGTGCTTGATTTCGGTTTATCAAATTCCTTAAGCCTTGGTGTTTATGTTGGAGAATCCAAAGCAAAATGGACTGTTACTGGAACAGATGTCTGCAACAATGGAAACGGAAACGGAAACTATTCTTATACGTATGTTTACACTCACGAAGCAAAGCATCTCATAGTTGCCCTCCGCAGTTCATATCATCTGAACTCACTTTTCCAAAATGAAAATCTCGATGCCTATGTGGGACTTCAGTTCGGGAACAATTTTGAAACCGATGAGTACGCCATAACTACTACGCCCTTTTGCGACAAAATGAATAAGTCTAGTTTCGATAACAAATTCTATGATGGATTTATTTGGTCAGCTTATGCAGGAGCTCGTTACAGGTTCACAGAACACATTGGAATTTTTGGAGAACTCGGTTACGGCATCGTATTTTTCAATGCAGGCCTCAACATTAAATTTTAAAATTGGCGAGTCGCCAACAGGTTTCGCCTAACGATTAGCATAGCCACAACATTATTTTTTACCGAATTATAAAAAGAGAAATAAAATAATGTTGTGGCAATGAGTGCCGATCAGTTTAAAAATAGTCTGTTATGGAATTCTTGTCAAGACTTCTATGTCTATTATTCCAGAGTTTATAAATTTTGTCTTTAGCGTTGTACTTGTAAGTTCTAAAATTTCACCATTAATAACTGGTTGACTAGGATAAGCCACGGTTAAAGAATTATTACTTTTAGTCCATGTTCCTGTGTTAATAGTTTCTTGACAATTTGGATTGGCAAATTCATGGCTTTTAAGAATTCCACCAATGAGTATTTCTAAATAATCTTTAGTACAACCTGCTGTGTGTTGGTAGTCTGTAAGTATTTCTTGATTGTTTGATATAGTTCCAGTTTTTGTGTATTGCCATTTACCTTCTAAAGTAACAGCTACAGTTACAAGAGTTGAGTCACTTTTCTTACAAGAATACATGCAAAAAATTATTACTGGTAGAATAAGAAAAAGTTTTTTTAGTTTAGTCATAGTTTTATTCGTTTTATTTTTTAAAAATTATTTTTTTTATAGTTTGTAAAATTAATAATTAAAACTTATATACACACAATGGTATAAAATAAAATCCAATAATAAAACTGTTGCTCAAATATCTATGTCATCCATCGGACTCTTGAACTACCCAAAAACCTTCGCGCTAATGTGTGCGTAAACCTCTATCGTCTTGCTGCTCGCATACCCTAAAAAACTTTGAATGTAAACGCACATAGATTCCGCTTTCTAAAAATGTGTCGCAAATCTGAATACTCTCATCTTGCACAAATCTTTAATTCGCTATTTGCAAACAGCAGTTGCTTTTTATAGACTCGTATTGTCTGATTGTTTTTGCCACGGAAACTTTCCTTCGATTTCAATTTGTATCGATAAACTTAAAAATGTTCTGATCAGAACAATCACTGCTAAGATTAAAACTCTTTCCATTGTGGGTTCTGTAACCACTGTGGCAATTATATCACCGGACACTAAAATCTCAAGTCCCAATAAAATTCCTTTGCCTAATTCTCGTCTTAGAAATTTATAATTGCGAGGTTGAATGTTTTGACGAGTAAAAACATATCTTATCAACGATACCAAAACACCAAGAACAATTGTCGCCACACCTATCGCTTCAATGAAACGAGCTATAAGACCAATGTAAAATTTAATTAAATCCATAGAGTTATAATTTGAATTTATATTTCTATTATATATCAGAACTTCCTACTTATTTTGTTGCAACCACCACAATTGAAATCGTCATAATACCAAGTATAATAAAAACAATTGTGCGGATCCAATTGGTTGAAATCAGAAGATTTATTTTTTTCTCGTCATATCCAAATTCCGCCAACTCTGATTGCAGTTTTCGTTGCCACTTGAATGTTGAGATAAATGCTACAATGTTTAATGCAAGTGATAGAATAGCTTCAGCGCTTGTCATAAAATTGGGACGACTAAACATTAAAATGATGCTTAGAAATAGCATTAACATTCCGGGAAGAACGGCTGGGATTAAAGCGGCTTTGTTATTTGCACTCATGTAATTTTTAAAATTTTCTTTTCCAACATAAGGATATATCCCATAGTGCTGCATTTGCAAACTGCACATGTTACCTGCATTGTAAGCAGCAAGAAATGAGTAAACACCGTAAATCATTAATTCCATAATAGTAGTGTTTTATAAATTACTTTTGAAATTCATTTCTATCCAACTTTTAAGACTTAGTAAATTTGGAAATTCTTTTCTCGATAATTCGACATCTTCTTTTTGAAAAGAACTTTTTTCATTTACCCACTTAAACATTTTATATAAATTTTTTCCCATAAATATTCTTGTAATAAGTACAGGCAATTTTTGATACTCTATTTTTTTGCCCAGCACAGTAGAAAATAGTTCAGCTACTTCATGAGTGCTTAGTTGTTCTGCAGCCAAAGGAATTGTTTTGCCCAAATACATTTCTCTGTTCTGAAATATTTTTACACTGGCTTTGCCAACATCCTCCGTTGAAATGTATTGTTGAATTGTATCTCTATTAATTGGCTGCGTAAGTTTTCCTTTTAATATTCCACTTTTTACCTGCGGAATTAAAAAGTTTTCATAAAACGAAGTAGGTCGTATGATAGTAAAGTTCAAACCTAATTGCCGAATATGATTTTCAATTTTAAATTTACTATCTAAATGCGGAACACCTGTATTTAAATGAGCGCCAACTACTGAAGAATATAAAAAGTGCTTAACATTAAATTCTTTAGCTAGTGTTGCTAATTCAGTGCCTTGTTTTATTTCGTTTTCAATTCCATTTTCAAAAGTTTGAACGCTAAATATTCCATCTACATCTTTCAAATGTTCGCGGTAAGTATCTACATTATTTAAATCGCCTTTTACAAGCTGGATGTTCAACTTGTGTAAGTCTTGTGCATTAGCAGAAGTTGGATTTCGCGTAAGCGCTTTTACTGTAAAACCTTGCAAAGCCAAATTTCTTGCAACTGCTCCGCCTTGTTTGCCGGATCCACCGGTTACAAAAAATATTTTGTTATTTGTCATTGAGTTTTTTTTCTATTATTTTTTAGCATTGTCGGCGGTATATTCCGTCTTGAAATGGCTTTACACAAATCTATCAAAAAATGACAAAGAAACAAGTGCAAAAAGAAAATGACATTATACACTCGATCAGAAGCAACTTTACATACAAGTGATAATTACAACCGATTTACATTAATAACCATTTCGTGACGAAGGGACGACTCCACATTATGGTAGGTTCTTTCCAAACATGAAATAATGACTCATCTAAAAAAATAAATTTTATTTATTTTGTACACCATTTTATTCGGTATCAAAATCAATTTTAATCCTGAGCAACTTAATGTGATGGAGATAAAAATTAAATTTTAATTGATTTGCATAACCAAATTATTCTATTACTTTTGCTCCAATAAAATTAATTATTTAAATTTAAAACTCGTTAAATTTTCATGATAAAAAAATTCAAAATATCCGAATTAATAATTCTTGCAAGCATTGTAGTAATCATATTTATTTCTGAATACGATTACCTTGTTTTGAATAATCCAATGAGGGCAATATTTATAGGATTGTGGCCTCCAACGATGGTTGGCCTTTTAATTTATATTAACTTGAAAAAAAATCAATAAGTGATATGAATAATCTTGACTTAATTGTATTGACAGTTATTGTTTCAGCTTCATTTATTACATTTATCGTAGTAACGATAAAGGAATTTAATGGAATGAGTGAAACCCCTTATCAACCTAAGAAAAAATAAATACTCTTAGCAACCTGTATAACTTAGTGTATCTAAACTAAAATATTTTAAAACGAAATTAAATCATGCTCTCGGCGAGTTTTATTTCTAGATAAACCAATAAAATTACTCATCCCCCTATTTTCATGAAATCAACTATTAGATTATTTATAAAGATTTTTTAATTCTACTTGGCATTTTCACTTTTACATCTGATCCTTTAGCAAGAAAAACTGAAATGGGTTCCACATTTTTTATAAAAGAAACAAACGCAGCTCCATAAAGTTTTTCAACATCACAATTCATTTTAAATTCTTTCACAGGAAAAACTTGCCAGCGAGGATGTTCCAAAGAATACTCAATTGCCGTATTCTTGTTCAGTCCATTGTAACCATAATAATGCTCAAAAATAAATTCTTCTTCTGAATCTGGTGCAATGTCCTGTAAAACATTAGTAGCTTTTATCCACATAGAATTCCATTGCTGTTCATTTTTTTTCCAATTATATTTTACTTCTATTTGTTCATTTACTTCATTAACCGAATGATTCATTTTAGCAGTGCTATAGTGTTCGTTGTAAAATAAATTAGCAGAATGTGCCACTAAAGACTGCGGAACTATTTCTGAAATAAAACCAACACCTCTTCTCCAGTTTATTCCATCGAAATATTTAATGTAATAACGCAGATTTACCTCTTCAAAATTTATAAAGCCCGGCCATTTTATGCCTAAAACTTTTGTGTTGTTAAATAAAAAACCAACTACACTTACAATCGCTTTACCATTATAAAAATCAATTTCAGTGTAGGGCGGCAAATGTGGTTTTAATATCGCAGCATCCACTTCGTAATTAAACATCGCAAGATATTCCCAGCGGGCCGATAAAAATATTTTAGATGACATCATCTCCTTTTATTTTTCGAATACCAGGTTACGAATAATTATTATTTTCATTAATTTGTTTAGATGGTACATTGTTGGTTTAATTAATTTTTTCCTCAACGGAAATTCATAAATTGAAGAAGAGAATTCGCCGATTTTTCTGTTGTAAATTAGTTCAGTCAATGTTGTTTTTTCTTAGTCCGCTCCACTAAAAAATTTGGGATCTAGCATTAAACCCTATTTCAACTTCTAATGAGTGAGAAATTACGTGTTAAATTTATTCTCTACGATTCATTTACATAAGTGTCAACAGAAAAAGGTATTTAAAGTTAAACTATTTTAATAATAAAGCATTAAATAAGCTTGTAATATTTTATAGAATTTCTGATTAATGAGTTAAGAATAGAATTATTCTTAATCAACTCTAGTGTTTAAAAAAAAATCACTTACTATTCCAATTCACGTTTATTGCCCACAACAATTATATTGCTTTTTCATTTTTTTTAGTAAGATTGCATTTCATTTTTTTCGTTTCAATACAACATTGCCATCTTTCTGAATGATTTACTTGTCCATGTGCTATTTCAGGATCCATAAGCTTATTTGTGAAATTTTTTTCCTAGTTAGAATTTTATGATGAAATTTTTATAATCATAAGGTACAACGGCATCCCAACAGTAATATTAAAAGGAAAAGTAACTCCTAAGGCCATTGGAATATAAAGCCCTGGATCGGCTTTGGGTGCCGCCAAACGCATAGCTGCTGGCACAGCAATGTAAGAGGCGCTCGCAGCTAGAATGGCAAAAATAAATCTGTTCCCAATGTCATCAGTTATATATTGGCTTGTTAATGCAATTAGGCAACCATTGATGGCAGGAATGATGAGGGCAAACAACGAAACAAACCATCCATATTTTTTAAATGCTGAAAATCTTTTTGCAGTTACCATTCCCATTTCCAATAGAAAGATTGCAAGAAAACCTTTGAAGATGTCGGTAGTAAATGGTTTTATTCCTTCCGCTTGTTTAGTGTCAGCAATTAATCCAATACATAAACTTCCTAAAATCATTAGCACACTTCCGTTCGTAAAAGAATGGTGCATAACCGATTTGAAATTTACGTTGCTCGTCTTTTCTTTTTCATAATGCATCATTAAAATAACACCTACAATGATGGCCGGTGATTCCATGAACGCCATTACAGCAACCATGTGTCCGCCAAAAGTAATTTTTTGCGCTTCTAAAAATGAAGCAGCGGCAACAAATGTTACAGCGCTTACTGAACCATAAGCAGCAGCTACTGCACCTGCATCGCTGATGCTTAATTTTCTTTTCAGTATAAAAAAAGTGTAAATCGGAATTAGGCATGCTAACGTCATTCCGAACAAGAGTGAATAAACAATTTCGCTGGTAAATCCACTGTGAGCTAACTCTTGCCCTCCTTTAAAACCAATAGAAAACAAAAGATAGAGTGCAATAAATTTACTGGAAGAGGCCGGAATTTCTAAATCGCTTTTTACCGTTGTTGCAATAATTCCTAGCACGAAAAAAAGTAGTGTTGGGTTAGTTAGATTTGAAATAAGAATATGAAAATCCATTTTTTTGCTTTTAATTTAGAGTAAAATTGTTAGAAATGGATTGATCTTTATCGATAATAATCGTATGTATTTTTACTTCTAAATTTTCTACTTCATGATTCACAATGTTTAGAGATGCTAAATATTTTTTCTGCTGATGAAGATTTAATTTTGCCACAATTCTTTTAGTTTCATGCAATGAAACTTCATTGGTTATTGTTGGTTGTATGTTTTGTAACAGTTTTCTTAACTGCTGTTCAGCATTCATTCCAAATTCTTTTTTGCCAATAATTGCTTCCTCAATAAAGTTGCAACCAAGATCATTCACTAAATAAATATTTTGGATTTTCTCTCTTTCAATAAATTCTTTTATTGATGGAAGTTCGTCAGCCCAAAAAAACAAGACTCCTGCTGTTGATGTCATAAAATAAATGTCATCACCGAAATTAGTTCGTAGGTAATTTTCCAATTGACAAAATGGGCAGATAATAAAAAGTGAATTTGTGGCTTTTAAGCTTTCCATAGATTTATCTTTCCTTATTAAAGAGTACTCATTTATCATGATAAGGTTCATTAAAATATTTCCATCATCAAAAACCTAATTGCCACTCACAACTATTTCCGCTTCTTTAGTTTTAAATTGATAATCGGTTAATGGCGACGTTGCACATTTAATTAAAAGAGAATTAGGACTGATGCATGGTAGCCATTACTAATTTTCTTTCGCTGATCACAATTCTTGTTTATTTTGTTTGAATTTAGTTTTGAAAAAAGTCAACCTTCCCTGTTTCCAAATTATACATAGAACCCACAATCATTATTTCACCTTTCTTTTCCATCTCATTTAAGATGCTACTCTTTTCACGAATTTCTTTTATAGCAAGTTTTATATTCTCTTCTGCAACAGCTTGTACAAAAGCATCATTATGTGAATTTCTTTCGCCATCAATGTTTTTTACATTATCTACAGCCGGTTTTATCTCATCAATTACATGAGTTAGATTTCCCAATTGAACATTATCACAAGCGCCTTTTATTGCACCGCACTTGCTATGTCCAACTATCAAAATCAATTTTGAACCCGCCACCTTGCAGGCAAATTCCATGCTTCCGAGAATGTCGGTATTCACAAAATTACCAGCAATTCTTGCATTGAAAACATCACCCAATCCTTCGTCGAAAATTAATTCGGTTGATGTTCTTGAATCAATGCAACTCAACACTACGGCATAAGGAAACTGTCCTTTGGCCGTTTTTGTAACTTGTTCATTCAAATTTCTTTTAAGTTGTTTGACCGATACAAAACGCTTGTTGCCATCTTTCAGTTTTTGTAATGCTTGTTCCGTTGTAATGCTTTCTTGCTTTTCTTTTGTCATTGTTACAGTATCAACAACAATAGAATTCGTAGATGCCGTTTGGGAAAAACTTGGAGCGGCTATTAGCATCAGGAATAGGGTTGCTATCGCTAAAAATGTAATTGTTGTTTTGGTTTTTGTTATTTTCATCGTTGATTTTATTTTCATGATGACGCAAAGGTGAGTATTGGATATTATAAGTTTTCATTTAACTTTGCAATGATTAGTATAAAATATATTTATGAATTACACCATCAACCAATTACGAATTTTCTTAAAGATTACGCAAACACAAAGCGTAACAAAGGCGTCAGAGGAATTGCATTTAACGCAACCAGCTGTTTCCATCCAATTAAAAAACTTTCAAACCCAGTTCGATATCCCGCTAACAGAAATGATTGGCAGAAAAATATTTATTACCGATTTCGGAAACGAGATTGCCTTATCGGCAGAAAAAATTTTGAACGAAGCACAAGCCATTAATTTCAGAACACACGAATTCAAAGGGAAGTTGGCAGGACGATTGAAAATTTCAGTGGTCTCAACAGGAAAATATGTCATGCCTTATTTTCTTTCGGGATTTTTAAAGCAGCACCAAGGAGTAGAATTAATACTTGATGTAACGAATAAATCGCAAGTGATTCAAAGTTTGGAGAACAACGAAGTTGATTTTTCATTGGTATCAGTAATGCCAGAAAACATGAAGTTGAATAAATTGGAATTGATGCAAAACCAACTTTACTTGATCGGCAACAAAGACAAAAAATTTAAAGAAAAAATTTATGACAAAAAGATTTTTGAAAACATTCCATTAATTTATAGAGAGCAGGGGTCAGGGACGAGGCATGTAATGGAAAAATTTATTTTGAAAAACAAGCTGCCTGTAAAAAAGAAAATGGAACTCACATCAAACGAAGCGGTGAAGCAAGCTGTAATTGCAGGAATGGGATTTTCCATAATGCCATTGATTGGAATAAAAAATGAATTGAATGCTGGTGAACTGCAAATTATTCCTGTAAAAGGCTTCCCTATTAAATCTGTTTGGAATTTAATTTGGTTAAAAGATAAAGGTTTTTCAATGGTTGCTAATTCATTTCTAATTTATCTAAAAACAGAAAAAGAAAATATTATTAAAGAGCGATTTTCTTGGTTTGAAGGTACAAAATATTGAAGTCAAGAAAGGGGAATTAATCGGCAGTTTAGCTTCAGTTTGTTTTTGATATATTCTATGGTGCCTTTTAAAACAGATTCGACAAAAAAAATGCAGTTTAGTTGGTTAGTCCCGCTATCGGTTGGTAGTGCATTTTTTAGTCCTCATTTCCGCTGTGGTTGTTGCTCCTGTAACTTGTGATCCAAATTCTTCATTGAAGCTCATAAGAAGATTTTCCCATGCACAGAAATAATGTTGACTTGCTTTCATCGTAACGGTGATAATATTGTCTTATCAATATTTAGTTGCATTACTTTCAATATTTCTTCCGAATGAATCACGTTTCGGTAGATGTATGCCGACAACTTTGGTTGGTGAATTATATGAACAGACAAAGTTGTAGGCAATTATTTTAGCTCACTACTTTCATCCATCGAAGTGATGATCTTGTTCCTCTTCTTCACAAGTTGTGTCCTTCGGTGTCAGTAAGTGAATAGTGTTTTCCTTCCTCTACAGTTAAGTTTAATTCTTCTTCCAACTCTTGACGGATAAAATCTTTTGCCTCATTCATTGAAGCAAATGCTTTTCCTGAGAGAATAATTTGGTCGGGAGTGAATGGCATGCAAACGGTGGAGATTGCTTGTGTAATTGCTGTTTCAAAGTCAAGTGCTTTTTTGAAAGTTTCTAACAAACTTCTTGCGTTTGATTTTAGAAAGTATTTATCTTTAAAAAAAAGGTTTTCAAAACAATTTCACCAAAGGAATTTATCATTACATCAGTTGCACCAACGGATGACAACACTCCAAAGTAAATTTCGTTTAAGCTTGTTATCGACTGCCCTACTGTTCGCCCGAAGATGTGTCGGTTCAAGTTAACTTTCCTAATTTCCTCTAAACCAAAAACGACCAACATCTGCATTAATACAGAGGTTGGTCGTTTTGTCTAGGTGCATTTTTTGTGTGTCTTTCATGTGGTGCACAAACTCACACCCGGTTTGCACACTTTCACAATTTGCACTCCTTTTATTAGCTCTCCCTCCTGGGCTCGAACCAGGGACCCTCTGATTAACAGTCAGATGCTCTAACCAGCTGAGCTAAGGAAGAATCTTCGCAATTCTGGTTTTTTGACTTGCGGACGGCAAAATTAGTAAACAACTGCTATAAAACAATGATTATTTGAACTTTTTCTTTAAATAATTCCACCATAATTCATAATAATGGTGATTTATCAATGATTTTCCATGTCGATTCAGCCTTAAAAAGATTTCACCCCAATGACTCATTTAAAATTTCAAAGTGATGTCTCAATAAATATTCAGTGACGATTCAACAACAACTTTTTCTAGGGAGATGACTGAATAAAAATTCCACGCCGATTAAATAATAAAAACTCTACATCAATTCATAAATAAATTTTCTACAGCGATGACTCACTAAATATTCCACGCCGATTAAATAATAAAAACTCTACGTCAATTTATAAATAAATTTTCTAAAGCGATGACTCACTAAATATTCCACAGCGACTCATGGTCGTGGAATATTTTATATCACAAATTTTTTCTCTAAAATCCTAACAGTTTCTCTACAATCTCCAAATGATTCATTTTATTTTTTTGTCTCAGACTGATTGCTGACTCTGTAAAATATTTATGTCTCTTCAAAAACTGGACTTGTAATTGATTCCATTGATCAATGTTTGACAATGAGCCTAGCGTTTTTAATTCTTTGAATAGATTGTTTCCAATCACAAAAAAATCTTCTCGCCCTAAATAATCTAAGTCTGCATCGCAAATTATTTTTTCTAATTGTGTCTTCGGCTTGTGTGGGAATTTTGTCACCATAATCATTGCCTGGATTTGCTGAATTTCGTTTTCATCATAACCAAATTCTGGCAGCAATTCATCCGCCAATTCACTACCCGCTTCTTCATGACGAGCAACTGTATTAATATATCCGGCATCATGAAACAGAACAGCGACCTTCAATAGTTCGATTTCTTTTTCTGTCAACTTTTCAAGTTCTGACAAGGAAATGGCTGCTTGTAAAACATCGAGAATATGTTCAAGATTATGATAAGCCAAATTTCCAGGCAGCTCTGCCTTCAATTTTTCCATCATCATAGAAAAGACTTTATCGTAGCGGCTCATAAAAAACGATTAAGCGTTAACAAATGTGTTTTTAATAATTTTCTCTCTCAAATCCTCTTGCGTAAATGGCTTCATCATGTAATCGTTCATGCCAGCAGTAATGCAAGCATCAATTTCTTCTTTCGTAACATTGGCCGTCATAGCGCAAATTCTGATTTGAGATTTTGGTAGTGAAAAGCGACTTCGAATTTGTCGAGTCGTTTCGTACCCATCCATCTCCGGCATTTGTATGTCCATAAAAATAAAAGAATAGTCTTCATCTTCTAACATCTTCAAAGCTATCAATCCATTTTCGGCGACATCAACTTTTAATTCCGGATACAAATCATTAATTGTATCGACTGCTACTAACTGATTAAATTCATTGTCTTCAACAAGGAGAATTTTCTTACCAGCCAGATCGTGTTCCATTTGTCCATCAGCTAAAACATCTTCCTCTGGCTTTGCTCCTTCTTCATACTCTAAAACAAAATAAAAATCAGAGCCTTCTCCTACTACACTCTTCACTTTCAATTCACCCTTGTGCATTTCAACCAACTGTTTTGAAATGGTTAGTCCTAATCCTGTCCCGCCAAACTTTCTAGTCGTATCGGCAGATGCTTGTCCAAAACTCTCAAAGATTGTTTCAGTTTTATCTTCCGGTATTCCAATTCCTGTATCTTTTATACTGAACTTTATTTTATTGTTTTTTTTATTTTTATTTTCAACACTCACTTCTATTGTAACACTACCTTTCGCTGTAAACTTAATTGCATTTCCAGCAAGGTTCATAATGATTTGAGTAATTCTAGTTTCATCACCAATAACCCATTCAGGAACGTCATCATGAATTTTTTCAATCATTTGAATACCCTTTTCTTCGGCTTTCAAATTTAAGATGGTGTGAATACTAGAAATCGCTGCTCTCAATGGAAACGGAACGGCTTCCAATTCCATTTTGCCAGATTCAATTTTTGCTAAATCTAAAATGTCGTTGATAATGACTAATAAATTAGCACCACTTTTTTTAATGACATTTAAATATTTATCCTGATGTGCATCGATTTTTGATTTCAATAATAAGTTCGTTAGCCCAACAATAGCATTCATAGGTGTCCGAATTTCATGACTCATATTTGCCAAAAATTGCTGTCTGAACTTTTGTGTTTCAATCAAACTATCTCTAGTCTCAGCTAATTCGCCATTCGTCTTTTTCAAGTTTTCTAGTGTCACAATTAATTCTGCCGTCCGCTCTTTTACTAACTGTGTCAGTTTTCCTTCTCTCTCATGAGCTTCTTTTAATGCAGCATCGTTAGAGTTTCTTAATCGTTGTAAATTAATTGCAAATAAATTAAAAATTACCTGCGGATATTTTTGTGCCAACATTACAAATCTCTCCGTCTCAATTTCAATCATAATTAAATCTGTCAGCGCTACAATAGATGCAGTTGCAGATGCATTGGCAAGAAAACTTTCTCCGAGTATTGATAGTTCACTCAATCTTGCTAACAATATGTCTTCGTTATAAATTCCTACAATTCCTTTATCAACAATAAATAAAGCTTTCGGAACAGTTCCCTTCTCAATTAATCTTTCTCCAGTTTTGTAATTCGTCTTTTGAGAAAAAGAAAGAATTTCTGCAATGATACTGTCATCTAACTTTTCAAAAAGTGAACAAGAATAAAGTTGATTATGCTGAAGTGACATAAGTGAAATGTGGAAATTGCAAATGGTTAACTCAAAATAAAGAGTAGACAAAGAACTTAC
>JANLRG010000692.1:0-4013 GCA_031361545.1 Bacteroidota bacterium
TAAATCACCATCTTTATCCGCATCAAAAAATAGCACGGCTGTGGCTTCATACATTTTATCTTTTTCAAAAACATTTTCATTGGATTTTTTAAAAGTATTATTGGCTTGTTGCAACCACAATTCGCAAGCTGTACCAGCTCCATTGCCGATAAAAACATCCTCTAAGCCATCGCCATTCACATCGCCTTTCGTCATTTTTGGACCTTCGGCAGTGGGCATCTGAAAGAGCAATCGTTCAATATCAAAAGCATTAAATTCAGGTTCGATGTGTTTGAAATTTAAAATATTATCACTGTTTAATTCTTTGAAAATTAATGCTTTATCATTACCTATTACCCATTGCCCATTGCCCATTGCAAATTGCTCATTGCCAATAGAGAACTCATTTTCCTTAATGATTAAAATTTGATTGGTCGTAATATTTTTTAAAACTGCTTTTTTACCACTTGGAAAAATAGCAACCACTGAATCTGCTTGCGGTATATTGCCTAAGCCAAAGACGAGCCTCGAATCTACCGTAGATTCAAAGCCTCGCATAGGCGCGACTTCATTGTAAAACTGCTTGCCTTGCGCATAAATAGTGACTTGCGTACCGAGTCCGAAAGTATTAAGCCCTTCCCCCCTCAGTACAATAGTCAAATAATGGTTGTCTTTTTTCAATTCATTCGCTTCGTTTCGATAAACAAAAGCGGGCATATTGACATTGTTAATCACTAAATCCAAGTCTCCATCATTGTCCAAATCTGCATAAGCCGAGCCATTGCTAAAACTGGGTTGTGCCAAACCCCATTCAGTGGCTTTATTGGTAAAAGTAACAGGTGCGCCTTTGGTCGTAGATGATGAACCATTATTTTGGAAAGCAAAATTGGCTGTTTTTTCAGATGGAATGGTATCTATCAACGCTTTTATACCACCGCCTTGACGGTTCAGAATAGCCCGAACATTATTAGGATCGGACATAAAACTCACATAATCTTGGTCAAAAAGATCCTTATAAATGCCATTGGCGACGAATATATCTTTCAAACCATCATTATCCAAATCTGCAATCAACGCACCCCAACTCCAATCCGTTGCATTCACGCCCGCCATCCGACCAATCTCACTAAATGAAAGCCCCCCTTGCCCCCCAAAAGGAGGAAAAGTCCCGTTGTTGAGCTGTAGAACATTTCGGGGAAATTGGTGGTGATAACCGTTTTTGATATTCATTTGATATTTGTTCCACGAATCAAAAGTGGCTTTCGTTTTCAATCGCGCCTCCGTAAATGGGAGCATTTCGGTGACGAATATTTCAGGGAAGCCATCATTATTAATATCTGCCATGTCAGCACCCATCGAACCCATACTCAGTTCAGGTATTGCTCGCTCGACCCCCTCAGTAAAAGTGCCATTTTTGTTATTCAAATAGAGATAATCCTTTTCAAAAAAATCATTGGACACATATATATCCTGCCAGCCATCCCGATTCACATCGCCAATCGTGACGCCCAAGCCAAAGCCAATGCTGCTGCCATAAATACCCGCTTTTTCGCTGATATTGGTAAAATGCCCCTTGTCATTTCTATAAAGCGTATTGCCGCCGAGCGTATCACGGATGTTTCGCAAATTAGAGCTTCTATCATAATTAGCTACAGAACGAAAGGAATTATTGAGTAAATAGCAATCTAAATCACCGTCTTTATCAAAATCGAAGAAGGCGGCATGAGTAGAAAGCCCTTCGTTGTCAAGCCCATATTCCTTAGATTTTTCAGTAAAAGTGATGCCCCCCTGCCCACCGGAGAGGGAAGTTCCGTTGTTGATAAAAAGCTCGTTGTGCCGCACGCCTTCGCTCATGGGTTTGCCAGATTTACAAACATAAATGTCTAAAAGTCCATCTCCATTCACGTCCGCCATCGCCACACCTGTTGCCCACACGCCTTTGCATGAGACACCTGCCTTTTCAGTAATATCTTCAAATTTGAAATTGCCTTTATTGAGATACAATCTGCTGGGCTGCATATTGCCGCAAAAAAATATATCAACCAACCCGTCATTGTTCACATCGCCCAAGCCCACGCCGCCGCCATTGTAAAAGCTGCGGTAGGTATAGCAGTTGAAATCTTCGGTATAATCCACTTGATTAATAAAATCAATACCCGTTTCGCTTGCAGGGAGCAGAGTGAAAAGTGTTTTTTCTTTTTTTGAACAATTTGTTAAAAAAAGAAAAAAGAAAAAGAATAGTGTGCTATTGAAAATCAGATAGCGTTTGCTCATGTCTTGTTTTTATAAAAAAATCTTTCTAAAAAGGATAATCCCGACCATTTGGGACTGAGGGGTGTAAGGATGAAATTGAGGCGTGCAAAATTAACTTTTTATATCCTTATTTTATAATGGTCAAATTTCCAGATTCGACATAATTTTCAGTTCGGCTGCCGACTTTGATATCATAATCCAATACCCAGACAAATAAGTCGCCTGACTGAGGGGATTCTTTGAAGTGCCCATCCCAGCCGACATCTAAATCTTTTGTTTGAAATACTCGATTGCCCCAGCGATTAAATACGCTGAAATTAAGTCTGCTGACAACAGCATCACTGCATTTCCAAAAAGGCTTGATGACATCATTTATACCATTGCCATCGGGAGAAAATGTATTAGGGACAAAGACATTACAAAAGCAGTTTTTTATTTTGACAACAAAACTCAGTTCCTTTTTTCTACAGGCTTCATTGATTGTCAAACCATATTTCCCTTGAGTATTGACTCTTATTGTCGGTGTTTTTTCGCCTGTACTCCATTGATAACCAAATACATTTTCCTGTTTTTTACTTTCATGGTAATTCGTCCCATTCAGTGTGATAGCAGAATCTCTACAAATGAATTCTTTGAGTTCCAAGTTTTCCAAAACCGCATCCTCTGATTGTTCTAACTCTACGTCATCGATAAAAAACGGTAGTTGTCGAAAAGCATTGGTGATAGTCACTGATAAGAATGGTGGGCGATAGGAATTAGCGGTATCTTTATTATTGTCACAAGCTATCGAAAGGTAGGAATCTTTGTATCCAAATCCAATATATTTTTCATTGCCTTTGGCTTTAAAACAGCACTCAAATCTCACCCAAGAGGTATCATAATTTTCTACAATGCTCCATGTGTAAGCAGCTGGCTGCCGAACGGGACCAATGATAGTATCAAGTGGTTTATTATCAAAGGTAAAAAGACTGACTTTTTGATTATAAGTGAGCCACCAACAGCCGACATTATTTTTAGAACCTACTTTCAACCAAAATGAGCACCGATAAGATTTATCTTTTTTAAGCGGCTCTTTGAGTGGCGTATAAATGAACATGGCTACTATACTTCCCATTCCATCGCCACTGTGCGTATCGTAATAACCCCATCCAGTGTTGGGAACATTACTACTACATTTATGGTAAAGCAAACCGTATTGAGTATAGTTTCCCGGCTCTTTATCATGAGAAGCAGCTTGTTTCCAATAAGTGAGGCTATCAAACTCATAGAGTTTAGGGCAACCGTTGAGCATTTCAAACCCGGGGTCAGGAACAAGATTTTGCGCCACCAAATCTTTTCCAATGAAAACTATAATTATCCAAAGTAACCGAATTTGCATCTTAAAATAGGTTTTAAAGATGAAATCAAGAGTAAACTGTCGTTCAATTTGGTTTAAAGTTAACACTTTCCAGTTTTATTTTTTTAGTGAAATATCCTATTAAATACTGAGGGGTCTCATTCACACTTTTCTTTTTTTGTTTTCAAAAGTAGTACACAGAGTCGTTCATTGAGCCAATAAGTCCAATACTTACTACAGGAGTTGTGACACTTACTATTGGAGTTGTGACACTTACTACAAGAGTTGCGACACTTACTACAAGAGTTGCGACACTTACTACTGGAGTTGAGACACTTACTACAAGAGTTGTGACACTTACTACTAGAGTTGTGACACTTACTACTAGAGTTGTGACACTTACTACTGGAGTTGTGACACTTACTACTGGAGTTGTGACACTTAC
>JANLRG010000694.1:0-2363 GCA_031361545.1 Bacteroidota bacterium
CTGCGATAAATGGAACCAAAGAAAAATTAATGTAGTGAAGAAAAGAAAATGATTGAACGAGTAATCAACGTACGGAATATGCAAGAGGCCTGTATTCATGTTGTGCAGAACAAAGGTTCGGCAGGCGTGGATGGCATGTGCGTAACTGCGCTAAGCGATTTTGTTCGAAAGAATAAAACAAAAATAGCGCAGGCATTCAAGAATGGCGATTACAAAGCTCAATCGATTCTCGGGGTCTCCATCCCTAAGAGCAATGGAAAAATGCGACTGCTTGGAATTCCAACAGTGGTGGATCGATGGTTACAGCAATGCGTGGCACAAGCGATCACACCCAAATTTGAATTTGATTTCAAACCGAACAGCTACGGATTTCGCCCGGGTAAGTACGCTCATCAATGTGTTCAGCAATCACAACGGTTTATCAATGAGGGATTGAATCACATCGTTGACATCGACTTGAAAAACTTCTTCGATGAAGTGGATCATTGTATTCTGTTACAACTGTTGTATCGCAAGGTGAAGTGTAAGACCACACTCCAACTGATTCGTCAATGGCTACGCGCCCCGATCATGATCGAAGGCAAATTAGTCAAGCGAAGAAAAGGAGTGCCACAGGGAAGTCCGCTGAGTCCGTTGCTATCCAACATCATGTTACATGAATTGGACAGACAGTTGGACAAGCATGGATGCAAGTATGTCCGCTATGCCGATGACTTTAGCATTTATTGCGAGAGTCATTCACAAGCAAAGAAGATTGGCAATGAAGTTTATCTTTTCTTAAAGAGCAAACTAAAACTTCCAATCAACCGCGAGAAGAGCGGCATCCGCAGTCCTGTCAGTTTCAAACTACTTGGTTACAATTTTGTATCCACGTACAAGAAAGGCGAGAGGGGCAAGTACCAATTAGTGGCGAGCGAACGAAGTTGGAAGGACTTGAAAGAAAAGATCAGAACCATCACGCGCAAAACGGCACCGCTAACGATAGCCGAACGCATTCAACAACTCAAAACCGTGCAACGAGGTTGGTTAGAATACTTTCGTTTAGGAAGTCTGATCGGCAAATTGGGAACACTTGATAGCTGGGTGCGCAACCGACTACGTTACTGCATTTGGAAAGATTGGAAGAAACCCGAACGCAAGAGAAAGAATCTTATGCGACTCGGCGTTGATTACCATCATGCCTATGCATGGAGTCGCACGCTATAAGGTGGATGGGCAGTTGCACAAAGTCCCATTCTGATCACCACGATTACACTGGAACGTTTAGCCAAGCGAGGCTACGAGGCCCATGCTCGATCACTACAAGAAAATTCGCCCTGAACAAACATTCATGGGCCACTCTTTTACACAATGAACCGCCGTATGCGAGGTCCGCATGTACGGTGGTGTGAGAGGCGCACCCTATCGGAGAAATTCGGTAGGGCCGTCTACTCGATTAGCTGTAGTGCATCTACTTCTCATTTTAGTTTTCCGTCTTTTTTGGTGTCAACAAATACACGATTATAAAAACTACGATGCCCGCTATTAATGCAAAACCTAAACTATATGGGTACATATCCCAGTATGCCTTGTCGGGGTCAATGTTAGCTTTCATTGTGTAAATTTTAGAAATGTTGTCGCCACCCGCTTGCGCACCTCGCAATGTGATTTTATTAATATAAATAGAAAGAATAATCGTGGTAGCGATTGAAATAATAAATGCCAAAGCAGGAGATTTTTTCATAGGGAAAAGTGTTTAATTAAATTTGAATGAATTAATGGTTTTTAAAAAAATTGTTTCGTATTCTGAAAATTTCTCTTCTGGGGCACTTGCCGTTATTATATAAACTTCATTATTATGGTAAAAATAATATTCGATACTATTCAACCAAATCCCTTTATTCTTGTCGCGCTGTAAGCTGACCATTATATTGTTGTTATCAATAATAATAATTGATGATTTAAGAAATTCAAGAGTAGGATTCATTTGTTTTAAACTTTGTTCATAGGATACAAGGAGTGCTTCATTAATGGGAGGGTCAACAGTCATTTTTTGAGAAATATTTGATACGATTGTGCAAAAAGCATCATTGTTAAAACAAAAGTCGATATGTTTTCCGTTGGTTTGTTTTCGATGAAAATTTTCTGGAATTACGATTGAATAATTATACTTTTCGCTTTTGAAAGTGTCCTGTGCAGTTGTAAAATTATTTTCATTTTTTTTATTGAAAAATAATTCTGCTGAAGAATATGGTTTATTTGATGGGGTTTTGTTTGCTGTGGATTCAGTCGAAGGTATTTCTGTTTTACCAACTCGTGATGCCATTCTTATTTGTCTTAAATCTTCTTCGGATGGTTGTCGTCCATTTGGGTCATTAGTTGGA
>JANLRG010000698.1:0-17080 GCA_031361545.1 Bacteroidota bacterium
AATTGCAAAATCTTTGTTCCTCAGTTGGTGATTGACTTTGTTATCAAAAATTGAATTAGCAACCATGACACCTTCTTCATTGTCACTGAGAGCACGCATCAATTTAATTTTATCACCTTCTATATTTTCCGTCCATACAGATTTTTGCAGTTGATTTTTATTATTAGCAATTACACTGTTAGCAGCATTGACAATTATCTGTGTTGATCGATAATTTTGTTCTAGCTTAAAAACTTGCAAATCCGGATAATCTCTTTGCAATGATAAAATGTTTTGAATATTTGCTCCTCGAAAAGCATAAATCGATTGAGCATCATCACCAACTACACAAACATTTTCAAATGCAGCGCCTAATTTTTTGATGATTGAATATTGGGCAAAGTTGGTGTCTTGAAACTCATCAACTAAAATATACTTGAATTTATGTTGGTACTTATGTAAAATATCTGGATACTTTGAGATCAACACCCACATATTGAAAAGCAGGTCATCAAAATCCATTCCCGATGCTTTGAAGCAACGTTTTACATAAATTTCGTATAGCTGCCCAATTTTAGGACGGCCCGAAGAGTAATCATCAGAGACGAATTGCGCATTATTTTGATAGTCACTCCAAGAGTAAAGATTGTTTTTAGCCGATGATATTCTATTGTAGACAACATCTGGTTTATATAATTTATCGTCAAGGCCTTGTTCTTTCACTATATCTTTCAACAAACTTTTAGCATCGTCGGTATCATAAATGGTGAAGTTGGAAGGGTATCCTAGTTTCTGAGCTTCAATCCTGAGTATTTTTGCAAACACAGCATGAAACGTTCCCATCCAAATATTTTTCGCTTCTGAACCCACTATACGAGTAATTCTCTCTCTCATTTCCTTTGACGCTTTATTGGTAAAGGTTAGGGCGAGAATATTAAAAGGGTCAACTCCATTTTTGATTAGGTGAGCAATGCGATAGGTCAACACCCTTGTTTTACCGGAACCTGCCCCGGCAATAATCATGGTTGGACCATCTGATTTGATTACAGCGGCTTGCTGAGCTTCATTAAGATCTGCTAAATAATTGTCTTTCATCAGTAATTCAACATAAAAAAACCGGTTCGCCCGGCTTTTATGATTCTCAAAAATACCATTTATTTACATGGTAAAGTCAATTGGAGATTTTGAATTACTCACATTTAACAAAGTTTTGTATGATGCTTTGATATTTAAGATGAAAGATGCATCTTTGCGTCCCTTTTTAAAACTACATAGGAGAATGTTAATCCACTTTGGTCAGTGGAAAAGGGAATCTAAACCATCAAATTGTAAAAAAATGTCAGTAAAAATCAGATTATCACGTCACGGTAAGAAGCACAACGCTTATTATCACATCGTGGTAGCAGATGCTCGTGCTCCGAGGGATGGAAAGTTTATCGAAGTAATTGGTAACTACAACCCCAACACGAACCCTGCGACCATCAACCTGAACTCCGACAAAGCGCTAGCTTGGTTAAACAATGGAGCTCAACCAACAGATACTTGTCGTGCGATTCTATCGTACAAAGGTGTCCTTCTTCGCAATCACCTTCAAAAAGGTGTGACTAAGGGAGTAGTTACTCAAGAGCAAGCAGATGAAAAACTTGCAACTTGGCTTGATAGCAAAACGAACAAAATCGAAGAAAAAAAATCTAGCTTAGTAACTTCTGCCGAGAAGGCATCTCAAGCTCGTCTAACAGATGAAGCGAAGAAGAAAGAAGCGAAAGCTGAAGCAATCAGAATTAAAAACACTCCTCCTGCAGTTGAAGAAACAGCACCAGTAGTAGAAGATTCAGCAGCTTCGTCTGAAGCAACGGAAGCAAGCGAACCTTCTGCAGAAGCATAATCTGATTATGAGTTAATATTAAAATCCGCTCTGTTATTCAGAGCGGATTTTTTATTTTTACACCTTGAAAACAATTCGTCTAGACAATTTATCGAAGGTTGGTTTTATTAACCGCACACATGGCTATAAAGGGACTGTTCATTGCATAACCGATTTGGCGAAGCCTGAAAAATTATTGAAAGTTAATTTTCTCTTTCTTGCAATCAATGGTTTGCCAGTACCATTTCTTATTGAGGAAATTGAAGTAAACGAAACAGATTTCTATGTAAAGTTGGAAGATATTAATTCAGATGGAGACGGTAAAAAATTATTACAGACAGAGATTTATGCTGAAACCATTAAAGAGAAAAAGATAAGTGCTTTTTTGAGTTGGCGAGATCTTAAAGGATATATGGCCATAGATGAAACATATGGAGAATTAAATACCATAGAAGAAGTCAATGAATTTCCGATGCAATTCATTGCAAAATGTACCATTAATAACAAGGAAGTACTTTTTCCTCTCAATGACGAAATAGTTACTGAAATAGACGAAGATAAAAAAATCATTTATCTTGACTTACCAATAGGTTTGGTTGAGATGTACCTAGATTAGTCAACTAAAAAAATTACAGTTTGTTACAACATCTAATTGGTTTCGCCATTACACCATGCAATAATAACTTCAGGTTCATTTTTCGTGGTAGTTATGAGTCTATCGCCTTGAAATAAAAGAAATGAAAATGTCATCAAGCTTTTCCTTAACTTGTGTTACAATTGCAATTTAATTTATAAATTGCATTGACGCAATTAGTGATTATTTATAAATTTCTCAATTAAAATAATCAACAGATTTAAATCTTCTCGGCAGTTTGTATTTAATTTATGAGTGAATCTACTTTTCGGTTTAAACAATTTACAATTCACCAAGATAAATGTGCCATGAAGGTTGGCACGGACGCTGTACTTCTAGGATCGTGGGTTAACCCAGGTGGGGCCAAAAGAATACTTGATATTGGTTCTGGCACAGGATTAATTGCATTGATGCTTGCTCAGAAATCCGAGGCCGCTATTGACGCTATAGATCTTGATCAAAATGCATTCCTACAAACGAAAGAGAATTTTAGAATCTCACCTTGGTTCGAACGATTAAATCCTTTCCACATTTCTCTGCAAGATTTTGTGAAAGATAAAAAAGTGACTTATGATTTAATTGTATCAAACCCTCCCTACTTTCATCATGCTTCTAAACCGAGTGAAGAATCTAGAAAACAAGCACGTCATAACGATTTTTTGAGCTTTGATGAATTAATAACTAATTCAATTCAACTGCTTACCACCAATGGAAGATTGTGTGTGATATTACCTACGAAGGAAGGGATGGAATTTATGGATATGGCTCAAAAGAAAGGGCTATTCTGTAGAGACCTGCTAAGAATAAAAACACGATCAAACAAATCTGAAAAAAGATTAATCATGCAATTTTCTTTTAAGTTTGGAATTTTGGATGACAATGAAATAATTATTCAAGAAGAGGATGGGAGTTTCACTCAAGACTATATAATATTGACAAAAGAATTTTACATCGACTTAAGAAATGAATTGAACGATAATTAGTTCGTTGTTATCACATCTTCTAAAAAAACAATTCCTAAGTTTTCCAACTCGTTAAGCACTGGCTCATAAATAGATTTATGAATAGGAATCTGAACTCCTTTCAAATTTATTATTTCATTAAGGATTAGCTTAGTTGCAATAGCAGCTGGTAAACCGACAGTTTTAGCCATAGCAGTGAAAACAGAATTCTCACCTTCAACAATAAGAGAGGATGTGTGATGAATATCTTTCCCATGAAGCTTATAGTCAAAAATGTGTTGCATTACTATCATATCTTTATCAGAATCTTTAAGTAACCATTTTTTTTCTAATAAAGATTGTAGAATTTGTGCTGGGCTACTGTCTGGCAATCCTATCATTTTATTTTCCAAAATGCCAGTCCATTCTACTAGTGCTATAGCTTCATCAGTCTCAGAAGTATTCATAAAAAAGGCTAATCGCTCTTTTAAGGAAGTGCCCTGTAGATTTTTTGAAAGAAATGATTCTACCAAATCTGAATAAGTCATAGTAGAAGAACCCTCCACAATATAAGTATCATCCGTCAACCCAAGTTTGATGAATACATTCCATGCTTTACAAAAGCCTTTTTGACGAAGAGTACCTCTGAGCATCGTTGGAATATTCTCCAAACCATAAAAATGACGATAAGAAAGTGAGTCTCTGTTTGCATATCCGTCATAAGATGATGGACCAAAAACCGTTACTAATTCTATATCCGTGAATAAACGATTATAAGGAATGTATTTGTACTTCCCATTCTCTACAAAACGTGCAGTACCCTGACCAGCTAATATAACATTTCTTGGATTCCAACTAAATTTATACCCCCATGGATTGTCGTTCGACTCAGGAGCTACAAGTCCGCCAGTATAAGATTTAAATGAAATTAATTCGCCGCCATTACTTTTTACTTCATCAATAACTTTCATTGCACTCATATGATCAATCCCAGGATCTAATCCGCATTCGTTCAACAATATTATTCCGGCGTCAATTGCTTCACTATTTAAATCTTTCATTTCATTATTGACATAGGAAGCAGTCACTAAATTTTTCTTTTGTTGAACACATTCTTTAGCCACTGCTAAATGCATATGAGCCGGTAAAAGAGAAACAACAATATCGGCATCATGAATTATTCTCTGACAATCTTCGCGACTATTAATATCAAACTGAATAGCTTTACCAGCAGCATGCCCATTAATTTTGCTTAAAGCATTTTCGAAAGAAATATCGCCTATAGTCAATGTCCAATTTTCCTTTTGAGCATTGTCCAAAAAATAATTTATAAGACTAGAAGAAGACCTTCCAGCTCCTATAAGTAAAATTCTTCGCATGTTAATTCATTATTTAATTGATGCGAAGATAACATTTGGGATCGATAGAAAATGTTGAAAGCTGTCAAAAAAATAAGTTGATTGATTAAATTTCAAGTTTGATTAACAACTTTTTGAATTGTATATAAAAATTTAGAATTCCTTATGTTTTTTATACATTTACCTCACTTCAAACTAATTTCCTAAAACATATAAAAAGAATGAAAAAATCATTTAACCTACTTGGCATTACATTATTCTTTTTCTCAGTAACAATTGCACAGTCGAACAATGCAGTTTTATTTACCGAGAATGGGGAAAAATTCCAGGTAATCTTAAACGGAATTTTGCAAAATCAGACTCCAGAAACAAATGTGAAAATGACACACCTTGTTGCAGATCAGTATAAATGCAGAATCTTATTTGCTGAAGCAAAATTAGGTTATTTAGATTTCAATATGTTCTTCACAGAAATGGGAACAGAAGTAACTTGGAATATCAAACAAAATAATAAAGGACAGTATGTAACAAGATATATAAGTGGAGTACCGATAGCGGAAGCGCCAACAACAGCACCTTCTCAAACAGTTGTTGTTTACACTACTGTTGCACCTATTATGGTTACAGGGGCTGGCACAAGTACTACTACAACTACCCACACTCAGTCAACAACATCCAATGGCAATAGTGATAATGTTAATATACACTTGGGAATGAATATGGGAGTAGAAGGCGGGAATATTAATGTAAATGCATCGGGAATGGGGCTTGATAATGATGGAGGCTCTTCGACAACAACAACCACAACTACTTCTCATTCGTCAACAACAACTACAAATATGGGTGGAGCAGTTTATAATACTCCCTCTCAAGCTACCACTGTTGTTTATGTAAGTGGTTACAATGGGAAAATTGGTTGTCCTATCCCTATGAGTCCACAAGACTTTAGTGATTTCAAAGAATCGATTCGTTCTAAAGATTTTGAACAAACAAAACTTACCATCGCAAAACAAGTTCTTGAGAATAATTGTTTGACTGCATCACAAGTAAAGGAAGTCCTCGGAGTGTTTGATTTTGAAAATTCAAAATTGGAATATGCTAAGTACGCATACGATCATACTTATGATATTGGAAATTATTACAAAGTGAATGATGCTTTTGAATTTGAATCATCAGTTTCTGATTTGAACAAATATATTTCTTCAAGACACTAAAAAAAATCTTCCAAATAAATTGGAGGTTTTTTTTATTCACTTCAACATAATAAAAATGAAATCGTACATCTACCTAGCTTCTATATTTGCAACCACTGCCGTTATCCTTGGTGCATTTGGCGCACACGCTTTGAAGGACAAGATTACACTCTCACAATTACAAGTTTTTGAGACGGGTGTGAAATATCAGTTTTATCATGCGCTTGCTTTATTACTCATTGGAGTTCTATCTGACAAATATGGAAGTTCAACTATGATATATTCTGCTTGGTTTTTCGCGGCAGGAATTTTGTTGTTTTCAGGTTCACTCTATTTACTAAGCACAATTGATATCAACGGCCTCTCAGGAATCAAAGCTATCCTTGGTCCACTTACTCCAATCGGTGGCTTGTGTTTCATTATAGGTTGGATTTGTTTAATCTTTGCTATCCGTTCAAAATAATAAGCTATGAAAAAAAATATTCTAATTCTCTTTGCCCTCCCAATTTTATTTGCTTGCAAAACCAATAAAGATGCAAGTGCTTCTAATGAGAATGTTCTCCCAACATCGGTCCCACTTACCTCGGATTCATTGAAGGCCGAAAACTATCGGTTAACGATTACCTTTTACTCAATTGGATCGGGAACTGAAAATAATTTGATGAATAGATTAGAGGATTTTATCGGTGAATATGCTGGTAAATTAAATAAGACCATCGATTATTCGAAAACTGGCTGGGGCAGAGAAGGCGAAACTGATTATTGTTTCAAATTGAATGAATTAACAAGCTTAGAACAGTCTGATTTCATCCTTAATGTCAAAGAAGAGTTGAAAACAGGTAAATGGGTCCATATCTATCAAAATCAACCATGTAAGCATAAACAAAAACCATAAATTGCGCCTTATGAGTTTTTTTCCTTTCTTTGCATTTATAAAAAAAGACCCTTACTCATGAATGAATTTGGCCTAAAAGCGAAGGATGCAACCATCGCTGACATGGGTTTAAAACATGTTGCTGATGCATATTGGAATTTAAATCCTGCTGAATTAGTTGAGGAAACTATCCTCGGTGGTGAAGGCATGCTAACCGATACTGGAGCATTAGCTGTCGATACTGGAAAATTTACCGGCCGTTCACCCAAAGATAAATTTATTGTTTGCGACGAAACCACTGAGAAATCGGTTTGGTGGGGCGATATCAATATCAAATTTGATTCAGAAAAATTTGATCGATTACATTCGCGAGTAACTGGTTATCTCCAAGGTAAAACAATTTACGTACGCGATGCTTATGCTTGTGCAGATCCACGTTATAGATTAAATATTCGCGTTGTAACAGAATCACCATGGCATAATTTATTTGCTTACAACCTTTTTCTTCGACCAACAACAGAAGAAATTCTAAATACTCCCAAATCTGATTGGACAATTATTTGTGCTCCTGGATTTCAAGCTGACCCAGCTATTGATGGAACACGTCAAAGTAATTTTGCAGTGCTAAATTTTACAAAAAAAATTATTTTAATTGGTGGTACCGGATATACAGGAGAAATTAAAAAAGGAATATTTTCTGTTTTGAATTATGTATTGCCACATGATAAGAAAGTGCTATCGATGCATTGTTCCGCTAATATTGGCAAGCAAGGTGATACCGCTATCTTTTTTGGTTTATCTGGTACAGGGAAAACAACTTTGAGTGCAGATCCAACCAGAGGTTTGATTGGAGATGATGAACATGGATGGGCTGATGATTCAGTATTTAATTTTGAAGGTGGATGTTATGCTAAATGCGTCAACTTATCAAAAGAAAAAGAGCCTCAAATTTATGGTGCAATTAAGTTTGGAGCATTGGTTGAGAATATCGAATTTCTTGAAGGCACGGCTAAAGTTGACTATGAAAATATTTCTAAAACGGAAAACACGCGAGCGGCATATCCAATTCATCACATTGACAACGCTGTAGAACCTTCAATAGCGGGAACTCCAAAAAACATTTTCTTTTTAACTTGTGATGCTTTTGGAGTTCTCCCTCCTATTTCAAAATTGAATGCAGGTCAGGCCATGTATCATTTCATCTCTGGTTATACAGCAAAAGTTGCGGGTACAGAAGTTGGAGTCACAGAACCAACAACTACATTTTCCGCATGTTTTGGAAAAGCTTTTCTCCCATTACATCCAACCAAGTATGCAGAATTATTAGGAGAGAAATTAAATAAACATAAAGTCAATGTTTGGTTGGTCAATACTGGATGGTCTGGCGGTTCTTATGGTGTTGGAAGTAGAATAAAATTATCGTTCACTCGTGCTATGATTGCTGCAGCATTAAATGGTGAACTTGATAAAGTAGAATTTGATACCACACCAGTATTTAGTTTAGCAATTCCAAAATCATGTCCTGGAGTTCCTAATGAAATTCTAAACCCAAAAAACACGTGGGCCGATAAAAGTGAGTTTGATTCTAAGTCTGCTACACTTGCTGCTTCTTTCGTTCAGAATTTTGCGCAGTATGCAGAATTCGCTTCAAAAGAAATTCTGGATTCAGCACCTAAGTTAACTGTAAACGCTTGACTGAATTAAAATGGTCATCTAAAAATTTAAAACCTTTTTCTACGGAGAAAGGTTTTTTTGTTTCCCCAAGAAATTTCTAGTTTTAAATATTCAGACTAACAACGAAAAAAAAAGTGGACCTTTACTACAGTACAGAAATTGAAGGCGAAAGTATATTTTTAGATGAGGAAGAGTTCCGCCATTTGAAAGTTGTCAGGAAAAATATTGGCGAAGAAATTTTAATTACTGATGGAAAAGGAAGATTGTCACATGCTAAGATTTTAGATTTTGGAAAAAATAATTGCGAGCTTCAACTAACTAAGACTGAAAAAGTAGAAAAAGCAGGTCCATTTCTACACCTTGCAATTTCACCAACGAAAAATTTAGATAGAATGGAATGGCTTGTCGAAAAATGTGTTGAGTCAGGAATTGAAAAAATATCTTTCATGCATTGTCGTCATTCAGTAAGAAAAGAAATAAAAATAGAACGGCTAAATCGAATAGCTATTTCGGCGATGAAGCAGTCGCAAAAATTATTTTTACCAGAGATTAATGAAATGATTTCATTTGATCAACTACTCCTCAATGTAGTTGAAGAAGAAAAATACATTTGCTCAATGGATGCAGGATCCAAAAATTATATTAAAAATCATCTGAAAAAATTAGACACTTTGATTTTGATAGGACCAGAAGGTGATTTTCATCCTGATGAATTAATAGCTGCTAAAGATTCTGGCTTCACAACACTCAGCTTAGGACCTGAAAGGCTTCGAACAGAAACCGCAGCTTTAGCAGCTTGCATTTCATTTAACTTCATCAAACATGGCTAGGCACCAATTAAATGACTCTCGAAATAATTGATTAATTTTATGCGATGAAGAAACTAATCTTACCCTTTTTGTTTTTTGCCTTTACACAGATCAACGCGAATGATCCAACTTTTAAGATTGCATTACTCAAATACAATGGTGGTGGTGACTGGTATGCGAATCTAGAGACATCGTTACCTAACTTAATTAAATTTTGTAATGCAAATTTAGGTACTAACATTAATCCTGAGCAAGCAATTGTAGAAGTTGGAAGTCCTGAAATTTTCAATTATCCATTTATCCATATGACCGGACATGGAAATTGGACATTGTCCAATTCAGAAGCAGAAAACTTGCGGAAATATCTAATCAGCGGAGGGTTTCTACACATTGATGACAACTTCGGAATCGATCCGTTTATCCGCCCGCAATTAAAAAAAGTTTTTCCCGAGTTGAGTTTAGTTGAACTACCTTTTTCTTATTCGGTTTACCATCAGAAATATGATTTCCCTGATGGACTTCCTAAAATTCATGAGCACAATGGAAAAGCACCACAAGGGTTCGGATTAATTTATGAAGGTAGGTTGATTTGTTTTTATAGTTTTGAATGTGACTTGGGCGACGGGTGGGAAGATTATGATGTACATAAAGATAGTCCAGAACTACATCAAAAAGCTTTAAAGATGGGTGCCAACCTTCTCCAATACGTCTTCAACCGTCAAGAGAAACCATAAAAGTTAATTGGTCAACTCCTGCAAATCATTGGTGAAATACCTTTGAGGATTATTAAAAATTGGCGTTATTGCTTTAGTGAATCTTTAGAAAGTTCACTGACTTAACTTAATGAAACTCACACTCGAAAAGCATCCAGATTTTTCCCGCATCACTCATTGCTTTCAAAAGATAGAAGCATTGGCTCTTGATAACGGAATGAATGTTGACGAACTCATTAGCGACAAATTTTTATCCGATCAAAATATTGATTTTTCTCAAGGCGAGACTTTTGAAATCTCCAAATATCGCTCAGATATTTTTAAAATTTCGGGTTGGGAAATTATCCGATAGAATCTTAGATCAATTTTTTATCAAACAAATTATTGAACCACATATTCCAAAAAGGAATGTGCTGAATAATTATTTAATATAATTCCGTTTATAAACTTGTACTAACGATGGCTTCAATATTGACACGAAAATGTATAGCAAAAAAAAATGGCCTCCCGCAAAGGAGGCCATTTCTTTTAAGAGATAATCTTAATTATTGAATCGCAGCTTTGAAGTTTGAGTCATTAAATAATTTAATGAATTCACGGTCTTCAGCAGCCATTGATTTCAATGAAGCGTCTTTTGAAATAGCAGACTTAAGATTTGAATTTACACCGTTGTTGTCACCCTTACGAGCAGATATAACAGCTTTAAGATAATAACCCATTGCAGAATCTTTATCTGGTGAAGCATCAATTGTTGTCATTGCACCATCTTTATCTCCAGACAATAATTTAGCAAGAGCGGCATTGAAAGTAGATGAACCGGCATAATGAGAAACAGCAGCAGAATAATTTCCATTTCGAATATCAATAATTCCTTGATTGGTATTTACTTCTGGTCCAGCATTAGCAGCTTCGCCATAAGCAGCAGTTGCATTGGTACGATCACCTTTGCGACTATAAACAGCACCAATATTATTTCTTACTATTGGGTTGTTTTTACTCAACTCATCAGCCTTATTGAATTCTGTCATTGCTCCATCGATATCACCATTCGAGAATAGGATTGTTCCAACGTTGTTAGAAGATCTCCAATCTTGAGGATAGATCCGTTCAGCTGAACGATAGATAGTAAGTTTTTCAGAATTATCTTTAGCTAATGAAGCTGCATATAAAACTTCTTCATTGCTTAATGAATCGGGGTTTGATTTTGCAAGTGCAGAAATTTGATCATCCGAACGTCCAACTTTATCAGCATTAATAGTAATTTCTGAACGACGTAATTTAGGAAGAACGCCTTCAGCAATTTCAGTATAGGCTTTTCCCATTTTCTTGATTTCCATTTCACGGGCATCAGCATCTGAATTAGAAGCAACGATGCGTAACACCATGTCTTTTTGAGTCATGTTTGACTGAGACATCAGTGTTTGGAATCCAGCCCAATCTTCATTAGTTGTACTTAATGCGAACATTGAACTATCAGGACTTATTTTAATTTTTTCTTTTGGTTTAAGTCCCTTGTTCATCATTTTCATCATCGCATCTGCCATATATTTTGCAGCTGACTTAGAACGATTTTGAGCAAGAGTGGTATTTAACTTTTCAGTTCCATCGGGAGATGCAGCCCCCATTATGCTAACACCTTTAACGGTGTAAGGAGCAACAGCTAGAGCATTCATAGCTGAATCAAGAAGAGAAAATTGAGTTTTGTTATTGATATCGCACTGCTTTACTTTGAAATTTGGATTTACATTTGATGTATTGATCAAATAGAAAATCTTTCCGTTGAAGTTAGCTGGAGTAATTCTTTGAAAGTTGTCTTTGCCAGCAATTGTTTGCTCATCTGCTTTAACAAGAAGCGGAGTAACAATTGTTCCATCAGCAACTTTAACTGATCCTAATTCTTTTATTGTTTTTCCTTTAGCACCGGTAGATTTTACCATTACATCAGCGGCTTTCATATCTGAAGTGTAAGCAATTTTATCAGAATAAGTAAAGCTGCCACCTGCTTTTGAGTTAATTTTTGTTCCAGCTGTGGTTGATTTTTCACCGACGATTGTAACTGATTTGTAGTCATGTTCTGCCGAGGATGATTTAATCAAAGGAGTCACTGTAACATCCACCTTTTTTGCAAAATACTTAGGAGGATACGTGCCTTTAATTGCGATAGCAACGCTATCACCATGAAGTTCAAGAGGATTAGGGGTAACTTCGTGTTTTACCTGGCTATAGTTTTTAGCCATTTTACCTAAGCCATTACATCCAACTACTGCAATTGATACCAGTATGTAGGATAGGGTTTTAAGCTTATTCATTTCGTGTGGAGATAAAAGTTAGTAGAGGTGAATTATGACGCAATATTGCAAATAATTTGCTGATAATAAAGGATTGTTAATTATTTTTCGACGCACGTTTTCTTTCATTTTCATCAAGAATGATTTTTCTCATACGAATTGCTTTTGGAGTGATTTCTAGATATTCATCTTTCTCAATATATTCCATTGCTTCCTCCAATGAGAAGTTGATCTTAGGAGTAATTCTAACATTATCATCACTTCCGGAGGCTCTCATGTTTGTCAGCTGTTTTGCTCTAGTAACATTCACAGTTATGTCTCCTGGGCGAATGCTTTCACCAATAATTTGACCTGCATAAACCTCCTCAGCCGGATCGATAAAGAAACGACCTCTGTCTTGAAGTTTATCGATAGAGTACGCAGTTGTTTTTCCTTTATCCATCGACAAAAGTACGCCGTTAGAACGTGCAGGCAAATCACCTTTCCAAGGTTCATAACCTTTGAAACGATGAGCAATGATTGCTTCTCCTTGAGTAGCAGTTAACATATTATTTCTAAGACCTATAACGCCTCTGGCAGGAATACTGAATTCAAGATGTAGCACATCCCCTTTTGGCTCCATAATCAGAAGCTCGCCTTTTCTCTGAGTAACTTGATCGATTACAGCACCCGAAAATTGTTCCGGAACATTGACCGTCAACATTTCGATAGGCTCATTTTTTTTGCCATCGATCTCCTTAATAATAACTTGAGGTTGGCCAACCTGTAATTCATAGCCTTCACGACGCATTGTTTCAATCAAAATTGATAGGTGAAGAACACCACGTCCGTAAACATTGTATGCATCAGGTGAGTTTGTTTCTTCCACACGTAAAGCTAGGTTTTTTTCAATTTCCTTGAAAAGACGTTCACGCAAGTGGCGAGAAGTTACAAACTTACCTTCCTTACCGAAAAATGGAGAGTTATTGATTGTAAAGTACATACTCATAGTAGGCTCATCTACATCAATTGTGGGAAGAGCTTCCGGTGACTCAAAATCGGCAATCGTATCGCCGATATCAAAATTTTCTAATCCAACTACAGCACATATATCTCCAGCATCAACAAACTGTTGTTTGCTTCGTCCTAAGCCTTCAAAACTGTGGATTTCTTTTACTCTTGCCTTAAGAATAGTACCGTCTCTTTTCATTAGAGAGACAGGCATACTTTCGCGCATCGTACCACGGAAAACACGTCCTATAGCAATACGGCCGACGAATGATGAATAGTCGAGCGAAGTAATCAACATTTGAGGTGTTCCCTGACGAACTGGTGCAGGAGGAATGTATTCAATGATTGCATCCAATAAATCTGTAATATCTTCCTTTTTGTTTTTCCAGTCAGTTGACATCCAACCTTCCTTAGAAGATCCATACAAAGTTGGAAATCCTAATTGTTCTTCTGTGGCTCCAAGGTTATAAAACAAATCAAAAATTTGTTCGTGAACTTCGTCGGGACGGCAATTTTCTTTATCAACTTTATTTACAACAACAATCGGTTTCAAACCAAGAGCCAATGCTTTTTGGGTCACAAATCGCGTTTGAGGCATTGCACCTTCAAAGGCATCAACTAAAAGTAAAACGCCATCTGCCATCGTTAATACCCGCTCTACTTCACCGCCAAAATCGGCGTGACCTGGAGTATCAATTATATTAATCTTGACGTCTTTATATCGAATTGATACATTTTTTGCGACGATTGTAATTCCTCTTTCACGCTCCAAATCATTATTATCCAAGATAAGTTCATCAGTTGCCTGGTTGTCTCTGAATAGTTTGGCTTGATGAAGCATTTTGTCCACCAAGGTTGTTTTACCATGATCAACGTGTGCAATAATTGCGATGTTTCTGATTTGCATGAAGTTAAGTCGCCTCGTTAAGTAAGCGGGCGCGAAGGTACAAAAAGATATCTAGTAAATGGGGTATTGACCCCGTTTTTCATGCAGAAGTATTGATTATATCTAAAAAAATGTACGATTAATTTAGATCGTCAGGAATTTTCCTAGCCAGTCAAAATTTTAACGGATTGTAAGACAGGGTACATCTAATGATTAGTGATTGCCTTCTCAAATGCATAACAAGGTATGACAATCAAATTGTATTTAATCATTGGTTGACGAGAATCTAAATGAAATTCGATTTGGTTTTTTCCCATATTCATCTACCTTTGCAGCCCTTTAAAAACAGCATTTTATGGAAAATTTCGTGTTCCTAATACCGTTTTTCGGTATTCTTGGATTAGTAATCATGTTCCTCAAAGCAACATGGGTAAATAAACAAAATCCAGGCGACGCCAACATGGTGGAACTGTCGGGGTATATTGCCAAAGGTGCAATGGCCTTTCTGAAAGCGGAATGGAAAGTACTTTCCTATTTTGTTGTTATAGCTGGTGCTTTATTAGCATGGTCTGGGACGGCAGTTGAAACTTCCAGTCCAGTGATTGCAATATCATTTGTAATTGGTGCTGTATTTTCAGCAACTGCAGGTTACATCGGGATGAACATCGCTACGAAAGCAAACGTTAGAACAACTCAAGCTGCAAGAACAAGTCTTTCACAAGCATTAAAAGTTTCTTTTACGGGCGGGTCAGTTATGGGTCTTGGAGTAGCGGGTTTAGCTGTGCTTGGACTTGGGTCGCTCTTTATTGTTTTTTACAAAATGTATGTTCTTTCAACTGGCGGATCTGTGAATGGCAAGGAAATGGAAAAAGCTCTGGAAGTATTAGCAGGTTTTTCTTTAGGAGCTGAATCAATCGCCTTATTCGCTCGTGTTGGAGGAGGTATTTATACAAAAGCTGCAGATGTTGGTGCCGACTTAGTTGGAAAAGTTGAAGCTGGAATACCAGAAGACGATGTTCGGAATCCAGCAACAATTGCTGATAATGTTGGCGACAACGTAGGTGATGTAGCAGGTATGGGCGCCGATCTTTTTGGGTCTTATGTGGCTACAATTTTAGCAACGATGGTTCTGGGACGAGAAATCGTTTCAGTAGATAATTTTGGAGGAATAGCTCCCATCCTTTTGCCTATGCTAATCGCTGGATTCGGAATTATTTTTTCTATTCTAGGGATGCTATTTGTAAAAGTAAAAGATGACAATGGTGACGTTCAGAAAGCTTTAAATTGGGGAAATTGGTCATCAATCATTTTTACAGCTATTGCATCTTATTTCATTGTGAATTGGATGTTAGCTCCAACAATGATTATCCGAGGTTTTGAATTTACTAGAATGGATGTATTTTATGCAATCATATTAGGCCTAACGGTTGGAACAATTATGAGTGCAATAACTGAATACTACACTTCCATGGGCAAACGTCCCGTCCAATCTATCGTTAACCAATCATCAACTGGACATGCGACTAATATTATTGGTGGCTTAGCAGTAGGTATGGAATCGACAGCGGCTCCAATGTTAGTTTTGGCTTCAGGTATTTATGGAGCTTATTATTTTGCCGGATTATATGGAGTTGCAATTGCTGCTGCGGGCATGATGGCAACAACTGCGATGCAATTAGCAATTGATGCTTTTGGTCCTATAGCAGATAATGCAGGAGGAATTGCTGAGATGGCTGGATTACCGAAAGAAGTTCGTAACCGGACTGATAATTTAGATGCAGTTGGAAATACAACTGCGGCAACAGGAAAGGGATTTGCAATTGCTTCAGCCGCTCTAACATCTCTCGCTTTATTTGCAGCCTTCGTAGGAATTGCAGGAATCAATGCTATTGACATTTACAAAGCCCCTGTACTTGCAGGTTTATTCGTAGGTGGAATGATTCCATTTATTTTCTCTTCACTTGCTATCGCAGCTGTTGGAAGAGCGGCGATGGATATGGTAAATGAAGTTCGTCGTCAGTTCAAAGAGATTCCAGGAATTATGGAATATAAAGCAAAACCTGAGTATGAAAAATGCGTAGCGATTTCAACTCAAGCTTCTCTTCGTGAAATGCTTGCTCCAGGTGCAATTGCTTTAACTGTTCCTGTAATTGTTGGATTTACATTTGGTCCGGAAGTGTTGGGTGGTTTATTAGCAGGAGTAACTGTGTCAGGTGTATTGTTAGGAATGTTTATGAACAATGCGGGTGGTGCTTGGGATAATGCGAAGAAGTCATTTGAAAAAGGAGCAACAATTAAAGGTGAGGTTTATTATAAAGGTTCAGAGCCACACAAAGCCTCCGTTACTGGCGACACGGTGGGTGATCCATTCAAAGATACTTCAGGTCCATCAATGAACATTTTAATTAAGTTAATGTCTATTGTATCTTTAATTATTGCACCTCACATTGCTCAACCAGATAACGGAAATAAAGGAAAGATAGATGGTTGTGACATAAAAAAAATGGAATGCTGTGATGGAATGAAAAGCATGAATTGTGAAATGGATGTTGATGGAAATTGTGTAATCGACTCATCAACTTGTGCCCAATGGATTGCAAGTGGTAAGATCGACTCTACAGCATGTGTGAGTATGGAAAATGGGAAGTGCCATATGAATTCGAAGGCATGTATGGGTGCAATGAGCGTTGGATCTTGTGACAAGAAAATGGATGGCAACAATTGTAAACCATGTTCAAAAGAATGCATGGACGCATGTAAAACAAAAGGTGTAGATTGCGCAAGCATGGAATGTCCAGAAAAAAAATCTGCCTGTTGTAAAAAATAAAAATATTACTTGGGATAAGTAAGAAGCCGTATTCAAAAAATTTGAATCCG
>JANLRG010000705.1:0-2398 GCA_031361545.1 Bacteroidota bacterium
AATTGATTTGAATAGATGATGGATTATTATTTCCTATTAATGCGAAAAATGGGTTAGAAAATGCCGTTAGGCATATAATATTGGTAGAAATTGGCGAAAAATCTGTTGTAAGTCCCAGAGGGACGGCATATTTAATTGTCAATATATCGTGGCTACGCCACTTAAACACATTTTTGATTTGCTTGCTACCGATATACCATGCCAAAAGGCATTTTCTTCCTCCCAAAGGGATGCCCTTGGCAGAAGGAATGCCCTTGGCAAACCCATTATTCGCATTATATTATAACAAATTTACGCTTTTTATCGCCTTAGTGCCTTTTTTTTTGATGTAAAACGCTTTTTTACTGAGGGGGTATTAGCCATATAAAAATCCCATAGGGATAACATATCGGTAGAAATAAATAATTACCCCCTTAGCAAGTCCCGGAGGGACGTAATATCAAATTAATTCATGGAAGATATATTTCTCATCATAGTCAACTTCAAATTTTTGGAGCATCTCTAAATATTCTTCTCTAAATGTTTTCTTTTGATGGTGTAACTCTTGGTTTTCTATATACTCTGTAACTGCCTTTATCTGCGATTTGCTATAAGAAAAAGCACCGTATCCTTCTTGCCACTCAAATCTTGTTTTTATAAA
This sequence comes from Bacteroidota bacterium, assembly GCA_031361545.1. Lineage (GTDB taxonomy): Bacteria > Bacteroidota > Bacteroidia > AKYH767-A > 2013-40CM-41-45 > JADKIH01. The sequence goes on from JANLRG010000705.1 coordinate 641, forward strand.
TTTCTTTTCATTAATCCATTTTGAAGAACTGCCTTTTATATCCTGTAACAAATCTGAAATGGACTGAGAGGGTCGAAGACCAAGAAGTATATGAACATGGTCGGGCATTCCATTGATACTAAGCAGTTTATGCTTGTTATTTTGAACTATTCCAGTGATGTACTTATACAGTTCATCCTTCCATGAAGCTTGAATAACGCCATCTCTGTATTTTACTGCGAAGACTAAATGGATGTGAATCTGGGTGTAGGTATTTGGCATGTTTGTAAATTTATATCGTCCTTACAGGACTTTTAAAAAGAGGTTTCTCATTCTGCTACCGATATTTAATCTCTAACGGGATTATTTAAATCCTGCAATTTCTTTAATTTAAGATAAATATGGTTTTCGGGATTCTTTTCAAATTCTTCATAATGCTTTTTTTCATCTTCAATCAAGTACTTAATAATATCATCAATTAATTCTCTTTTGGTATATTTTTTTACATTATCATCATAAAGTTCTATTGAGGTATCAATATAATCGTTTTCATCTAAAACTATCTTTTCATTCCTGTATAGTTTATGCGTTTTTAAGATAGCATCTTCAATAGAATCAGCTTGAACTTTGATAGTTCTTGCTAAGGTTTCTATTATCTCAATTTTAAATGTTTTCATAAAATGATTTTTTTATATTTTCCAAAGAGCAAGTTGACTCTAAATGTTTAATTCCATAATTTTTTATATTTTCCATTTGCTAAAAACTCAATTAGTCCTAAATCTCTTAAAAATTGAATTTGCTGTCTAATTTTTGCTTTTACGTTTTGATTATTAGGGTACATTGCATTCAACTTTTTTTCAAAAAAATATACTTCATTTAACGTAAATTCTTGTTTGTTTATAGAAATTAAACAATTGAATACATCCAATTTCCAACCTGATAAGGAGGAAGATATAGAATTTGTTGCATCTTCCACAATATCAAAACTCATTTCAGGTGTTTCTATATCAACAACAGGAATTTTGGGTAAACTTACTTTAGGTATTTTTGATAGGATTTCATTTGCTTTTAGAATATGTTCTCTTTTTACAATGCCAGTTATTTCACTATTAGAAAGAATATTGAAATCTTTGCTGATATTAGCTACAAGTTTTTCATCATCTATAAAAATACCATATTCGAAATTGGTCAATAAGCCTCCATTAGTTAAGTTTCCTGAAGTTATCACTGCTTTTTTTTCATCAAAAAGGTAGATTTTAGAATGTAGTCTTGGATAATTTTTAACAATACCTTCATTATTTAAAACATATTCTAAACCTGATAAATCAAGAGAACCCGAAAGGGCGTTTGCTAACTTAAATGAAGTTATTAATTCAAATGTAGTTTGTCTATTTTTTACGTCGAAGAGTTCTTTACAAATATTCTCTTTTACAAAAGGAGAAGTTATTTTTATTGATTGCTTTGCATCTTCTACCAAATTAAGGAAATCTTTTTTCCATGGATTAGTGAGTATTCGCATAAATTAGTTTTTTGAAAAAATGAATATTTCTCTTCTTTTATTTTATTAGGATTAATTAATGCTTGAATTTGGGCTAAAGGTACAAATTTCTATAATTTCATTTCAACACTTTTTGTTTTATTTAAAACGCTTTTTTACTGAGGGGGTAACATTGGCTGACTATTAATTTTCAAGATGAAAAGAAGTATTTATTGCTTTTGGTCAAAATTTGTAGATTTAATTTTTCTATTCTGCTGAATTTAAATATTTTTAGTTCGCTT
>JANLRG010000721.1:0-9420 GCA_031361545.1 Bacteroidota bacterium
GTCGTAGTTTCAGTAAATAGTGTTCTGTGCAGTTTCTGAAACTGAACCTTAGTGAATGACAATAAATTTCTGAACGGCACTGTACGTTTTGTCTTCTATTTTACAAGAATAAACTCCGTTGGCAAATTGAGATAAATCAATTATTAATTCGCTTATGCTTTTATCGAGTGAATAAGTTGATACGACACTTCCACTCACGTCATAAATTATCATCTTTGAATTCCCGCTTAAATTTGAAAATCGAAAAACAGCTTTATCGTTTATTGGATTCGGATAAATTATAATACCAGAATTTTTTTTACTTAGTTCCCGCGTACCTAATAGCAAGTCAGCATTCCCAAAATTTGGTATTCCATATCCTAATGTATCAGTGGGAGTCAAATAATAATTGGCACTTCGTTCAATAGCACTTTTAACGTCTGCAACAGAAGAAGTCGGATTTGCTTGTAACAAACACGTAGCAGATCCAGCTAATATTGGACAAGAAAAAGAAGTGCCACTTCCCACTCCTATTGTATTACTAAGATCAGCAATCGTAGCTCCTAATCCTTTTGCAGCGACATTCGGTTTAATATCGCCATCACTCGCTGGGCCATACGAACTGAATGAAACAAAATTTCCAACGTCATCCACTGCACCAACTGATAGAACATCATCCCCATCTGAAGGAGCACTTAAATAATGCCAGCTATTGCTGCCTGAATTCCCTGCGCTAGTACAAACTAATATGCCTTTTGAAAATGCTATATTCGCTGCAATAGATGAGGGACAAGTATGACCATTCATATCAGCATAAGTATGAGAGGTAGCAGCATCATCAAAGTCGGTATAACCTAAAGATGAAGTGATCAAATCAGCTCCTGCACTATCTGCAAATTCAGCTGCTGCATTCCAATTATACTCTTCAATAATATTTTCCGAAAAAACATCTTCAGTCCGCAACAAAATAAAATTTGCTTCTGGTGAAGTCCCAACTAATTGCCCAGGCGTATTTCCTGCCATCGTTGATAAAACTTCCATTCCATGCGCATCATCTTCGTAAACTGATGACTGATTATCGACAAAATCCCACGTTGCTATAATTCCATTTCTCATACGCAGACTATCGAATGTAGAAAGCTGGTCAACATTTGCAAAACCCGCATCGATTACTGCGACTAACATACCGGCTCCAGTATAACCTAAATTATGAAGGTATTCTCCATTCATCAAATGAATTTGATTAAACGATCCTCCATAATTAAAAGAAGTCGTTCTTAATTGATTTGGTGAATTCAACAACCAATCATTTTTATGTACCGTCGATTTTCCATGACGTAAAACATTTGTAGCATTCAAGACAAACGGCAACGTAAGAATGTTTGACAAAACTGTGGAGTCACATTGCACAGTCACACCATTAAACCATTTGCTCTTTGTCAAAATCAATGCACCTTTTGCGCTAACGCTGTCGATATAATTGCTGTTCACTGGCAAGTCTTCCGTTGTTACAACGACTCCTTGATTAATTCGTCTGGCTATTGATTTTGCTGATAAAAAATCAGAAGGATTAGAAGTAGTATAAACAGAACTATTTTTATCCGTAAAGCGAATAAAGAATTTAAGAGCGAAAGTGTCTGTGAAAGCACAAAGAAAAATACTTACCAATAAATAATAGCGGATCGTTTTCATTTTAATGTTTATAGTCTGTAATTGTCTGTGTATATTCTAATCCATTCAAAATAATTACTCCATTCACAGTATTTGCTGTTCCAACACTGTCAATTTGTTTATAGAGAAGTCCAACATGATTTCCATATACTTCATTTTTTATTATTCTGTTGATGTTGGAAATAAAATCATTTTGATTCACTACAACTGTAGAATCAAAATAGAGTGAAGAATAAGTTTTAGGCAAAAATAAATTTGAGTACGTATAATCTTCTTCTTCCATTGTATTATACGCATTGCCATTCCATTTTCGATTATCTTTTAATGGAAAAACCATGCGAATGAAACGCAAATTATCTTCAACTCTTTCCAAAGACGAAAAAGATAATTTAGCCGTCCACAGAGAAGTGAATTCCCAAGGCAATGAATCTGAATTTCTTTTGTATCTACTAATTGCCCAAACTTGTTTTCCTTCACCATCAATAAAAGAACTATCGACTTCTTCGCGAATAAAAAAATGATAACTTTCAATACTGGTATCCACCAAATATTGATCGTCAATATTTAAATGAACAATTGAATCAACTTGATATTCGATCCAATAACCACTATCGAGTGGGTAAAAATTGGACGTAATTTCTGGTCCTAAAATTAATACTTTATCATCCTTACAGGACATGAAAAAGCTAGCGGTAATAGACAAGAAAAAAATTGGAGCAAGTAGTTTATTTTTCATACACACAAGGAAAATATGTTGCACTATTTATAGATAATAAATTATTTATTTTTAGCATGGAAATTATCGAGCGCAGAGTTAACAATCTTAAACCAGAGCGATGGAATTAATGCTAAATAAATGGATGAAGCATAACCTCCAGGTAACACAGGACTGCCTGCATGTGATTTCAGAGTATGATAAGGTTTTGAGGCAACAAAATGGTGATCGCTATGTCGGCTCAGATCTATTAAAAGAAAGCGACTAATAATTTTATCTGTCTGCCAACTCAGATCTTCTTTCACACGTTCATTTTCTTTTCTTGACAAACCATAATGTTCAATATAATTAGTGTATTCCAAAAGGAAATTAGCAATCAGAATTTGTAAAGCAAAAACCATGAGCATCATTATTCCGAAAAAATAATAAATAGATCCTAAAAATAAAAGTTGAAGCAATCCATTTTGAACAATTTCATTTCTAAAAAAATTGGGAATAGAACTTGGGCCTAATCTTTTTGATTCCAGCAGGAAAGCACTTTTTATTTGACCAAACATCGATCGAATAAAAAACTGATAGAGCGATTCGTTTCTTTTAGCAGTGGCAGGATCTCTATCCGTTCCAACCCATTTGTGATGAACTCTTAAATGTTCAATATAAAAATAAATATTCCCTGATGAAAAGAGTAAGAGTTTACCAAAAAATCGAAGTAAAGCATTTTTTCGATGAATAAGTTCATGAGAAACAACTATTGCTGAAGTGCCTGAATGAAAACCAGTTGATAACGCTGCACCAATAATTTGAACGCCGATAACTTTTCCCATTTTAATTGAATAAATCAGAGAGAGAAGGCAGAGGATTTGAAGGAGCACATGAGTATAAAGTATTAAATTTGGAATGGTGGAGTTTTCACTCTGAAAATTCGAAGTGTTTTCTGGAACAAACCATTCTAAAATACAAAGGACACCAAGTACAAAAATAACATTTGAAAACGCCCATGGCCCGCCAGCCCAATTACCTCCAATGGTTATCAATCCAGGTAGTAAACTCCATAAATAAGATAGGTTACGGGTCATCTCAATTTGCTTAATTATTCAAACTTACCGAAATTTATTTAAGTATTAATCATTGAAAAGTAACAATTATAAACATCAATTTTTCGTTTTAAAGTTGAAATAAGTCTGTACTTTAGCCTGCTTAAAATCAAATATATTTGATGAAAAAAGTAATATTATTAGCCTTCCTTGGTTTCTTCTTATACCAAGTAAAAGCACAAAAAATTGACAAGTCTGGATTAGTCCAATTTTCCGGAGTGATTGTCACCGCAGACAGTTTGGCACCAGTTCCCTATGCTAGCGTTATGATTAAGAATTCTAATCGTGGTACAGTAAGCGATTACTTTGGGTTCTTTTCTTTCGTAGCAAAAATGCGCGATACAATTGAATTTGCAGCCATCGGTTTTAAGAGGGCCACATTTATCATCCCCGATACCTTAACAGATAGCAGGTGCTCTATGATTCAAATATTGAAGACAGACACGATACTATTAAGAGAAGTAGTCATTTTTCCGTGGCCAACTAAAGAACAATTCAAGGAAGCATTCATTCAACTTAGAATTCCTGAAGACGATCGGTCAAGAGCAGAAAAAAATCTGAGTGAAGACAAACTCGCTTACATTGCAAGTAATATGTCAATGGATGGAAGTATGAATTTTAAATATTCAATGGAACAACATGCGACTCGCTTATACTATGCTGGTCAGCTACCACCAAATAATTTATTAAATCCATTGGCTTGGTCGAAGTTTATTAAACAGTGGCAAAGCGGAGCTTTCAAGAAAAAAGATAAAAAAGAATAATCAGATAATTTCTATGGCTCAGATTCGGCTGCTCTTATTTTGTATTTTATTGTTCATTGCCAATTGTGTTTATTCACAAAAAGGAGTTGTATATGGAATCGTCAGTGAATCTAATGGAACAAATTTGGAAGGCGCAACCGTATCAGTTTTTGGAAAAGCGATTGGAACAACAACTGGATTAAAAGGAAAATATTCATTAGAGGTGCCATCCAATGAAAAAGTTCTATTGATTATTTCATACACTGGATTAAAACCTGATACGTTTGAAATAAAATTATCTGCCGGTGAAAAACGCGAACTCAACTCAAGGATGAGTAGTAAAATTTTTCAGATGAAAGAATTTACTGTAGAAGATCGTTCAATTAAAACAATCAACATTACTCCTATCAATCCTAAAGTTGTTAAAGTTATTCCGACTCCTAATCAAAGTGTTGAAGACATCATCAAAACATTGCCAGGCGTTTCATCAGCTAATGAACTTAGCTCCTCCTATTCTGTTCGTGGAGGAAATTACGATGAGAATTTAATTTACATAAATGATTTCGAAGTTTTTCGTCCAATTTTAGTTCGTTCTGGCCAGCAAGAAGGGCTGAGTGTTATCAATCCTGATATGGTGGATGCAATAAAATTTTCCGCCGGAGGATTTGATGCAATCTACGGAGACAAATTAAGTTCAGTGCTAGATATTAAATACAGAAGACCAAAAGATTTCGGCGGTTCCGTTAGTGCTTCTTTATTAGGTGCCAGTCTAGAACTAGAAAACCAAAGCAAGAATCATAAATATTATTACATGCTAGGTGTTCGACAAAAGTCAAATCAATATTTACTGAATACTTTTGAAACGCAGGGAGAATATAAACCATCCTTTACCGATGTGCAGTTGCTCACTGGTTATGACTTCACAAAGAAATTTTCTGTTGAAGTTTTTGCAAATTATGCAAAGAATAAATATTCATTAGTTCCGCAAACTAGAGAAACAAATTTTGGTACTATCAATGATGCGAAACGGTTTACAGTTTATTTCGAAGGACAAGAAGTTGACCGAACAGAATTATTTACCGGCTCTGCTTCTTTCAATTACAAACCACAAGAGAATACAAAATTGAAATTGATTGCTACTAGATATAAAACTCACGAAGAAGAAAATTTTGATATCCTTGGACAATATTTCTTAGATCAATTAGAAAATGATTTAGGGAAAGACAATTTTGGGACGGTAGCATTTAATTTAGGTGTTGGTTCTTTTCTCAACCATGGACGTAATAAACTTGACGGTATTATAAGTTCTATAGAGCATAAAGGAGAAATCATTTACGATAAAAGTGTTTGGCAATGGGGAGCAAAAATTCAGCAAGAAGCTTTTGAAGATAAATTACATGAATGGAATTATAATGACTCTGCAGGATTTTCAATCCCCTCTTATCGTGACTCCTTAAACCCATTAATTATTTTGAATGATGTTGTAATTGCTAAAAATAATTTGACTACCAATAGAATTAGCGGTTACATTCAAAATAATTGGCAGATTACTGATACTACAAAATTAATTTTAACGACAGGATTAAGAGCAAATTATTCAGACCTCAATGGCCAACTTGTGGTAAGTCCGAGAGTGTCGATTAGCTACAAACCACGTTCAAAAAAGAATTTAACTCTTCATGCTTCTGGTGGGTTTTATTATCAGCCACCATTTTACAGAGAGCTGAGAGGATACGATGGAAAATTATACCCACAAACATTAGCACAAAAATCAATTCATGCAGTTGTTGGTGGTGATTATACTTTTTTGGCTCTCGGACGCGAATTCAAATTAACCTCAGAAATATTCTACAAAGTTTTGGAAAATTTAATTCCATATAAGGTTGATAATATCAGAGTTCGTTACCTACCTCAATTTACTTCTGTTGGATATTCGAGAGGAATTGACTTTAGGTTGTTTGGACAATTTGTTGCTGGAGCTGAGTCATGGATGAGTTTATCTTTTCTTCAAACAGAAGAAGACATCAAAGGAGATTACTATTACCGATATTTTAATAGCGATGGTGCTGAAATTATTCCCGGCTATACTTTTAATTCTCGACCAACCGATTCTATTAAAGTTGAGCCAGGCTATGTACCACGACCAACAGATCAAAGAGTAACTTTCGGAATTTTCTTTCAAGATTTTTTACCGAAATTCCCAACTTACAAAATGCAATTAAGCTTATTGTTTGGAACTGCATTACCGTTTGGCCCACCTGGACAAGATCGTTACAAAGATGGATTGCGTACACCTACCTATAGAAGAGTTGACATCGGTTTTTCAAAACAATTAATTGGAGAAGAAGTAAAGAAAAAACCGACAGGAAAATTATTAAAGTCTTTTAATTCAATGTGGATTGGATTAGAAGTATTTAATCTGTTGCAAGTAAATAACGTTGCGTCTTATACATGGATTACAGATATTTCCAATGCGCGAAGATATGCAGTTCCAAATTATTTGACGGGCAGACAAATAAATTTAAGAATTACAGCAGACTTTTGAAATGAAAAAATCCAACACTTTTTTATTTTTATCACTCTTTCTTTTACTCTCTTCTGCGGTGAAAAGTCAGGATGTTGTTTTCTGTGAAAAGGTGGACATGCTAGGTAATGCAATCAACCAGAGTAATCATTTTGATGTAAGTAAAAAAGGAGGCTTCTTTAATGTTTTGTACAAACAGAAATTAAGTGTCAATTTTGAAGAAGTTACTTTCGATATTTATCATATTGAAAACAAAGCAGAAGTATTTATGAGTACGGTAAAAATGAAAGTAGATTCTAATGCAACTTGGTTCTACAAAGAAATTACTTTTTTTAAATCAGGAATCTATCGAGTTTATTTATTTTCTGAAAAAGACAAAATGCTGGGTGTAGGAAAAGTTGAAATAGTAATAAAATAGGAAGAGCAAATTTTTGTCACTAATTAAAATAAAATTCACAATTTCAATTCACTTATAATTTATCTGGATTTTACTTAAAAGGCGAAACAGGTTCTTTAGCCATGTGATTGTAAACCATTTTATCCATCATTGCTGGAAAAAACTTATTAAGAAATACCGTTAGTTTTCCTTGGAAGGTTAGAATTAAATCACGTTTTCTTTTTTTGATAGCAAAATAAATATGAGCTGCTACTTCTTCTGATGACATCATGTCCTTTTCATTACGCGGCGACTCACCTTGATTACTACCATCCTTTGCTAAGGCCGACTGTCGTATATTAGAAGCAGTAAATCCAGGACAAGCAACAAGAACATGTAAACCTTTTTTCAAATTCTCTGTTCTCACAGTTTCTAAAAAACCTTCTAACGCAAATTTAGATGACGAATAACCAGATCTGCCTGGCAATCCTTTTTTTCCTGCAATTGAAGAAATTCCAACAACACTTCCATTTGTATTTAATAAATAGGGTAATGCAAATTTTGTACAGAAGACAGTTCCCCAAAAATTAACATCCATCACTTTTCTTATCACACCTAAATCCACCTCATTAAAAATTGCTCGCATAGAAATTCCTGCGTTATTAATTAAAACATCAACTCTCCCAAATTCTTTAACAGTATCGTGAATTAGTTTTTCGCAATCAACCTCTTTACTTATATCACAAGATACAATCAGCGTTCGGCCATTCTGCTTCGCCAATTCTTTTTGCAGAACGAGTAATTTCTCTACTTGTCTGGCTGCAAGTACGACCAACGAACCTTCTTTAGAAAATTTTCTCGCAAGAGCTTCACCGATTCCCGAAGAAGCACCAGTAATGATGACAACTTTATCTTTCAATCTACAGTCTGTTTTAATTAAAAATCTTACCCGGGTTTAAAATTCCATTGGGGTCAAATAATTTTTTGATGCCTTTCATCAAATCAATTTGAGTTTGATTGAAAGCTATGTCTATATAATTTTTTTGAACCAAACCAATTCCATGTTCCCCCGAAATAGTTCCTCCGAGTTCGACACACAAAGTAAATATTTCTCTAATTCCAAGAGGGACTTTCGTATTCCAGTCTTCATCAGATATATTTTCTTTTATAATGTTCACATGCAAATTTCCATCTCCAGCATGACCATAGCAAACACTTCTGAACCCGTATTTTTCACCGATGGCTTTTACCCCTTTCAACAAAATTGGTAATTCAGCTCTTGGAACTACTGTGTCTTCTTCTTTATAAATCGAATGCGACTTTACAGCTTCACCTGCTGATCGTCTTGCTCTCCATAAGTCTGCCTTTTGTTGTGCTGTGTCTGCAAACAAAATTTCATCGCATTCATATTGATACAGGATCTCTGAAATTTTTTCACATTCTTTGAAAAGGACTTCTCGATCAGTACCATCAACTTCAATTAGAAGATGCGCTTGAATATTATCTTTCAATGGAATTTTGACATCTACAAACTTCATCACATATTCAATGCAATCACGTTCCATAAATTCTAATGCTGATGGAATAACTCCAGCTCTGAAAATAGCAGAAACGGCTTCGCATGCTTTTTCAGAACTAAAGAAAGGTACTAGCATTAATAAATTTTCAGTAGGCAACGGTAATAACCTAAAAACAATTTTAGTGATAATCCCGAGTGTTCCTTCGCTTCCAACGATTAATTGAGTCAGGTTATATCCGGTAGAATTTTTCAACACATTGGCACCTGTCCAAATTATTTCACCAGTAGGAAGAACGACTTCGCAATTGAGCACATAATCTTTAGTGACACCATATTTAACTGCTTTAGGGCCACCGGCACTTTCGGCTAAATTTCCGCCTAAGAAACAAGAGCCACGACTAGCAGGGTCTGGAGGATAAAAAAGATTTTTCTCCATCACAGCATCTTGAAAAACTTGATTGATTACACCGGGTTCAACATGAGCTTGAAGATTTCGTTCGTCAATTTTAATAATTTTATTAAATCGATCCATTGCAATCACTAAGCCTCCGTGAACAGGCAATGCTCCACCACTCAACCCTGTGCCAGCGCCTCTAGGAGTGACTGGAATATTTTGTTGATTACATAAAATTAATAGCTGAGAAATTTCATTCGCATTACAAGGACGAACAACTACTTCCGGATAATAACGGAGATCTTCTGTATAGTCTTTTGAGTTTTGCTCTAAAACTTCTTTGCTGGTATAAACAAATTCATCTCCACAAATGGATTTTAATTTGATGATTAGGTTATCACTTAT
>JANLRG010000728.1:0-1033 GCA_031361545.1 Bacteroidota bacterium
GATTGATTCCGGGAAAATGAAAATTGGGAATTATCCGGAATCAAGGGGTCGTTCGATTTGAATTCTTTGTTTGATTTAATAAGGGAAAAGTTAGTGGTGTTACGTAAAGGATTTCTATCGGCATATTCTGTTGCTGCAAAAAAAACTAAACCATTAACTAATTCTGTGCTGTGTTCGAGGCGCAAATAATATTTTTCGAACAGCTTCATAAACATCTAAAGCACTCAAATCGTATTTTATCAACAATTCAGGATTGACCGATATTTCAAAAATGCGCTCTTCTCCACCAAACGAATTGACATCCGCTACACCCGGTACGGACTTAAATTGACGGTCTAAAACCCAGTTTTGAATGGTCGTCAATTCTCGAATCGAGCGTGTTGCACTTTTCAAAGTATAGCGATAAATTTCTCCCGTTGGTCCATAAGGTGGCTGCACATCGGGCTTTACGCCATCGGGCAAATCAGCATTATTGAGCCTTGACATCACTTGCTGACGGGCGAAAGCATCGTCCACATCGTCATCGAAAATAATGCGCGCGTAGCACAATCCAAAAGCAGAAGTAGTTCTCAAATTTGCTTTTTTCTGAACGGAATTTAGCGCAACTTCCAAAGGAATGGTCACAAATTTTTCTACTTCCTCAGCCGAGCGACCGGGCCACTGAGCGATGATGACAATTTGAGTATTGGTGACATCGGGGAAGGTTTCTAGTGGCGTATTTTGATAGGCAAACCAACCGATTACCGCCGTTGCCGCCGTGAGGAAAAACACAAAATAGCGGTGGCGAAGAGAGAAGTTGATGATGTTCTTAATAAGGCTATTCAATATGATATTTTTTATAGTAAAAAAAGAGATTTTATACAAAAATGGTATTTATATTTGACTTTTTTTAAATTTATTTTAAAAGCAAAAGCAATATTAATCCCTTATAGGATTAACATTGCTTTTTGCTTCTAAAATCTAATATTTATAGCTGAATACTGGAGGGGGTCACACGCCAATATTTTTCAACATTTTCCGATTTTGTCGTTTA
>JANLRG010000741.1:0-10992 GCA_031361545.1 Bacteroidota bacterium
CTCAATTTTCAATTTTCTTCCATCCTCAATTCTCAATTTTCAATTTTCAATTTTCTTCCATTCTCAATTCTCAATTTTCAATTTTCTTCCATCCTCAATTCTCAATTTTCAATTCTCAATTTTCTTCCATTCTCAATTCTCAATTTTCAATTTTCTTCCATCCTCAATTTTCAATTCTCAATTCTCAATTTTCTTCCATCCTCAATTCTTCCTTCTTACTTATGACCTCTGACCGCACTATCAATTGCGTCTAAGATAATTCGGCAAGCATATTCAATTTCAAGATCTGTAATTGTTAGTGGCGGGGCAATCCTTAAGCAATTTGGTGCAAACAGAAACCAATCTGTAATTAAACCTTTTTGGTAACAAGAATTTATAACTGCTTGATTGAAATGATCGCTTTCAAATTCAATGCAAAGTAACAAACCTTTTCCTTTTATTTTTCTGATGTTTTCATGAACTAACAAGCGACGAAAGACTTTCTCTTTTTCGAGTGCTGATTCAACTAACTTATTTCTTTGAATGATATGGATTGCCGCATTCGATGTTGCGCAGCTAACAGGATGTCCGCCAAAAGTAGTAAGATGCCCCAAGATTGGATCGATAGATAGCGTCGACATTATTTCATTCGAGGATATAAATGCGGCCAAAGGCATTCCTCCACCGAGCGCTTTTCCTAACAAAAGAATATCTGGGATAACATCGAAATGTTCGAAGGCGAATAATTTCCCTGTGCGCCCTATACCAGTTTGAATTTCATCAAAGACTAAGAGCGCACCCGTTTTCTTGCACTGATCTTTTATTTTTTGCAAGAAATTAGTTTCAGGTAGAATAATTCCAGCTTCGGCTTGGATTGGCTCTACAAAAACGGCAGCTGTTTTTTCAGTAATCTGATTTAAATCATTCTCATTATTGAATTCAATGATTGTCTGTCCATTTAAAAGTGGGCGGTAAGCATTCTTCAGCCATTCGTTTCCTCCTAAACTCAATGCTCCTTGTGAACTACCGTGGTAACTATTTCTAAAAGAAACAAAGTTATTTCTCCCACTAAATCTTTTTGCCAATTTCATCGCGCCTTCTGTTGCTTCAGTACCGCTATTGGTAAAGTAAACCGTCGATAGTTCATCAGGTAATAGATCTGTAATTTGTTTAGCTAAATTTACTTGAGGTGAAATAACAAATTCGCCATAGACCATCAAATGCATGTGCCGATCTATTTGATCTTTGGCAGCTTGCTTTATTTCAGGATGCCCATGTCCTAAACTAGAAACAGCAATGCCACTAATTAAATCCAAGAATTTCTTTCCTGTTTTGTCGTATAAAAAAACCCCTTCTGCACGATCAATTTCTAAAGAAGGAGGAGTAGGGCTTGTTTGCGCGAGATGCTGTATGAAAAGCTGTTTTTGAGAAAGCATATTTTTCAAAAATACACAATATCAACGAAAAAGTAAGTAATAAATAGAAAGTAAGAGGTGACCTCGATTAGTCTCTAGATTTCACTCGATAAAGTATCCAAGATTTCATTTTCTCGCAACTCAGCATCATTGTTTTTTTGAAAAAAATGACGACTGATTTGTAATCCAGAAATAGAAACTTTTGTATTGTGATTTTCCATCTCCTCAACAACAAGATTAACCGTTACCTTTGGTCTGGTAAATGAAAAAGTAGTGGTAGCAATGATGCGGCCTTTCTTAGAATCAAAATCGGTAATTTTCAATCCTAATTTGGCAAGAACACCTTTGGATTTTCGAAGAACTTTCTCGTACGGATATTGAAAGACAGAGCTTTTCATTGGCTTACTGTTGTTGTTCAAATCCAAGTGGGCAGATGGACTTTGATGGGGAAATTGTTGCATTTTATTTTATGTAGCTGCAACCTTACTACTAATTATGTGTTAACAAATTTAGTAATTGGCAGCACATGTCCTAATGTTTTTAAAAAGTTTAACATCAACAAATATTGCCATTAAAAGAGGTGAAATTTGAATTTTTCTCGACCTAGAGGAAAACAAAAAGTAAAAAGGCCTGCTTATCCACATTGTTTCATGAATAAGTTGTCTGATGTGATGTCATTTGAAGATAAAAGTAATACCATCTTTGAAAAATAGTTAGTGATCCAATAATGATTGATAGAATTCAAGTCTAAATTAATTAGCAAAAAAATAAATCGCACCTAAAATGAAAAGAACAACATTCTTTTTTTTCTTTTTAATCTTATCAAGAACATTTGTTTTTGGTCAAGCATCTGTTAATCTTTTCTTGAAGGAGAAATTAAATTCTTCCTCCAGAAATAAATCTACTCCAACAGATATTTTAATAAAAGGAGACTCAAAATCAATTGTCGATTTTATCAATTCCAAAAAAGGGAAAGTTATTGGTGTCTCTGGTAAAATTGTTTCTGCAAAAATGAATCTGTCCGATATATCTGAGTTGTTAATGCAACCCTATGTCAAAGTCATTGAATCTAACATTCATCACATGCAAACGATGAATGACACAATGAGAATGTTGACACACGTAGATGAAGTACATGCAGGTAATTCACCATTGACACAAAGTTATAATGGGACTGGAGTAATTATGGGGATTATAGATTCTGGAATAGATATCAATCATCCCGATTTTAAAGATAGTTCGGGTATGACACGAATAAAATGGTTATGGGATATGACAAAACCAGTTGCAGGAAATACGCCGCAGCCTTATGGATACGGACAAGAATGGTCGCAAGCAGATATTATTGCCGGTGATGCTGTTGCTCACACCGGAGAGGATCAATATGGACACGGAACTTATGTAACCGGAATAGCAGCATCAAATGGCTTAGCAGTTGGACATTTTCAAGGTGTAGCTCCTGCTTCTGACTTGATTATTGTAGGCTATGATTTCAATGCTCAAGATGCTGTCCCTCGCCTTTCTCATGCAGTAGATTATATTTTTACTAAAGCTCTTGCACTTAATAAACCTTGCGTTATCAATGCAAGCTTGGGCGATTACTATGGTTCGCATGATGGACAAGATTTGGAATCGCAGTACATAAGTAGTCTAATTGATCAGCAAAATGGTAGAGTGATAGTTGCTGCAGCAGGAAATGTTGGAATCAATTATCCTTTTCACGTAGGTCGAACATCTATAGTGGGCGACACTACATTCACTTGGTTGAAATACAATGCGTCAATACCTGGAGCTTATGCTCAGATTTTTGCTGATACAGCACAATTCAATTCTATCCAATTTGCAGTCGGTGCAGATAAGGTATCGCCTTATTTTGATTACCGCGGTCGGACTTCTTTCTTTCCAGTTGCACCTACAATAAACACAGTGGTAAATAGAAACTTAATCGTAAATGGAAAAAGATTAGGGATCGTTCAGATGTACACTTCTTTAAATGGCGGTGTTTACCAATTAGAAGTCTATGTTGTGCCAGATTCGACAACGTACAACTGGAGATTCATTACTACTGGTGCTGGTCATTTCGACTCCTGGACATTCGATTGGGCTTGGCAGAATTTACCTACTATTGCAAGCTTTCCAGATATGTCTCATTACTGGGCTCCAGATACAACACAATCGATCGTTAGTGGAATGGCATGTTTAGATAATGTAATTACCGTAGGGAATTATTATAATACTGACAGACATATCGATTACAACAATACCCTTCAAATTACCCCAACAGATAAACCCAGAGCCTTGGCTGAAAATAGTAGTCGTGGACCAACACGTGATAATCGGATTAAACCTGAGATCACCGCACCTGGTCACCATATTATTTCTGATGGCGTGTTAACGACGATGCCTGGACTCATTGCAGCGCAACCGTACAAAGTAGCACCAGGAGGTTTTCATCAAACAGGAGGAGGTACTTCAGCGAGTGCACCAGTTGTAGCAGGAATTGCAGCCTTATACCTACAAAAAAATCCGACTGCATCTTGGTCTGATGTCAAGAGTGCAATTTTAAATTGTGCTTACCACGATACTTTAACATGGGGGCCAGTTCCAAATAATGCATGGGGATATGGAAAGGCAGATGCTTTTGGAACTTTAGCAAATTGTGGTTCAGTTTCAACAGATGACATTGATCAGAATAACGCCGTACATTTATATCCCAATCCTTCAAGCTCTGAAATATCTTTATTGGTTTCAGAAGAAATCTCCAATCCCAAAGTTAATATTATAGACTTGCTTGGTAGAAATATCAAAGAAATTAAAATGATTGGAAAGCATGCTCAAGTTTCTATCAGAGATTTGAAATCAGGAATTTATTTCGTTAGAATTGAAAGTTCAAAGGGTAGCTGTGTGAAAAGATTTGAGAAAATTGATTAATAACCAGATAAAAAGTAATGAAGTTTTCTGATAAAGATATTACCTCTGTTGATGTACTAATTAAAAACTCTAAAAAGATTGTCATCACCACGCATCATAAACCAGACGGTGATGCAATGGGCTCTTCGCTTGGATTGTATTCCTATTTAAAGCAAAGAGGTTGCGATGTATATGTTGTAACTCCTAGTGAATATCCTGAGTTTTTAAATTGGCTGCCGAATAATGATTTGGTCATCAATTTTGAGAACGCAAAAAATACCGCAACAGAATTAATTTCGACTGCCGATTTAATCTTTTGCTTAGATTTTAATTTCTTAAATCGCGTAGAAAAAATGGAATCTGTTTTGCGGAATTCTTCTGCAAAAAAAGTTTTGATAGACCATCATCTCGACCCTGAAAAAGTCTATGACATTGCCTTTTCATTTACTGAAGCTTGTTCAACTTGTGAATTGGTTTACAGATTTATCGTTGCCATGGGCGACAAAGCAAAGCTTACGAAGGACATTGCTGAATGTTTGTATTGTGGAATTATGACCGACACAAATTCATTTCGTTACCAATCGATGCGCGCTGAAGTTCACCGTATCATTGCTGAACTGATGGAAGCAGGAGCAGAAAATTATAAAATTCACGAACGAATTTACGATGTGAGTACTGAAAACAGATTGCGACTTTTAGGATATACACTGAAAGATAAATTGATTGTTCTCCCAGAGTTTAATACAGCTTATATCGCATTGTCCATTGCAGAATTGGAAATGTTTAATTTTAAAAGTGGAGATACTGAAGGATTGGTCAACTATGCTTTGAGCATTAATGGTATTCGGTTAGCAGCATTCTTTTCAGAAAGTTTAGATATTATAAAAATTTCTTTTCGTTCGAAAGGAGATTTTTCAGTGAAAGAATTTTCAGGAAAATATTTTAATGGTGGGGGACATAAGAATGCATCGGGTGGGAGGTCAGACTTGCCATTAAATGAAACAGTGAAAAAATTTATTGATTTACTCCCTATTTGTAAAAGTGATTTGTTAAAATGAAAATAATTATAAAAAATAAATTTCCATTTTTGATTTTGTTCGTGTTTGTTCTGTCGTCTTGTAAAAACCAAACGGCAACCACTAACCACATGACAGATCAAGAAATCAATGAGCATTTAACCAATGCTAATAAACTGCGTGTACAAAAGGAGTCGCAACAAATAGACGAATTTGTAAACAGACATCAATTCAAAGTTGAAAGAACAGGTACAGGGTTGCGAATACAAAAATATGTAAGTGTCAAAGAAGTTTTGAATCCAGTTGCTCACAACCTAGTTACTGTTGCTTACAAAGTTTATCTGTTAGACGGTACAATGTGTTATAGTTCAGATTCTACAGGCTTGATTAGTTTTCGATTATCTGAAGGACAAGAAGCAAGAGGTATGGAAGAAGGTTTAATGCTGATGTCTCAAGGTGAGAAAGCTCAGCTTGTACTTCCAATGCACTTAGCTTATGGTTTGAGTGGAGATGGAAACAAAATTCCACCAGGAGCAGCTTTGTTCATGGATGTTGAATTAATTAAAATTGAGAAATGAAAAAATATTTACTGATTGGATTAGCTGTTATTACAATTTTTGGTTGTTCCACAAAGCGGGGAAAAGAATTGAAAACGACTTCTGGTTTTCGTTATATTTTATATACTGAGTCCAAGAACCAGAAAGTAAAAAAGGGCGATTATGTCACTATAGAAATGGTTTATCGAAACGATAAAGATTCTATAATCTATGATTCCAGAAAGGCAAAAGTGCCGCTTCGTTTTGAACTTGACAGAATACCATTCTTAGGAAGTTTTGAAGATGGCATCACTAATTTATCTATCAATGATAGCGCGACTTTTTTTGTTCCGGCTGATTCATTGTATAATTACTTGTATAATAATCTTTCATTGCATGAACATGTTCCACAAAGAGAAACGGCTTTTACTCCTCAATCATATTTGAAGTTTGAAATAAAAATTTTAAATATTCAGTCACCTCAAGATGCAGAAGTAGAGCAAGAAATTATTCAGAGCACAGAGGAGAAAAATGAAGAAAAAATATTGAATAAGTATTTGTATGATAATGGAATTAAAGAAAAACCCGACAGTAGCGGTTATGTTTTAATAATTAAGGAGAAAGGTAAAGGAGAGACTGTTGATAGTGGTAAAGTTATTACGGTACAATATGAAGGGAGATTTTTAGATGGAAAAGTTTTTGATGGCACAAAAAAAGTTGGGAGAGATTATCACTTCCTTTCTGGTGCTCATCATGTAATTAAAGGTTGGGAATTAGCAATGAAAAATCTGAATGCAGGGGACAAGGTGCAACTTATTGTACCATCTATTTTGGCCTATGGAAAAGAAGGAATTCGAAATAGTAAAGATGGAACCTATATTGTACCCCCGAATACTCCATTGGTGTTTGACATTACTATTTTGTCTGTGGAAGATGTCCCTGCAGTGAGTGGGAACTAGTTTCAAGAACTTTATATTAATTCAAACGGTTGAAATGCCGCTTCAATTGTACCTTTTCCCCACTGGGAGGTTTTCATTTAGGCAGATTAAATGTTTCTGCTATATTTGAATAATATAATTTTAAAATGAACAACTTTTTGCGATTTGTTTTTTATGTTGTTTTAATACCATTGATTGCGACTTTGTCATTTGGTTGCAAAAAGGAACATCCGGCTACAACAACTACTTCTACAGTAGTGAATGTTGTAACAACAGGAACTTGGGCTATCATACTAATGAGTGATTCTGGGATAGATCAGACCGCTGATTTTGCAGACTATTCTTTTGTTTTTAATACCAATGGTGAACTTACTGCTGCTCGAGCTTCAGGAACTACAGTCGGTTCGTGGTATGCTGAAATTGATGACCATGGAGAAAATGAATTTCGAATTGCATTAGGTTATGTTTATCCTTTAAACATGATTTGCAAAAGATGGCATGTTTTAACATCTACTCCAAATAAACTTGAGCTTCACGACGGTGAGGGACAATTTCAAGAATATCTGACTTTTAAAAAATTGTAAAAAATTATTTTCCGATTAAAAACACCGCAGGTTTTTTGTGAAATTCAATATTTGTTCTTCTCCATTTTTCAATCGTTAATGTCCGTATGACTTCGTCTTTCGAAGTAAGCTCGAAAGCAATACATAATCTGGTAGAGTCATTTAAAGTTGAAAGTAAATCTTCCAAAACTTGCTGATTACGATAGGGAGTTTCAATAAATAATTGTGTCTGATTTTTCTTAAGCGCATCTTTTTCTAACTCTTTAAATTTCAACTTTCGTTGATGACTTTCCCTAGGTAAATAACCATGAAAGCAAAAAGATTGACCATTCATTCCACTGGCCATCAAAGCCAATAACATGGAGGATGGTCCAATCAAAGGGACAACTTTAATATTATTTTCATGAGCTAATCTAACGAACTCACTTCCCGGATCTGCTACGGCAGGACAACCAGCTTCGCTCAGCACTCCAATTGATTTCTTCTTTTTAAAAAGAGAGGAAAGCGACTGAATAGATTTTGCATCGCTGTGTTCATTCAATTCATGAAAGATGAAATTGGCCTGTGCAATAGGTGATCCAATTTTCTTTAAAAATGAGCGGGCACTTTTTTCATTTTCGACTACAAACTCATCGATAGCATGGACAATTTTTAGTGAAGAAGCTGTCAGGACATCAGTCATTTCATCCGATAGAAATGTTGGAATTAAATAAACGACACTTGTCATTTTTTTAAAGAATTATATTGAGCTACAAAATTTTCACTTGCTGAATACAATAAATGAAAAACGGTTTTGAAACTTTCGAGATTTTCAAACCAAGGATCTGGAACATCTTTTGATTTATTATTTGGTAGGAGATCTAAAAAGAGATGAACTTTTTTTTCGTCTTCTGAGCTTCGTGATAAGTTAAGAACATCAGCTTGATTGGAATGATCCATAACATAGATGATGTCAAAAATTTTGAAGTCTAGTACAGTAAATTGTCGAGCTCGCAAGTGTGAAATATCTATTCCAAATTGCTGAGCAGTTGAAATGGAGCGAGGGTCAGGAGCTTGGCCAATAAGAGAATTTCCAGTTCCTGCTGAGTCAATTTCTATTTCAATATTATTTTTCTTTGTTAGGTCGCGTAAAATTCCTTCTGCCATTGGTGATCGACAAATATTTCCGAGACATACAAGTAGAACCTTTGTCATTTATCTTCACTTTTTGAAATTTGAAAAATTCCTTTATTATAGATTGCTTTAACCTTACCTAATAGTTCTTTCCCAATAAAAGGATTACTCTTTGACTTCGATATAATTTCAGATTCTTTCACCAGCCATTTAGAATTTCCTTCGAAAATTGTTATGTCTGCAATTTGACCTTCTTCAATTAATGAATTTTTTAGTCCTAAAATACATCTCGGATGAATCGTAAATTTTGCTACCAGTTCAGGTAAGCTTAAATAATTTTCTGTTGCTTTCCTCGCTGCTGAAAATGCAGTATCAATCGTTGAAACACCGAAAGAAGCCAATTCAAATTCTTTCATCTTATTTTCCGAAGGTTCTGGCTCATGGTCTGAAGTAATACAATCTATCGTTCCATCTTTTAAGCCTTCTAACATAGCAATTCTATCTTTCTCACTTCGAAGCGGCGGCTTTATTTTAAAGTTGGAATCGAATTCTTCAATCATCGAATCATTAAAAGAAAGATGCATGACTGAAACATCGCATGTCACTTTCATTCCTTTAGCTTTAGCTTCACGAATTAATTTTACACTTCCTTCAGTTGAAATAGTTGAAAAATGAATTGGACTATGGCAATATTCAGCAATGAACAAATCTCTATTGACCATAACTTCTTCTGCCAAATTGGGTTGACCTTTTAGACCAGAAGAAGTAGCAGAAATCCCTTCATTAACTTGATTGTTATTTGAGATTGTTTTGTCTTCGGCAAAAACAAAAATTCTACCACCAAAATTGTTTGAGTACTGAAGTGAACGGATCAATAGTCCTGCGTCTTTGATAGGTTGTTTGTCGTCTGTAAAAACTTTTGCTCCGGCTTGAAACATGTCATACATTTCCGCCAAATCGGTTCCATTCATATTCATAGAAAGAGAGCCGCAAGGGTGGACATTGACAGGTGTTTCTTTAGTTTTATTGATTACAAATTCAATACTTGGTCTGTTGTCAATCACAGGTTTTGTGGAAGGCATCAATACTATGTTTGTAAATCCGCCATTGGCTGCCGCCTTACAGCCATTAATTAATCCTTCTGAAAATTCGTTCCCTGGTTCCCTAAAATTTGCATGAAGGTCCATCCATCCTGAACTAACAAATAAATTATTGCCAGAGATTAATTCATCACACTTTTCAGAAAGTGTTCCGGTATCTGCTACTTTTTGAATATTATGATCATCAATTAGGATATCTTTTACCTTCATGTGATGCTTACTTCCAGGTGATAAAACCGTTACATTTTGAAGTATAATTTTCATAGTGCAAATGATTATTTTTGTTTCTTGAAAAATCGAATTAAAAGAACTTCAACTGCCAGAAAGAGCAAAGTAATAATAATGCAATATTTCCACAATCGTTTTCCTTCACTCAACTGCGAAATACTATGTGAAAGATCTTTGCCCTCAGATTCAATAACATTGATTTTGCTATTGGGATATTTTGCAATTTGTTCTTCCAGTTGTGATGGACTATAAACTGATAAGTCAGATTCTTTTCTGTCGTAGTTAAAAGAGACGACAGAAATTAAATTATTACCTGCCGACAAATCATAGTTTTCTGCTTTTACTAACTGGTCATGTACCGATAAGATTGTTTCATTATTCAGAATTTTGCTTTCAGGAATTATGTCGAAATTATCTTTTTTATTAGTCATGTGAAAAACATTGTCAGTTGAAACGAGCGTATCGTTAATAACAATGTCGTGATTTTTACCAATCACCAATGGATTACTAATTTCAGAAGATCCTTTTAATGCAGCACGCAGAAAGATGGGGACGAAAAGAGCATGTCGAGAGAAATTACCATCATCAGTTTGCAAGGAATTCGCTAATAAATAAATTTCTCCTTTTCCTGAATGTCCAGAAAGCAGAAATGGATTACCGCTGGCTAACTTCATTATGACATCTGACCCGCTACTCGTGTTTCTGCCAATTTGAAAGTAACTATTAACAATCGGAAGGTCGGGATTCGATGGCAATGACTTTCCTTTTTCAAACACACCTTTAAAAATAGAATGGTTGGTTTCAATGGCAGTAACTTTTTCATTCATAGAAATTTTCTGACCGTAATTTTCCATTTTATTTTGGCTAAGAAAATCGTTGTATGAAAGAATATTTCCTTCTGAAGTTGGAATCAAAAATACAACTCCACCTTTCTTTATATATTTATTTAACTCTTGTATTAATCCAGAACTTAGTGATGATAATTCGTTCAAAATAATAAGTTGCATTGAACTGAATGACGAATAGTCGATTTGAGTTGCATTTGAATTTCTCAGATTAAAATAAGAGTCGTTTCCATAGATGGCATTAAATATTTGTGATGGATCAGTATTTTTAATAAATAATACATTAAAATTTGTTCTGACATTAAAGTTGTATAAAAAATTTTAGTCAAAAATAATTTGGTAATCAATT
>JANLRG010000795.1:0-1788 GCA_031361545.1 Bacteroidota bacterium
ATAAGTAACAGATAATAACCCTCGTACATAAGGTGGAGAAATTAGAGAAATGTATAATCATAAAAAGGTTATACTAAATACAACAAATGTTTAAGAAAATACTCATACTGATATTAGAGATTGGTTAGATTTGATTATTGAATCTATGAAAAACCCTAATGACCCTCAAATTAATTTGAATAAACCAGCCATTGTGAAAGCCGCTCGATTGGCAGAACTCGATAACCTTACTTCCGAACAAATTGCAGATGCTAAAGAACAGGAAATGAGAAAAGCGACTGTTGCATTAATAGAAAATACTGCTAAAGTAGAAACTGAAAAGAAGGTTAAAGAAGACGGTATAATCAATGCTTTGCAGTTAAAAATTTTGGATAAATCTCAAATAGCTACAATATTTAATGTAAGTATCGAGTATGTAGAACACATTGAGAATAAAATATAATAAGACCGATTTCAAGAAAGTTTCGGATGATAAACAATAAGCTTTTCGCCTGCTCGCACCTTATCTCTCCCAAACTAACCCACAAATTTACCTGCTCGCCCCCTATCTCTCCCAAACAAACCCACAAATTTACCCCTGAAAAACGGGGTCGCTCGTTCGCAATCTCCGACTGCGGATGCCTATTTTGAGGTCTCCTGACCCCTCAGTATCTTTAACTTTTTTTCTTAAATATTGAACCTATTGCCTTTCTAATTATTTGATTATCAAAGAGTTAGAACTTTAAAGTCAAAGACTTGCTTGATACACCATAAAAGGTGACACACCCATTGACGAGCCATCCCGTTCTTTGATTGAAAATCGTGAGTTATTTGAATGATATGCGGTACTATCGGGGAAGCGGTGGCAATAGCAGCATTGGTAAAACGGGAGTTGGAAAAAATGATATTGGGTGAATCGAATATCTGAAAAAAACAGCGTAACTTTGCTGTAATAATAAATCAAGTCATGCAGCTTTCAGATAAGACAAAAGAGTATATTGTGCAGGCACTTTTGCCCTATGCCCCCGAAATAATTGGTATTTTTGGGTCGTACTCCCGTAATCAGCAAAAAAAAGGGAGTGACTTAGATATTTTAATCCGTTTGAAGGGACGCATAAGTCTTTTAAAATTAGTGATGCTTGAACAACAACTATCTGAAACACTCGGAATTCCTGTTGATTTAGTCACAGAGCAAGGCATTCGCAATCAACGCTTACGTGACTATATCCAAAATGACTTAATCATTATCTATTCTGAATGAAAGACGACCGTATATATCTTGAACACATTTGTGAGTCGATGCACAAAATTAGCGTATATTTGAGCAATACGACACAGGCACAATTTATGGCAGATGAAGAAAAACAAGATGCCATAATTCGCAAAATTGAAATTATAGGCGAAGCCACCAAGCGATTGAGCCAGCCCTTGCGATTAAAATTCCCTAATATCCCGTGGAAAGCTATTGCAGGAATGCGTGATAAACTCATTCACGACTATTTTGATGTCAATCCTGACACCGTTTGGGAAACAGCCGTAATGGATATTCCACAACTTTTGCCTCAAATTAGGGCTATCCTTGTTCAATTAGGTTGAATTGCCTCGCTCGCCCCCTATTTCTCCCAAACTAACCCACAAATTTACCCCTGAAAAACGGGGTCGCTCGTTGGGGTTGTGTAATAAGTATTCTGACTAAGTTAGTCCAAAATTTTATTTGTTTTTTTGTCAAATAACTTGCAGCAAGTTTCAAACTTGCTGCAAGTTGAGCTAAATTCAAAATTTTATTTGGCTTCAAAATTTCAATTATTA
>JANLRG010000844.1:0-5340 GCA_031361545.1 Bacteroidota bacterium
AGCCATCAAAGCAATGGTGAAAGAGTTGGATCCTCATTCGGTTTATATTCCGGTAGAAGAAATGCGTGAAATGAATGAGCCTTTGGTTGGTAAATTTGAAGGAGTCGGAATTCAATTTAATATTCATGAAGATACAATTATGGTGACGCAGCCAATTCCAGGCGGCCCTTCTGAGAAGCTTGGAATTAGAGCTGGCGATCGAATAGTAAAAATTGATGGAGTAGTAGTAGCAGGTATTAAAATTACGAACAACGATGTTCTGAAAAAACTTCGTGGAAACAAAGGAACAAAAGTTACTGTTGCGATTTTTAGAAGAGACAATCCGGATTTGGTTGACTATACGATTACACGAGATAATATTCCAATTTTTAGTATGGACGCTTCTTATATGGTAGCTCCTGGAATTGGTTATATCAAACTTTCACGCTTTGCAGATTCTACTGTAGATGAATTTAAGGAGGCTCTAAAAAAATTGAAAGCGCAAGGATTAAAAAGTTTGATTTTAGATCTGCAAGATAATGGTGGTGGCTACTTGAATCGAGCAGTTGAACTAGCCGACGAATTTTTAGCCGAGGGTAAAAAAATTGTGTTTACTAGAGGAAGAACATCGCCACCCGAAGATTATACTTCATCTGTTATTGGCGGTTGGGAGAAAGGAAAATTAGCAATCCTTGTGAATGAATCTTCTGCTTCTGCTAGTGAAATTGTTTCAGGAGCAATTCAAGATTGGGATAGAGGATTAATTATTGGTCGACGTTCGTTCGGAAAAGGTTTAGTTCAAAAACCATTTCAGCTGCCTGATGGTTCTGCAATTCGATTAACGGTGGCTCATTATTATACACCATCCGGAAGATGCATTCAAAAACCTTATAAATTGGGAGAAGATGATGAGTATGAAATGGATTTTTCTAATCGATTAAAAAATGGAGAATTATTTAATGTTGATTCAATTAAATTTGCAGATAGCACGAACTATTATACCAATTCAAAGAGAATCGTAAAAGGTGGTGGTGGTATTATGCCTGATATATTTGTTCCATTAGATACAACAGAAAACAGTACCTATTTCACTGATATCCGTCGTAAAAATGTTTTGGGTGATTTCACTTTATCTTATACTGATAATCATAGGAATGAATTATTGAAAAAATATCCTAACATTGAAGTCTTCAAAAAAGATTTTATTGTAGCACCTGATTTCTTCAATGAGTTTATTGCTGCTGGCGAAAAGGCAGGAGTTAAAAAAGATAGTGTTGGTTTGAAAAGAAGCGAAAGGATTTTGAAGATAGATTTGAAAGCTTTGGTAGCAAGAAATCTTTGGGATACAGATGCATTTTTTGAAGTGTCGAATGATTTAAATGATGCATTACAAAAAGCGATAGAGGCAATAAATAATGATACGTTTTCTAAAATGAAAATGTCAGAAAAATAAAAGATGATCAACTATTTTAAAAGAGGAACGATATTTACATTCCTCTTCTTTTTTATTGTTAGTTTAACAAGTGCTCAAGTAAATTACAATGTCAAGATTATGTCTTGGAATTTACTGAACTTTCCCAATTCTACTCCTACTTCAGATTCGACTATCCGTTGTCCCTATTATCGTACGGTAGTTAACTATGTTCAGCCTGACATAATGGTGACCATGGAAAATACAAGTTCGACTGGAGCAACATGGATTTTAAATAATGTGCTGAATACAGGAATGTATCATTATGAACAAGGAACATTTATCAATGGTTATGACTCAGATAATTCCATTTATTTTAGAGATTCACTTTTCCGTTTTATCAGTACTATTCCTATTCATACAGCTTTGCGTGACATTAGTCATTTTACGTTGCAATTCATTCCCACAGGAGATACAATCCATATTTTTGCAGTGCACTTAAAAGCCAGTCAAGGATTCGAAACCAATCGAGCGGCAGAAGTTGCTTTGTTAAGAAATGTAACCAACGCCTTCACCACCGGAACAAACTTTATGGTTATGGGTGACTTCAATATCTACACTTCCTTAGAACCTGCGTATAGCGATTTGCTCCAAGACAATGCGAGTGATGATGGAAATTTCCTTGACCCATTGAATATGCCCGGAGGATGGAACTATCGTCCATATTCTCCTTATCACACACAATCAACCAGATTAACAGCTTTTGGTGGTGGAGCTACTGCTGGATTAAATGATCGATTCGACATGATATTATTTTCCAATGCAATTCAACAGCCGCGAGGAGTTTATTTTCTTCAGGGAACTTATAATGCAGTGGGAAATGACGGCAATCATTTTAATCAGTCAATCAACAACAATGTGAATACTGCCGTCCCAGTATCTGTAGCGGACGCGTTATATTATTCATCAGATCATTTACCGGTTGAATTAACTTTGCAAATTGGACCAACTTCTTCTATTTCTGAAGAAATAAAAAGTGAAGATGTTCGAGTATTTCCAAATCCAACAACTGGCCGCATCTTTATTCAAATGGAGGCGCACGAGAGCAGTGAAATCCATTTTACATTGACAGATCTAACAGGGCGGGTTTGTTATCGCTCTGAAGTTAAAAAAGTAGAGTTAGGGGCTAATTACATTGCAATTGATATTGAAAAAGATGTAACATCTGGCCTTTATTTATTAACTATTTTCGATGATAAATCATTGATTAATAAAAAAATAGTTGTAAACAGGTAGTTTTTTAACTCCTTTCAACGCGAAAGAAATAGCGTAAAGTAAAAGAAACATATTTCTTAAATGAAGGTTAAAAATGAGACGATCCTTTCATGGTATGAAGAAAAAATCAGCCTTACCAAAACCGTTTGTTGGAGCTTTGTTAATTTCAGAGCCATTCAATCCTGAACCTACTTTTAAGCGTTCAGTAGTTTTGATTTCGCAGCATACTGGCAAAGGTTCGATAGGATTTATTATTAATAAGCCGACTCAACTAAAAGTTTGTGAAGCGTTGGATGACTTTCCGAATTTTGATGCATACATCTATTGGGGTGGCTCTATTAAATTAGATTCCATTTACTATGTACATTCAATTGAAAATTTGGCTGGATCCCATAAGATTTCGGATGGGCTTTTTTGGGGTGGAGATTATCAACAATTGAAGACGATGATTGAGGCAGATCAGATTGAACCAGATCAAATTAAATTTTTAGCTGGATATTCTGCTTGGCATAAAAAAGATTTACAAGAGGAATTGAAGATAGATCACTGGTGGATAACACAAGCAGATCCTTATGAAATTTTGATTGAAGAGCCGACAGTGATGTGGGGAAATGTTTTACAAAGAATGGGACATGTCTACGGAATCTTAAATGATTTTCCGGAAGATCCTAACTTAAATTAGAAGGAACAATTGATTTATAAAAAAAGCGGCTGTAGAGAAACCTACAGCCGCTTTTATTATTGTGTGCGATAATATATACTTTGATTAAGGTCGAAGAGTAATTGTTTTAGTAATTCCATTTTTTGTTACAGTAGCAACGTCATCACAATTTCCATTTCCAAAATCTATTGTTCTTACAGGACGCGAAGTGGGGGTAATCGTAATTGTTCCACTTGTGATCCAATGACAAGAATGATCGCGACGTAAATTTGTCTGTACACAGGTAACTGATTCGCCATTACTATTTGAACCAGTTGAAGTACCATTTATTAAGTAAACATCATTCACCCATGTTGAGTCACCATAACCTGCAACCATTTCACGAGTCTTTGTGGCATTCCAAGTTCTCCATGAACCATCAGGTCGAGTTATTTTCATATTAGTAGCTGTAATCGACCAAGTCAAGTTTCCACTAGTATTGAATCCATTATTAATAACTGATCGAGTGCCTTCAACGTGACGAGAATTTACATAGAAGCTATCAAAAGTTACTACCCAACTTGCACCTGGATCAAAGTAACCACCGCCAGTGTAATTTACAATAACTTTCCCCGCTCTCGTTTTTCCGTCAGGGCCAGTGCAACCAGCGTGAAAATCAAAAGTCAGAACGTGATTGATAGAATCATTTGTAACTGTTGCACAAGAATGTAAAGAGAATTGATCGTTGTTTGGATCAGGGCAATTAGAAGGTGAAAAAGTTCCCGTCCTTGTTACCTGAGAGGTCATATTATCGACGTCTTGAGCAATACTTTCAGACTGACCAATATCAGCAGCTGTAGTTTGAAAATCGTCTTCTGTTCCATCTTTATCTTTTTTACATCCAGTATTAACAGAAAGGAAGAGGAGAGTAGATACAACTACCAAAAGGGAGGCAATACTTTTTTTAGATTTCATTTTTATGTTATTTATTGTTTGGTATTTGCTGGGTAAGACTTTGTTTTTTCACAGAAGGTTTAATGTCACTTATTTGTTTTTAAATCAAGGGCAAAATGAAGAGAGGAAATATTAAATCCCTTATTGAGATAGAGTCGATGTGCATCGAACCTACCAGAATTTACTCCTGAATCCAAATGAACAGCATTGAGAGATTCTTTTTTGGCGATAGAGGTAATGTAGTCAATCAATAACGAAGCATAACCCATTCCTCTATATTTGGGTAAGGTGGACAGATCATCAATGTAAATTATTTTGCCCCACAATAAATGTTCAGAGTAACGAAATCCTGCTATTGCAACGGCAGTATTTTCATGTTCTACATAAATTAATTGATAACCTCTGGCAATCATTCCGTTGATTAAAGCTAAATAGTTTGACTTCTGGATATGGGGCCGTAATTCCTGCAGTGCTTCAAAGCACAACTCAATCGTGTAATCATTTATAGCTTTCTTAATTTCCATAGGTAGAGTAAAAGGCAAATAAATAACTTAATATTCTTTGTTATTCATTATAAGTGATTTACAAGTTCTAACGATAAAAACAGGAATTTAATTGAGAAAAATGCATTTTTTTTTCGTTTTTTTTTCAACAAAGGGTGAATTTGTGATAGGAAATACTATTTTTGCAGCCGATTTAATAGATAAGCATTGATTCCGTAGCTCAGTTGGTAGAGCAATACACTTTTAATGTATGGGCCCTGGGTTCGAATCCCAGCGGGATCACAAAAAAGCCTCTCAATCTTTGAGAGGCTTTTTTCTTGGTAAAGAATTTAGTTGAGAACCCGAACATTCAATAGGAGAGCGGGAAGATTCTTATAGATTATTTTAACAGCTTTAATTTCTATATTTTTTATTTCTCCAGAACTTTTCCAGGCTTTACTTTTATGAATAGAAGTTTCTTCTTTGAAAAGTCTTTTGAACTCTGCCTTTACATTGATATGTTCAGATTCAGGAATTAACTCTGAGATGTTTTTTCCGATTAAACTTTCTTTGGTTAGACCTTGAAATTCGCAAGCGTG
>JANLRG010000902.1:0-1142 GCA_031361545.1 Bacteroidota bacterium
TAGAGAAACAATCAGCGAAGTTAGTATGCTATTAAGATCTAAAATTCCAAGCCTGAATAATATTTAATGCCCTCATTAGGGTGTTCTGTCCAACTAATAAGTTTATCCATTTTGATGGTTGAGCCGCCCCATTTAGGGTCAAATGTAACAGTCCAAGTGCCTTTTAGGCTATCAAGTGCTATAAAATTGATATAATTTACTTGTGGTACTGAGGGGGTAGGTAAATTCAGGCTTGGAATTTTAGATCTTAATAGCATACTAACTTCGCTGATTGTTTCTCTAAAAATAACGAATATTGAACCATAAGGATTGAAAGATAAAGGCACAAACATCTGCCCATTTTTTTGATAAAAGGCAGTAGCAGGACGTATTTCACCTGTAACGGCATCCCAAAGTTCAGGCTGTTTATTGGTTATTCTGAAAGCGGCTGTTACCGTTGTGGCTTCTCTATTTTGACTGCTGATAAAATAATAATCTGCATCGGGCAATTCACGGTGCAAATAATCATAAGAGGTGTTTGGATATTTTTCTAAAAAAACACAATCAGGTTGTACCCCCTTCCTGACTGTATCGGGATTTCGTTCCTCAACAGTATTTAAGACTTCTTTAGCTGTTTTACCCCAAATCATGCGCCCTTTGCCTACTTTTTGCTCACCTTTTGCTGTTTCAGCATTGCCCCAGAGTTGAGCATTGATAGCCTCTCGCTCTTGTTCAGCTTGTGGAAAGCCGACTAAACTTGCCGTTGAATAAGGTTTTAAACCAATAACTGTTGCCCCCTCAGTAACAAGGCTCTGCACTTTTTTTAAAGCGGCTAATGAGAGGATTTTATGGTTGGGTAAAACCAAAACACGGTATGAAACGCCATGTGGCAGCATAATTTTACCATTTTTAACAGTTAAATCCAACAGGCGGTCTTCATTGGTAATATCGTAATCGTAATCGGGCAATGCACCTGCGGGGTCATCTTCTTTGTAGCGTCCGAGATTTGGAATATGGTCGCCGTAGTAATATAAGACATCTGCTACGGCTGTGCCTTGCTGCATTAAATATTGAACCCGCGTCAAATATTGGATAAATGCCGTCGAATAATCCCACCACGTTACGTTGGGATTGAAATGAGTTCCTGCAAAATATTCCTGTCC
>JANLRG010000016.1:0-3062 GCA_031361545.1 Bacteroidota bacterium
TGAAGCTGAAGCTGAAGAAATGTTAAATGATGCTTTTTTAAGGGTTTTTTCAAAAATTGATATGTACAATATAGAATTACCTTTTGTCACGTGGTTTCATACGATAGTGGTGCGTTCGGCTATTAATTATTTAAAAAAATATGAGCATCAACCCATAACGACCGATATAGAAATGGCGACCCCCCTCAGTATAAACGACAATATATTCTCTAAAATGTCATCTGACGAGATATTAGAATTGGTGAGGGAACTCCCACCTTCTTATCGGGCAGCATTCAATCTCTCTGTGGTAGAGGGGCATTCGCATAGCGAAATTGCATCTATGATGGGCATTACGGAAGGTACAGCAAGGTCAAATTTGATGATAGCGCGGCAAAAACTTCAAAACAGGGTTTCACAAACCAATAAAATCATAAAATATGGATGATAAAGACTTCGACAACATTTTTGGTGATAAACTCAAAGAACAAAAAGACTTCCCATTTTCAGAACAAAAATGGACAGTTTTAGAAAAGCAATATGACCACCTATTGGCTGAAAAGCGGTATAGACGGTTGCTGCTGTTTGGTAGCTTACCTTTGCTTGCTTTATTGGGAAGCCTCTTGTGGACTTTGTTGTCATTGAGCAATACTAATAAAAAATTGGATGATTTGATGAATGAAATCCACATTTTACAGCAACACAAAACAGGCAGTGTTACCCCCTCAGTAAATTCGGGATTAAGCACTTCGGATGCTATCCCCAAATCCGAAAGTCTGCCAAAGGCTTCCCTTCGGGAAAACCAAAAATCGGATACTATTTATCATAAAATAGTGGTGTATCGTTATGATACTATTTATCAAACGGTAGTTAGGAGAGAGATTTTTGAATCTAATGCCAAAGGTTTAGATAGTAAAATATCTCAATTGACAATAGAAAATACTGGAAAGGAACAAGAAAATAAGAAGGAAAATACAGACAACCCTAATGTTGTAAACTCATTAAATCCATTAGATACAGCGAGCCATTTAGTAGCAGCAGAACCGACTTCCGAGCTTATAAAAAATTCTGATAATAAGCAAAATGATAGCCTTAATCTTGCAAAGGTAACTTCACCCATAAAACAAGCCGATAGTGTATCTGAAAAGGCGGTCATAGAAAAAACGATGCCCCCCCTCAGTATAAATGCCGATACAGCAGCTAAAACTTTTGAAAAAGCACTTGAAAAACAAGAAGCCAAGAAGCGACCTATTATCAATCCTATAAAAATTGAGGGTTATGAATTAGGCATTGTAGGGGGTGCAGCTTTTATTAATAACTCAAATATTTTAAGACAAACTGGTTACAATTTTGGGCTTAGAGGTGGGATATTGCTTGGGCGCAGGTTGCAATTGATAGGTGAAGCTCAACGATTGAACACCAGTTTTGAAGTAGATCGCCTCGACCCACGGCTCTATATTCCTACTGTAACACCGCCAACACCAAACGATGATTTTCAAAATGTGACTGTTACTCAACCTTATTGGCAATTCGCATTAGGATTAAAATATCAGTTCAACGATAGTAAAAGATGGCAACCTCATGTAAGTGCGAGTCTTGTAGGACAGTCAAAATTAGAAGAATCATTCAATTATGAGTTTACAAATCGGGTGACTAAAGAAAGTACTCATATCACATCTACGCGCAACGATGCTGTTTTTGAAACGGGTATTTTACGCGCAGCCGGAGGCGTTCAGTATCGGATATTTGGAAAATTACAAGGCATTTTAGAAGGTAGTTATGATTTTAAATTTAAGGATACCCCTCAGTATAAACCTATTTGGCAGGTTAAAACTGGGCTTTTATACCGTTTTTAAATCTATCTACCAAACTCATATTTTATTATGACAACCAAACGATATATTTTATTCTTTTTGAGTTTTTTGACAGCTTTTCAATGTATTGCCCAAAGTATAAAAGCTGATAAAGAGCCAAAGTTAGGATTGGCATTAAGTGGGGGCGGAGCGAAGGGTTTGGCGCATATTGGCTTATTGCGGTTATTGGATTCCTTAGATATTCAACCTGATTATATCACGGGTACAAGTATGGGGTCTATTATGGGCGCACTGTATTCGATTGGATATAGTGGTGATGAACTCAAATCCATAGCACTTAATACAAATTGGTCAGGATTACTCAGCAATAAATTGCCTTTTACGGATATTAATATTGAAGAAAAAGATGAATACAATCGCTATTTACTTGAAATGCCTTTAAGCAAAGGTAAATTGAAATTGCCCAAAGGTTTTATTGAAGGTCAAGCTTTGCAAGAGTATTTTATCGGTTTGACATTTGCGGCAAGACATATTCGACAATTTGACAACTTGCCCATTCCTTTTAGATGTCTCGCTACGGATATAATAACGGGCAAATCTGTCTTATTGACTGAGGGGTCGCTGGCTGAAGCCATGCGAACCAGTATGGCTATTCCTTTGTTTTTCACCCCTGTTCAAAAAGATACTTTTTTATTAGTAGATGGCGGCTTGTCGCGTAATTTTCCTGTCAAAGAAGTTGTTGACATGGGCGCAACTAAAGTAATAGGCAGCTATACAGGATTTAGAGTGCTGCATCCTGACGAATTGAGCGATGGTGGAAAAATTGTTTTGCAAAGTATTGGATTATCTCTTGCCAATATGCCTGTTGAAGACCAAAAGTTGTGTGATGTATGGGTGAATAATGAGCTGCCTGGACTTTATAGTACAAACTTCGACAATGTGCGCGCTATTATCGAAGGTGGTGAAGCCAACGCAAGGGCTATATTACCTCAATTGAAAAAAATAGCCGAATGGCAACACGCCAATGGAATACGCCCAAAAAGAAGGCTTTTAAAAGCGGATTTAACTATGCTTCCATTAAAATCACTTGAGATTCATCCTGATAATGCTGCTTCTGCTATTTTGATACAACAGAAGTTTGGTCTTCAAATCAATCAACCTTTTACAGTTGCCGACATTAAGCGCGGCTTGAATCAGTTGTACGGCTCTCGTTTTTTTGAAAAAATTATCGTTGATATAGATTCTACGATAGATGGGAAAGCCTCAATA
>JANLRG010000182.1:0-10855 GCA_031361545.1 Bacteroidota bacterium
GTATTTTCACTAATTTTTACAGTAGATGCAATCAAATCTTTTTTTCTTTTTTTCTTATCAAAGTAGTAATCTATTCGTCCAAGTTTAATTCCCGCCCATCCAACTTGTCCAATCACAACTTCTTTTTGTGATTTGTTTGTAGCTCGTGATGGTTCATCAAGAAATGTATGTGTATGACCGCCTAAAATTAAATCGATGTAATCAGTTTCTGCTGCAAGTACTACATCAGAAACTTTAGCATCGTTATACTTGTAACCTAAATGAGAAAGACAAATTATCAAATCGCATTTCTCTACATGTTTGAGGTGGGAAGAAACTCGTTTTGCATTTTCGATAGGATCGTTATAAACGATATTCCCTGTCAATTTTGGATCAACTAAACCATGAAGTTCAATTCCAATTCCAAATATCCCAATTCTAATTCCTGATTTATCAAAGACCTTGTATTCCTGAATTTTATTTTCAAGTAGTGTATTTGTAAATGTATAATTTGAATTTAGAAAAGGAAAATTCATGTGAGGCATTTGCTTTACGAGTCCTTCAATTCCATTATCAAAATCGTGGTTACCCAAAGTGGATGCATCGTATCCCATTTCACTCATAAATTTAAATTCTAATTCTCCACCGTATAAATTAAAGTAGGGAGTACCTTGAAAAATGTCACCGCAATCAAGTAGCAATACATTCTTTTCTTGCTTTCTTATTTTCTTGATGATAGCAGATCTTCTTGCAACTCCACCCATGTTAGGATATTTGGGATCATTCGCTGGGAAAGGATCTATCCTTGAATGGACATCATTGGTATGCAAGATAGTTAGCTTTGTCAACTCTTGACGCGCGAATAGTTCATTAGGAAATGTTCCCATTCCAACTAGTGCGAGTCCACCAACAACTGTCTTAATGAAATTTCGTCTATCGGTCATTGGAAATTCTTCCGTCAAGTTCAACTGTTAAGGATTGATTCAATTTATTTTTTGATTGCAAATAACTGATGATGGCATCTCTAACCTTTAATGATACACTTTCACGAGGAAGGTTCAGAAAAAAAGAAAAGAAATCACCTCCATTAGCTAAATAATCTGAAGTTAATACTCGGTAAGTTTTTGATGTGTCGAGAGGCAAGTTATCAATAAAGATTTCTGTCGCTACTGTATCCTGTATCTTTAGCCGAAGCCCTGAAACAGGCTCTCCGCCTTTCGAAGCGATGAAGTTAGAAATTTTTTTGACATCTACACCATTTACTTTTAAAATAACTAATTCGTTTTCAAAAGGCATCAATTCAAAAATGTCTCCTCTGGTAATTTGTCCCATAGGTAATCCTCTTCTTAATCCTCCATTATTGAATAAAGAAAAATCTGCTTGCATCCCTTTCGCCTTAGTTGCATCCATACATGCATCCGCTAAAAAATTTCCCAATTTACTTTCCGGTAACCCCTTTTCTAATTTTTGATTACTATAAACCAATACTTCATTCATTTGAGACTTCATTTGTTCTCGATAAGGAATTATTTCCTTTGCCAATGAAGAATCGATGGCAGCATTTGAAGTATCTGTAAATTTATATTGAATTGTTTCTTTCTTTGCAATATAAAATTGATTTCTGCAAGAAGCAAAAATCAAAGTAAGAAAGAAAAGCTGTCGCATGAGTTTAGTCATTCATTTCAAAAATTGGGATAGCAATGTTAGATAAAATGTTTCGATTTGTATGTTCAATCAAAAAAAAATTATTATGGTCACCAATGAGATTCAAATAAGAGTTCGATATGCTGAAACGGATAAAATGGGTTACGTATATTATGGAAATTATGCTACCTATTTTGAAGTGGCCAGAGTAGAGTTGTTGCGAAATCTCGGTTTTACCTATAAAGATTTAGAAGAGGAGGGTGTTATTCTTCCAGTCTTGGACTTTTCCATTAAATATTTTAAGCCTGCATTTTATGACGACCTTTTAACAGTAAAAACAATCGTTAAAAATAAACCTGGGACTAGGATTCATTTTGAGTATGAAACATACAATGAGAATGGTATCTTACTCAATAAAGCGGAGACAACTTTAGTCTTTATTAATTCCAAAACTAATAAACCAATGTTAATGCCTGAGAAAATGCAAACTGCATTTCAATAAAATACGGTTTAACTAAGCACTTCAAAATTTCGAAATAAACTTGGTGCCTTATAATTTTTCCATAAGGAAATTATATAATTTTACCATACTTAGGATGTCTTCTTTGTTGACTTTTTCGTCTGGTGAATGAACGTTTTCTTCAGCAGCTCCAATGAAACACCAATCAATTGGATAAGGTTGTTTTTGAATTTCTGTCCCATCACTTCCACCAGATCCTTCAACTTCCAATTGAAAAGAAATTTTACTTTCCTTTGCTAAGTCAATGATGCGATTAATAAAATTTCGCCTTGGAATTCCACTATCGCGCATAGACACAACCACTCCTTTCCCAGGTCTTACGCCTTCGGTAATCCAAGTGATATCACTTATTAATGACTTTTTGATATTATATTTTTCAAACAAAAATTTTGAAAGATAGGCAACGCTTCCGCCTCCATGTTCTTCCCAGCATGAAAAAACTATTGCTCCATCTTCTAACGTTTTGCAAACTTCTAACGCATTCCAAACGCCTAATCTATTATCCATGTAACAACATTGAACGGAGTCGTCGGTCTCTCGCCAATTAAATTGAAAGCTGAGATCTGTTCCGCGCTCTATTTCTCTATCAAAACGATAACTCAGCAAGCCATCGTCGTCTTTTTGCAATTGACATTTCACAGGTCCAATGGAATCTTTACCAGAAAGCTGATAACCTGTTTCAGTTTTTGGCCCACCAATCTTGATTAATTGTTCCCCATATCTAACAGTGAATCCGATATTATCAACATGAGCATAAATGGCTGTTCTTGGTTTTCCAAATACAAGTACAATACAATTTTGGAAATCATCGCCACTGTAAATAGTTGGTTGTGCTTTCCATTGGCTAGAATTTTTTTTAATATAATCCAAAAGAAAATCGGTCATTGCCGATTCATTCCCTGATGGAGCGTGAATTGAACAAAGTTGCTGCAATAATTCTGTATTCATATATATATGTATATTCTATCAGTTAGTTGTTATAATAAATGGAAATCTGATCATTCTCAAGGGACATTGTACTCGAAGCTATTAAATTGATGTTTGGAGAACTTAACCCTTTTCCAAAGGTAATGTCGGAAGTGATAACCCGAAGTTCATCCCAAATTCCTGACTTGATAAATTGATCAATTAAATTTTTTCCTCCTTCGACAAATACTGAGAAAATATTGTTCTGATAAAGTGAATCTAAAAGGTCCACTATTAAATTTTCAGTGAAATTAATTTTTCGCCAAACAATGTTTTTTGTTGTTTGATCAATTTGATTATTATAAATCCATGTTGGCGCATCACTATTGAAAAGTTGATAGGTGGAAGGTATTTTCAAATCTTTATCAATCACAATTCGGACTGGATTAGTGCCGCTCTGGTGACGAACTGTCAACAATGGATTATCTTTCAAAGCTGTAAGTGTTCCAATCATAATTGACATTTCTTCACTTCTCCATTGATGAACTAACCGATCACTTAAGGGGTTACTAATTTTTTTTTTTAGGTTTGAATTTTCTTCCGGTGAAATGAAACCATCTTTTGTCTGAGCAAATTTCAGAATTACATACGGTCTTTTTTTCTTATGAAAGGTAAAAAAACGTTTATTCAACGAAAAGCCTTCTAAAGACAACAAAGAATCTTCAACTTCAATTCCTGCATTTCGTAATTTTGAAATTCCGCTACCATTTACAAGTTCAAATGGATCTTTATTGGCTATAAAAACTTTTTTTATTTTTTTTGAAATGATCAGATTGGTACAAGGTGGCGTTTTGCCGAAATGGGAGCAAGGTTCCAAATTTACATAGAGGGAACTTCCTTCAAGTTTGTTTTCATTTCCTTTTTCTATTGCATCGGAGATTGCATTGACTTCCGCATGTGCTTTTCCAAATTGACGATGATGGCCTTCTCCGATGATTTCCCCTTCACTTACTATGACACAACCAACCATTGGATTTGGAGATACCTTCCCAATTCCTTTGAGTGCTAGGTTTAAGCAACGTTGCATGTATAAATCGTTGATGAACATTTCGATTAAAGTTTGCCAAGATAATAATTCTATTTTGTTAAGTTAGACATCCTTCTAATTATCTTTGCTT
Organism: Bacteroidota bacterium; assembly: GCA_031361545.1. Taxonomy (GTDB): domain Bacteria; phylum Bacteroidota; class Bacteroidia; order AKYH767-A; family 2013-40CM-41-45; genus JADKIH01. Next base: position 4,228 of record JANLRG010000182.1, read on the forward strand.
TTTGAAAAGTAAAATTCACTTCTTTATAAAACCAAATAAAAGTCTAATTTGCCACGGACTATTATGAAACTAATTGAATTTAAAAATAAATTTTCAACAAGTCTGTCCTCTCATTATTCCAAAGGTGAAACCGATCAGTTGTATTTCATTTTGATGGAAGACAAACTAGGTTTTTCCAAAACAGATTTGATCATCAAAGTCAACGATGAAATAAATGATTCAGATACTCTTGAACTGGATCAAGCACTCAATGAATTATTGAAAGGAAAGCCAATTCAATATATAGTAGGGAATACTTGGTTTGACGGACTAAAAATCGATGTCAATCAAAATGTTTTAATTCCTCGACAAGAAACGGAGGAATTGGTTGATTGGATAATTAAGAATAATAAGTTTCATTCACCTATCATTTTAGATTTATGTAGTGGAAGTGGCTGTATATCGCTGGCATTAAAAAATAAAATTCCAAATGCATCTGTTACTGGAATTGATATTTCAGAGCAAGCAATTTTGCTTTCGAAAAGCAATGCCTCAAAATTAAATTTAGCAGTAAATTATTTTTGCAAAAATATTCTCACTGAATCATCTGAAAATTGGAAGGCAGATTTAATCGTAAGTAATCCGCCTTATATTAGAGAGTCTGAACGGGCTTTGATGAGCGATTTAGTTTTGAAAAACGAACCTGCATTAGCACTTTTTGTTCCTGACAATGATGCTCTTTTATTCTATCGTGTCATTTCTCAATTTGCATTTCAATCATTAACTAAGGGGGGTAAAGTATATTTTGAAATTAATGAAGCGCTAGCTCAAGAAACTTCAGCTATTTTGCAAGTAAAAGGTTTTAAAAATATAGAATTAAAAAAAGATCTTAATAATAAGTATCGGATGATTAAGGGGACGAAATAATAAAGCAATGTTTTTTGTACTTTTACAAAAGTCGAAATAAAGCATCATCAAATTTCAATAGTAATAAAGTTTTAAAAAATATGAGTAGTGAAGTATCAATTCGTAAGAGGATTGACCAATTAAGTAAAGAAATTGAGGATCATAATTATGCTTATTATGTAGAAGCAAAACCAATGATTAGCGATTATCAGTTTGATATGCTTCTCGAGGAGTTACTTAAACTAGAAAAAGAAAATCCACTTTTAGCATTGCCAGATTCACCAACGAAACGAGTTGGAGGAACTATTACAAAAGAGTTTAATTCTGTAAAACATAAATACCCAATGTTGTCTTTGGGAAATACTTATTCCGAACAAGATCTAAGAGATTTTGACGAGAGAATTCAAAAAGTAATTGAAGAAAAATATGAATACGTTTGTGAGTTAAAGTTTGATGGAGTAGCAATAGGATTAATCTATAAAAACGGAAAATTTATTCAAGCAGTAACACGCGGTGATGGTGTTCAAGGAGATGATGTAACTTCAAACGTCAAAACAATTCGTTCAATTCCTTTAAACCTAAAAGGTAAAAATTTCCCATCTGAATTTGAAATCAGAGGAGAGATTTTTATGCCTCGATCTTCATTTGATAAGATTAATAATGAAATTGAAAAGCAGTTAGAAGAGGATGGATACAACAAAGATGAAATTGCTGACCGACTTTTAAAAAATCCGAGAAATGCTGCAGCCGGCACTATTAAAATGCAAGATTCTTCGGTTGTAGCTAAGCGAGGACTTGATTGTATTTTATATGCCTTGTATGGAAATGGTTTAAATTTTGAAACTCACATTGACTCATTAACTTCTGCAGCAAGTTGGGGATTTAAAATAAGTCATCATTCAAAAAAGTGCACATCAATTGAAGCTGTTTTAGCATTTTTGGAAAAGTGGGAAAAAGAAAGATTTGATTTGCCTTATGAAACAGATGGCGTGGTCATTAAGATTAATTCAATTGGTCAACAAAAAGAATTAGGGTTTACTGCAAAATCGCCTCGATGGGCCATTGCTTACAAATATAAATCAGAAAGCGTTGCTACTATTTTGGAAGATGTTACTTATCAAGTTGGAAGAACAGGTGCTATTACGCCCGTGGCTAATCTCAAGGCTGTGCATCTGGCTGGCTCCACAGTGCGAAGAGCAACTTTACATAATGCTGATCAAATTAAGAAACTAGATTTAAGAATTGGAGATACAGTCTTTGTGGAGAAAGGTGGCGAAGTTATTCCTAAAATCACTGGTGTTGACCTTGAAAAGAGGAGCAAGAATTCAGAGTCAATTAAATATATTACTAAATGTCCTGTTTGTAATACTAAGCTTGAAAGGAAAGAAGGCGAAGTCCAACATTATTGTCCGAATAGTGAAGGTTGTCCACCACAGATAAAAGGACGGATAGAACATTTTATAAGTCGAAAAGCAATGTACATTGATAGTTTGGGTGAGGGAAAAATTGAAATTCTTTTTGATAATAATCTTATTTCAAATGCTGCTGATTTATATAATTTAAAATATGATCAGTTGATTGGATTGGAGAAAATAATTCCTTCAGATGACGGAGGGAAAACAAAAAAAATATCTTTTCAAGAAAAAACAGTGCAGAATATTTTAAATGGAATTGAACAATCCAAAAGTACACCTTTTGAAAGAGTGTTGTATGCTTTAGGAATTCGTTATGTAGGCGAAACAGTTGCAAAAAAATTAGCGATACATTTTAAAAATTTGGGTTCGATTCAAAAGGCAAGACTAGAAGAGTTAATAGAGACAGAAGAGATTGGAGAAAAGATTGCAGAAAGTGTACTCTCTTTTTTTAAAATAAAAGAAAATATTGAAATTATTAATCAGCTGAAAAAGGCGGGCTTGAGCATGGAAATTTCAGCTGATTCAACACCGACAAAAATAAGCTCTCGATTTGATGGCCACTCATTTGTAGTTTCGGGTACTTTTACTACTTTCAGCCGTGACGAAATAAAGTCAATTATAGAGCAGCACGGTGGTAAGAATGTCAGTGGTGTTTCAGCTAAAACAACTTACCTTGTAATCGGTGATAAACCTGGAGATTCAAAGGTTGAGAAGGCAACAAAACTGAAAGTAAAAATGATTGATGAAGATGAATTTTTAAAATTAATAAAGTAAAAAAATGATAAAATGAAATTAGGAAAAAGGATCCGTGCCCGACTTGGCCATCTTCATTTTATACATGAGCTTAAAAAAGTTCGGATGAAAAGGGAGATTGTTAGTTTTAATGAAGCGACTAAGATTGGGTTGTTATATGATGCTACCGATGAAAAAGATTACGAAGTAGTAAAGAGTTATGTAAAAAAAATTCGCTCTACTTTCAAAAAAGATATTTTGGCGATGGGATTTGTTGATCGTAAAACACTTCCTCAAAGTCAATTTGCCCAGTATGGATTAGATTTTTTTACAAAGAGAGATGTTAACTTCAAGATGATTCCTGTAAATCCAATTGTACAAAATTTCATCAATGAAAAATTTGATATACTTATTAACCTCAATTCAGGAAAATGTTTTCCTTTGCGCTATATAGCAGCTATGTCACAAGCAAAATTTCGAGTGGGCAGGTATGTTAGAAATGCGACAGATTCTTATGATTTGATGGTGCAAATTAAGGGAGAACCAGGAATTAAAACAGTCATTGAAGAAATAGAACACTTTTTAAAAATATTAAAAACAGCTGGATGAATTTAAATAAGTTGAAAGGAACAGGCGTTGCTTTAGTAACTCCGTTTCATAAAGATGGAAGTATTGATTTTAAATCTTTTCGGAAGTTGATTGATCGTTGTATTGATGGAAAGGTAGAATATCTTGTCCCGCTAGGAACGACTGGTGAATCAGCTACGATGACTACTACTGAAAAAAAAGCCGTTGTTGATTTTGTAATTGAAATTACAGATAAGAAAGTCCCTATCGTGTTAGGATTAGGTGGAAATAGTACCCAAGAAGTTTTAAGTGCAATGGAAGAATTCGATTTTGATGGAGTTGATGCTATACTTTCAGTTTCTCCCTATTACAATCGACCTTCACAAAGAGGAATTTTTCAGCATTACAAAATGATTGGCAATGCGAGTCCTGTTCCGGTAATTCTTTATAATGTCCCTTCACGAACCGGAAGTAACATTGATTCAGAAACTACATTGCAGTTGGCAAATGAAGTAAAAAATATTATTGGTATAAAAGAAGCTTCAGGGAATTTAGAAAAAGCCATGAAAATTATTCAGCATAAGCCAAAAGATTTTCTTGTGATAAGTGGAGATGACGTTCTCACATTACCATTTTTAGCTTGTGGTGGCGATGGTGTAATTTCTGTTGTTTCGAATGCATATCCAAAAGATTTTTCTGAGATGGTTCGACTAGCTTTAGATGGGAATTATGATAAAGCAAAAAAGATCCACTATAAACTTTTGGACGTAATGCATGCAATTTTCGTTGATGGAAATCCATCAGGCATTAAAGGTTTATTGACAGCACTGAATATTTGTTCTGAACATGTTCGACTTCCTCTGACTTCAGTAACCAAATCTGCAATTAATAAATTTGAAAGTATGTAATAGGAAAATTTCTCCTAACAAAGAGCATCGATACTTCACTGCTCTTTTTTTATGAGTAGCTTATTAATAAATTACGTAAGGAATAACTCCGCGAATTCCCATATCAGTTACAGTGTCCATAGGAATTTCAAAAACATTATCGCTCGCTGCATCTTTCCATTCAAAACTATTATTGACAGAGAGTGAAACATTAATTACGATATCCTTTGTTTCATTGCCAGTAATTACCAAAGGCTGGTCAAAAGAACCGGTAACAACACAAGAACCTGCTGGAATAGGAGAGGTCGCACTCAAAGGATTCGGTACTGTTGTGCCAGTTGCTTGACCTTGGTAAACCTGATTAATTCCCATAGTGTCTATTTCAAATGCCCAATAACCTTGTAAGCGATTAGAATTTACAGTTACCATTTGAGATCTTGGTGAGAAACTAGTTATGTACGTATTGAAACCGATGAAGGAAGCGAGAGTTCCATTCAAATTATTTCCATTCGTCCGAAAATTTATAGTGTAGTTTTGATAAGCAAGAGAAATTCTCAACCACTGATAAGTTCCGGCAGAAATATTTTTTAGAGGAATAGAATAAAAGCTCTGTCCTTCGCCAGCTATAATTGATTTAGAAAAGTCAATTGCTAGCGGACCACCTACCATCGTTTCAGGCGCTCTGTATAAAACAGCTCCTCCGCCAAGCAAAGTAAGACTGTCTTTCGCTAATTCAATATAATGTGAACTCATTAAATTAAAATGAGGCGATTGTGCTCCGTGGCCAGCAGCGATACCTTCAGGCTGTCCAAAATTATTCAATCGTACTTGAGTAGAATCAAAATGATATTTAAAAATTAAATTGTAATCGTTGGAAGGAGCAATGGTTTCGTCTGTTTTCTTTTTACATCCACTGAAAAATAAAATCATTGTGGAGAAAATAAAAATGTAAGCTATCATCTTTTTCATAGACCAAATATAGGGTTTTGCGTTAGATTTTCTGAACTATACTATGAAATCAATTGTTATTTCACCAGCTTTTGAGGATATTTCTTTTATATTTGTACTATATCCAAATTCCCAAATGAAAAAATCTATACTTCTACTTTTAATGGTTAGCATGGTTAACCTTGTTCAAGCTCAAATAACTATTAACTCTGCTGATGTAACGCACTCTGGCGACATTTATACTGTGAGCACAGGAATAGCGTTTACAGGCATGGATGCAACAACAACTGGTCCGAATTATACTTGGGATTATTCATTGTTAACGGCAAGTTCAACAACAACTGATACTATTTTCGATGAATCAGCAACAGGAAGTTTACTTTCTTTTTACTACATCGATAATGCATTTAATTCAAACAGGTCTAACCAAGCAAAACATGGAAATAGTTTCACGCTCGGTACAGTAAGTGTTGATGCTGTTTGGGATTTTTATTATAACACGGCGGCATCATTCAATGAACCAGGTTTTGGAGCAATAGTTAATGGAGCTCCATTGCCCATCCCTTATTCTTCCCGAGATATTATTTACAGTTTTCCATTGACTTTCAATTCTACTAACAGCTCTAACTTTGGTTATGCTCTAGATCTTACAACAACACTTGGATTATATTATCGTGTTCAGAAATCTAGAACAAATCTTGTAGATGGTTGGGGAAGTGTAACGACACCTTATGGAACTTTCAACTGTCTTAGGTTAAAGTCAACGATTGTAGAAGTTGATAGTATTTATATTGATTCCTTAGGTTTCGGCTTTTCAACTCCACCGATTACAACGAATGAATACAAATGGTTAGCAAATGGAAAAGGAATTCCAATTTTACAGATTAACACGACGGTAGGGGGAGCTGTTTCTCAAATTAACTATAGAGATTCACTCACGGCTACTGTTATTTCTTGTCCAGCAGCGCCAATAGCAGATGGCGTAATATTCCCAAATCCAACTTCAAATGAAGCGTATCTAAATTTAAGTTCAGCTGTAACAGGAAATTTTAAGTTTGAAATTTTTGGACTTAAAGGAAATTTAATTTCTTCTGAAATAATTCAATTATCACCAGATAGAAGAATAAGTCCATTGAATTTAGAGAGAAGAAATTTGGGGACAGGGGATTATATGTTGAGAGTTTCCGGGCCAAA
>JANLRG010000077.1:0-6596 GCA_031361545.1 Bacteroidota bacterium
CATCAATCAAGGCGATGTTTTGATTAAATTAATTGATAGGGAAACAGGTCAGAGTTCCTATGAATTAATAAAAGATTTGAAGGGTACTTTTAATGCATTCTTTGCACAAGGCCTTGCTAAACTTTTCGGTCATGATTTAAAAAGCAAATACGATTCTTTTGGAGAAGATAAAACTATTGAATCTATTGTCGGGCAAATTGAAAGAGGCGAGATACAGTTTTAATCTCCAATTGTAATTTCCATAAATCAAATGAAGGTATTTGGAAAAACTCCACATGGAGATAGATTAGGGAGATTAAAGAATTCAGCTTTTAAAATAAATGATTCTTTTTGAAAATATTGAGGCTACTTTGAGAAGGCAATTCAAGTTGCTCTCCGATTTAAAAGCCGAAGAGTTGGTTCCGATGCACTGGTTTATATTTGCAATTTCATCCCATTCTTGTAACGAACCAATCTCGCTTTTAAGAAAGGTAAATGAAATCAAAAAATTGGTATTATTCGCCCCAGTTATTGGTAAAGCGATTCTATTGTTTAACTAAAAATTACTGTAATTTCAGGCTACTTTTTTTGAGATAGAATAGCTTGGATATATAAGCTAATTTTATACTTTTGGACTCCATCTCCTAAAATCTCCCATCAAAAAATGAAGTTGCTGAAGAATATATTCGTTCTGTTTTTTTCTACAATTTCTCTCCATTCAGCTGCCACTTTTCGAAACGTACTTTTTTTAGGCAATAGTTATGTTGCTGTCAATGATCTTCCACAGATGGTTGCAAGTGTTACTCAAAGTGCTGGTGATTCAATTACTTTTAGTTCAAATTCTCCTGGTGGATATACTTTGCAAAATCACTTGAATGACGCCACTAGTATTGGTTTAATTAACCAAGGCGGTTGGGACTGCGTTGTTTTGCAAGAGCAAAGTCAGCTTCCATCTTTTCCAATTGGTCAAGTTCAAATTTCTGTTTTTCCTTATGCTCATTTATTAGATAGTATTGTAGTTGCAAATAATCCGTGTGCTGAAATAGCTTTTTATATGACATGGGGAAGAAAAAATGGTGACGTAAGTAATTGTTCGTCGTGGCCTCCTGTTTGTACTTATGAAGGGATGGACAGTTTGCTCCGTTTAAGATATTTAATGATGGCTGATTCTAATCATGCTATTATTTCGCCCGTTGGAGTCGTATGGAATTATATCCGATCGAATTATCCTTTGATTGAATTGTATCAATCTGATGATAGCCATCCAACAATCGCAGGAACTTATGCTGCCGCATGTACTTTTTACTCTGTAATTTTTCGGTCAAACCCAGAAAATATTTCCTTCGACTCAGGGCTAGATTCCATCACTGCCAATCAGATTAGACATGCTGTAAAATTGATTGCCTACGATCAGGATACTTTATTTTTTGTAAGAAAATATGACAACAAAGCCGACTTTACCTATTCTAATGTTGGCGGTTATTCAGTTTCATTTACAAATGGAAGTGTTAATTCAGAAAATTATCATTGGGATTTTGGCGATGGAAGTTTTTCAACAGATTTTTCTCCGGTGCACAACTTTGGTATGGGAGGAAATTATTCAGTAAAATTAATTTCTGAAAAATGTAGCAGAACGGATTCTATCACCGAAATAGTAAATGTCGTTTTGTCTGAAATTGTGGACAGTAATTTAGGTTCCTATTTTACTATCTGTCCACAGCCTGCAAGTCAATTTCTTAAAATCAATGCTAATTCTGAGACTAATAAAATTGTGAAACTTGAAATAGTTAATTCATTAGGGCAGAAAATTTGGGAACAAAAAAGCGAATCACTCTCGGAGATAAAAATTGCAACTGATAATATAAAATCTGGAATTTATTTACTAAGAGTCTTGTGGTTAAACAATCATACCTCAACAAAATCCTTTATTATTAATAATTGAGCTCATGAAAACTGTGTCAATACTTTTACTTTTTTTAATTATCATAATGGCAAGCTGTCAAGTGGGACAAAAGAAAATTGATGGCGATTTAAACAATTTTAAGTGGATGAATGGTACATGGATGGATAGTTCCGCTACTGGAAAAATGGTTGAAATATGGAATGAGATCAATGATTCAGTAATGGTTGGAAGCAGTATTTATCTTGCAGGATTAGATACGATTTTCTTTGAAGAAATTTCCTTAAAGAAAATCAATGGTGAAATATATTATATACCAAGTATTCAAATGGAAGAGGGGTTACTTCCAGTACTTTTTAAATTTATTTCTTTTTCTAATGGAGAATTTATTTTCGAAAATAAAAAACACGATTTTCCTCAACGAATTGTTTACTCAAATCCTGTTAAAGATTCTTTAGTTGCCTATATTGATGGTAATCAAAAAGGGGAATTTCGAAAAGAATATTTTCGAATGAAAAGAATTAAGTAGTGGATAATTTCTTTATTGTGTTTGAAATTAATTTATGTTCCGATAATTATTGTATTTTTTTAGTGTTGATAAAAAGCATTTCATCTTCAGTTTAGCAACTTTTAATTGCAATTTTTAATTTATCTTGTGTGGATGGTTAAAGTAAAAGCAAAAGGGCAAACTCTTTCAAAAAAAAACATTCTCGATAACTGCTATTCGATTGTTCGTAGCAAAATGGAATTGTTAAGGAATCAAATCAATGAATTGATAGTAGATGCTGAAAGTGATTCGAAAAGTTCTGCCGGTGATAAGCACGAAACAGCTAGAGCGATGATGCAATTAGAGCAAGAAAAGTTGAATCGTCAATTAGCAGAGTTGATAAAACAAGAGGAAGTCTTAAATCAAATTCGATTTGATGAAAGTCATGATAGAATTCAACTAGGGTCAGTCATTCAAACTGATCGTGGAAATATATTTCTCTCCATTCCTTTGGGTAAAATGAATTTGAATCAATCTGACTATATGGTTATTTCTCCAGTTTCTCCATTTGGAAAAACTATTTTAGGATTAAGTGATGGAACTTCTTTTGAAGTAAACAATACGAAGTATCAGGTTCTGAAAATTTATTAATTTATTGAACTGTTTTTTGCAAGGTTGATGGCACGTTGAGCTTCTTCAGGGTGGTACGTCCCAATTAATAAATTTTGGCCACTGTGAAAAATTAATTCAATGGCCCATTTCTTCTTAGTTTTTTCATTATCAGATTTTGAAAAATTGATGTTTTTAAATCCTCTGAGTCCCCAACCGGAGTATTCAATTCTTGGATTATATTCTCTAATGACTATATCAACAACTTGACTCCATTCAAATTTCTTTGTGAAAATATGAAAAGGGGAAAGCTTTATCAGAATAGCTTCTTTCGTGATTGTAGTCCTCAACTTAAAATTGAAAAATAATACATTGATGAACATTAAAAAAAATATCGCTGAAATCAATCCACGTGTCGTCATAGGTTTATGACCGAAAGGATGATGAAAAATTACTTGTTGGATAAACGCATAAATAAATAAACATGTTAGCAAGAATAAAATAGTCCAGAATAATTTATTTGAAAATCGTTGTTGCTCACAAAACAAGATATCCATTTCTATTTAGTTTTAAAAGCAATTTGGATGACATCTAACATTGATTTACTAACATAAGGATTGGAAGCCACCAATTCTTTTCCAAAAATAAAATTTGTTCCACCTGAAAAATCTGTAACTATTCCACCGGCTTCTTTTACAATTATTGCACCTCCAGCCACATCCCAAGAATTAAGTCCGTATTCGTAGAAGGATTCAAACCGACCACAAGCAACGTAGGCTAAATCAGCTGCAGCAGAACCCAATCGTCGCAATCCATGAGTATTTTTCATACACCAATCAAAAACTTTCATGTATGGAATCATGTTGTCAAAGTTGTGGTAAGGAAATCCAGTCGCTATTAATGAATCGGAAAGTTGATTTATTTGACTGACAGAAATTTTATTTCCATTCAAAAAAGCTCCTCCATTTTTCCAAGCATAAAAGCATTCATTAAAGTTTAATTCATGAACGACACCAAGAACCAATTCTTGATTTTGAAGGAGAGCAATAGAAATACAAAAACAAGGAATTCCATGAATGAAATTTGTTGTGCCATCTAACGGGTCAATAATCCAATTATAAACTTCTCCTTTTGATACATCGGTAGATTCCTCGGTGAAAAAACCAGCATCAGGACGTAAAGTTTTGAGCTGTTTCACAATTTCTTGTTCTGCTGTTTTGTCCACATAGCTCACTAAATCATTGTGTCCTTTTTTTTCAATAGAAGTAAGAGAAAATGTTTTTCGTTCTGCTAAAATAAATTCGCCAACAACAGACGTTACTTTTCTTACTGAATTGCACAAAGATTCTAACTCTTGATTTGTCATTATGCCAATGTAGTTTTGTTATTCTTAAAATAAAATAAACCACCAACTCCGACAAATATTAAAATTGTGGAAATTAATTGCGCTTGAGTAAATCCAAACCCACCAAAGTGATACTGGGAATTAACACGAATACTTTCTATTAAAAATCTTTCTATTCCATTAAATAAAAGGTACCAACTAAAGAGTCTTCCTGGCGTAGCGATTTTTTTTCTCATTTTCCATAAAACAAAAAACAAACCTATACACATTAAACTTTCATACAACGGAGTAGGATAAACACCTTCAGCTAACTCGTGACAATGATGACCAATGCAATCGGGAATTGGTATTCCTTCGCTAATTACATTGTGTGGATATTTATAAGACCACAACCAATCAGGAATAAATGAAAATGGCTTTGGATGTGGATTAACAATTCCCCAATCTCCATCACCAGCTAATTGACAACCAATTCTTCCAGTTCCATAGGCTAACATTAGACCTGGAGCAGTTGCATCACACAAATGTAATGGAGGAACATTATTAATTTTGCCATACCATAACACAGTGATCCCGCCAACAATTAATCCTCCATACATTGTTAATCCGCTTCCGCTAAAAAACATTCCTGCCGGATCAGCTATGAAGTCATTCCAATATTCTAACAGATGAAATATTTTAGCTCCGAAAAGTCCGCCAATTGCTGCAGCCATCGTAAATTCGGAAACCATTTGATGAGGGTAAACTTTAATGCTTATTTCTTTTGGATGATCAAGTAATTGTTTTTTGCTTTCAAAATATTTCCAAGCCATCGAAGCCACTGCCCAAATTATTCCTCCTACTAAATTTCCTTTAGCACTTAAAAGAGCACTCTGAGGGTCGCTGAAGAAAGCATTACTATTAAATATTGCAAAGAAAATTTTGTATCCAAGAATAAATCCAAACACACCGTTCCAAAAATATTCAGCGGCAGTGGCAGGTTTTCCTTCAACAATTAATTTATTTAAAGGATGCAATAATCCTAAGTTTTCTTTCCGCTTTAATTCGGAAGACATCGTATATGCTGCAAGTAAAAAGGAAATGGCTACTAGCAATCCAAACATAGGAGGAAAGGAGTACGCAAAATGTGTCCCAAATAAATCATTTAATAAATCAGAAAGTCCTGCGTACATAGATGGATTTTAATTGAATGAGTTTTATAAAAGTATTTTATTAAAAATTGATTTCATAAAGCGAAGATATTTATTATGAAATTAATTCATTGATCAATTCTCCTTTAACGGCCAGAGAACCATCAAAAGAATTTAGTCTCACTTTGGAAATAGAATTAATCAACGACGAATCAAATGGGACACTAACACGAATGTAATTATTAGTGAAACCGGATATTACATTGTTTTTATTCTCTTCTTCAAATAAAACGTCTAATTCTTTTCCAATAAATTTTTCGTAAAAATTATTTCGTTTTTTTTCTGACAATATTCGAAGCATTTTATTTCTTCTTTTTCTTTCTGATATTGGAACAGCTCCAGGCATCAATGCAGCTTCTGTGTTCTCTCTTTCAGAATAAGTGAAGACATGCAAATAGGAAATATTTAAAGAATTTAGAAAGTTGTATGTATCTAAAAAATCAATTTCAGTTTCACCGGGAAATCCGACTATGACATCTACACCAATACAAGCTTCTGGCATTTCTTTTTTAATCTGATTGACTCTTTCAACATACAAATTTCGTTTATATCGTCGTTTCATCAAACCTAAAATTTTATCAGATCCTGATTGTAATGGAATATGGAAATGTGGAGCAAATTTTTGTGATTGAGCAGAAAAAGAAATTATACTATCTGTAAGTAGATTAGGTTCTATTGATGAAATTCTAAATCTATCTATACCCTCAATCTTATCTAGTTCCTTAATAAGTTTTAAAAAATCACTTTCCCTTTTTGAGTCGTCGGGATTAATGATTCCATAATCACCAATATTTACACCGGTCAACACAATTTCTTTCACGCCTCTTTCAACTATTTCATTGGCATTTTTTAAAACTTGATCCACTGAAGCAGATCTGCTTTTTCCTCTGGCTAGTGGAATTGTACAATAGGAGCAAGAATAATCACACCCATCTTGAACTTTTAAAAAAGCTCTGGTACGATCACCAATTGAATAGGCTGAAATGTATTGCGTGGCATCAACTATTTCGCAAGAATGTATTTCTGTGACAGATTTTTTTTCAACATTCTGAAGATAGAAGGGAAGGTTAAATTTTTCTGTCGCTC
>JANLRG010000084.1:0-1065 GCA_031361545.1 Bacteroidota bacterium
AGCCTTTGGAAAGTGCCAGACATTACCACTAAGGAAATCATGATTGAATTTTATAAAAATCTAAAAAAAGGGCAATCCAAAGATGAAGCCCTCAGAAATGCTAAACTCTACTACCTTCAAAATCATGCAGATAGCGACGAACTCCAAAACCCTTTCTATTGGGCAGGCTTTGTAGCAGTAGGCAATATGACACCTATTGACATGACACCGCCTTATCAAAACTTCATGATTGGTAGCCTTATTTTATTGACTTTTATGGGTTTAACTCTCTGGCTTAGGAAAGTTAAGATTTTAGCTTTTTAGGTATTACCATGAAAATTAATAAATAAATATCAACCTTTGAAGATACAAGCCATCACCCCAAAAATAGCCATCATTCACAACGGCTCAACCCTGTTTCAATTTATAGACAAAACACTGCGAAATACTGAGGGGTATGAGGTCATTAGCATTTTTGACAATGAAGATTCTTTGACCCACGTTTTGAATGATACCACAATAGATGTACTGCTATTTGATTTGAAAAGCGACACAGGTTTCTCTATTCTCTTGAATAATAAAAAAGAAGGATTCCCCAAGAGTAAATTATCGCCCCGTGAAAAAGAAGTAATGACCTTGTTGGCGAAGGGTTTGAAGTACAAAGAAATATCTCAAACATTAACAATAACACTGGGCACCCTCAAGCAATACATTCATATTATTTACAAAAAATTGAATGTATCGAACAAAACAGAAGCCATTAATAAATACTTCCATCGCTTGGTTGAATAGACTGTATTTGAGTTGATATTCACTGTAAAATTATTCACTCAAATATTAGATGGAGATAAACCAAGCCCCTTCAGCATACAAATACTGAGGGGGCTTTTTGAATCAACAACATTTAAAATTGATTATGCGACAAGTCTTCCCAACGGGATAATAACTGTCCCATCTTCATTTCTGACTAAAATGCCTTTATCGAGGGCATCGGATATAATCGCATTTACTTGGGATGCCATAGCATCCAAGAGCGTGACTCGACGCTCTGCTACAAGCGTAATATCGAGTGAACGAAAAATGGAG
>JANLRG010000111.1:0-1271 GCA_031361545.1 Bacteroidota bacterium
CATCAATACACATCATCATCATTATTTTCGTCGTCTATTCCGTTGTCTCCATCTCGTTCATCTGATAATGATATTGATATAGTTGAGGCTGGCAACATTTGTAGAAGTGTATTTTCTTTTTCAGATGTTGGAAGCTCAAAATCAGCACAATTAAAGTACAAACTAATTAATATTTCGCCATTCGTCGAAGTTGATATAACTGATAATATTGTTCCTGTTCCATCCAAATCAGAAAAGTACTTACAGCTTAAAAGCAAGTTAGAAGAATTTGATATTATTTTTGACTGTTCTGCAAATAACGGAATAATACAAATGCTTTCAGATATGGAATTGAAAAGCAAAATATTCTACTTGTCTATGACGAATAAAGCGAAAGAAATGATTTGTGTGAGTAATATTGACTGCAAAAGTATGATTGAAAGAAGAAATCAAATGTTATTTTCATTAGACGGAATAAAAGAAGCGGAATTTAGAGAAGGCACAGGTTGTTGGCATCCAACTTTTGAAGCATCTTTTTTCGATATAAACCAACTACTTCAATATACTATAAAAAAAATAAATTCGTCTTTCGCATTAAATTTACCTCAAAAATCGTTTTATTCATATTTTCAGAACGAGGTATTAGCAAGTTCAGAGGACATCAAATTTGTTCAAAAAGAACTTGGACTTACTATTTCAATTGAAAGTGCTTGTTTAGATAAGATTTTTGATTTAATTTGGTTACATAGTCCAAAAGAGTTTGGAGGTATATTTATAGGAAACTACATCAATAATTATAAAGAAGTAATAATTTCTGATGTGATTATACCACAAAACTTCAAAAGCAGTTTCATGGGTTTTCAACCAGACCCTAATGATTTTAATAGGCAATTGAAGAAAGTTTATGAGAAGTATAATGGAAAAATTGTTTATATCGGAGATTGGCATAGTCACCCAAATAGTAATAATCAATATAGCCAACCCGATTTTCAATCAATTCAAAGTGTAGCAAAGTCTTCAAAAGTGAATACTCATAATCCTATTCTAATGATTGCAGCATTTGGCAATGATTATTTTGACCCTGGTTTTTATGTATATTTAAATGATAAACTTCATAAGTACGAGAGGGTGAAGTAAAAGTGCAAAAAGCAGTTTTTAAACTCAATAAAGACAAAAGCCTCGTAAACACCATTTTACGAGGCTTTTCCGTTTTTAATTTAACTTTCAAAGACTTTCAATAAACTTTACTTCTTCTTCCCCTTCCAATCCGCCCGCCGTTTCTTCATCTCATC
>JANLRG010000134.1:0-1241 GCA_031361545.1 Bacteroidota bacterium
GTTGTCACTTATACCAACCCTGGTACTTATAACGTAACCGTAGTTGTGACGAATAAATCTAAAATTACTACGGAAACTATCCAAATAGCGGTTCATAAAGCCAATTGGAGTTTTGTTCTACCAGGTGGTGGACAACGCAATAATAATGCAACAATTGGTGATTTTTGTTGCACTGGTGAGACTCTTACAATTTCAAATCAAAGTAATGCCCCATTAGGATATGCTTATTTTTATGGGACACGCAATACAGGAGGTATCATTTTGGGTAATGGGCAGGTAATTATTCAGCAATTTGAACTACTGGTTAGTGGCACTACCAATATTCAAGGCACCAATGCTCGCACACAATCAAGCATCTTTTTCCCGTCAGCCGATTGTGTTGTTGGAAGAGTAAAACAAGTGCAGGTTGGCAATTTGGAATATACAGTAAAAATATTAACCATTGCCTATCCATTAGGGACTCAATATGTAAATACGCACTTTGTGGGCGGGTCATTGCGTGTAGAGGTAAATGTACGTTGGGTGAGTTAACAAACATTTGTCACCTTATTCGAATTTAGTGAGCTTAACAACAATTTTTAACAATCAAAAACAGCACAAGATGAACAAGCCGCCATAGTCTTTACACAAATAACGATATACATTTTTTTAGAATCAAGGTAACACCTGCACTGCCTTGTATAGCCTGTGCTATGCGTAAATGTGTGGGCGTGGATGCTGAAAAACGGAGAGAGTAAGCGATAAAATTTAAAAATAATACTTTATGAGCAATCAAAAGCAACAGCCTGAACAACGGCGTGTATTACTCGAAGTCAAACTGCCAAGGGCAGATACCCGAGATATGAACACGCCCGAATTTAGTCATATTATCAACACGCCAGGGTTCAAAATAGATAACGATTTTATCCCTGTACCAATGTCTGCGCCAGCGAAGAATGCCTTAAATACTTTTGATTCAGAAAAGGAAGTTGTGTACATCATTGCAGGTATGTTGAATGAAAGTGTGGAAGATACACTTTCTAAGAATCCTAACATCTTAAAAATTTGGAGCGATGATGAAATACAACCTTTCGCAGAAGTAGTTGCAGAAATTGAATCTGATCCTTCAAAAAACAATTCAGCTGTATCGCCAGTTATGAATCCTATGGCACCTTGCCCAATAGGTGTTTGTGATTGTAATTCTGGATTACCCAAAGGCACTATGGCTGATGTACGCCGATTTATTGGTGTCAATAATATTC
>JANLRG010000155.1:0-2142 GCA_031361545.1 Bacteroidota bacterium
ACTTTTTCATCCATCACATCGTTTTTATTGTCCTTTGCAAACGAGGGGTTTCCGACATCCGACATCGCACCTCCGACATCCGAATAGGTGTGATAACCATAGTTTTTTTGATAAATCACTCGCCCATCTTTTGCTACTTGAACGACGGCTCCAGGGTAGGCTTTTTCTCTTAAACCTACTTGAACAACCGAGTCAATACCGCTTATCAAAACACGGCTATTGATGCCCACCATTTCAGGAATGCCGTAAGATAAACGCCCTATGCTTTTAGTTGTAATTCCTAAGCCGCCAGTATAATTTTGATTGACAGTAACGGGTAAATGCCCTTGAAATGGGATAGCACCGAAAATGGCTTGGGCAGTGGCTTCTTCCGTATATTTTGTCCATTGATAGGACATTATGATGGATTTTGCTTCATTAATGCTTGGAAACTTATCTAAAGAGTAAGGATTTCCAAAAATGGCGACGGTGGCTTTACCCGATTTTGTCAAGGCAGCAAGGGCTTTTTGATTGCTTTCTGAGATGCCATATTTGGCAACGGGTCTGATATTTTGTAGGTTGATGCCGATGATAATGACATCGTGATTTTGGGTTTGCGCCACCACTTTTTGAATGGCTGAATCAGATGCATTGAGGGGGATTGAAAATGCATCAATAGCGGTATAATTAGCCGCCATTTTTTGAAAAGGTGTTTCACCATTAGCATCAATGGAGACAACGGCCACCTTTTGAGTCAAATCTTTGAGCGGCAGAATATCATTTTGATTTTTAACCAAAGTCAAAAAAGACTCTGAAAAAAGGCGGTTGAGCAAATCAGATTCTATAGTATTCAAATCTTGCACCAAGCCTTCTAACTTAATCGGTTTGTATTTATCAAGACCCACATACGATTTTGCCATAAGTATTTTTCGGATTTTCACATCAAGGTCAGCTTCTTTTATGACCCCCTCAGTAAAAGCCTTTTTTACGGCATTAAAAGCAGTTGGTACGTCTTCAAAAGTTTCAATCACATCATTACCTGCTAAAATCGCTTTCACAATGGCTTCTCCTTTGGGAAAATATTTCACAGCCCCTTCCATATCCATCGCATCCGTAAAGACTAAACCTTGAAAACCGAGTTCTTTTTTCAACAAATCCGTAATGATTTTAGGCGACATGGTGGAAGCCAAATTTTTAGTTGAATCTAAAGCAGGTATGGCTAAATGGGCGGTCATGATACCCGATAAACCATTCTTAATCAATTCTTTATACGGAAAAAGCTCAATATCATTCAACCGTGCTTTGTCGTGGGTAATAAGCGGCACATCGAAGTGAGAATCCACGTCCGTATCGCCATGTCCTGGAAAATGCTTGGCACTGGTGATGAGTTTTTGGCTTTGCATCCCCCGCATATAGGCTAAGGCTTTGCGAGTAACATTCATTTTATCCTCGCCAAAAGAGCGAAAATTGATAACAGGATTGTTGGGATTATTGTTCACATCCACCACAGGCGCGTAATTAATATGCACGCCCAAACGGTTGCATTGCCTGCCCACCTCTCGACCCATGCGTTCAATCAAATCCTCGTTTCCAGTCATGGCTCCCAATGCCATTTGGTAGGGAAAACGCACAGCACTATCCAAACGCATCGCTACGCCCCATTCAAAGTCTTCGCCTATGAACATCGGAATCTTAGAAGTCGCTTGCAAATCATTTGTAATTTGAGCCTGCACCGTCGGTTGTCCAGCAAAGAAAACAATACCGCCCAAGTGGTAGTCTTTCACCCATTTTAAGAGCTTTTGAGGGTCGTAACCCTTGCCGCTGTAATTGCCACGGGGCATGAATAATTGACCTATTTTTTCATCAATGGTCATATTTTTCAGCGTATTTTCAACCCATTCTTTATTGTTTTGGGTTAAAAAATCAGGTGACTTTTGGGCAGTTGCGGCTATTGAAAGCAAGAGGAGAAAGGCGATTAGTTTCGAGCGCATATTACAATTAATTAAAGATTTTTTTGATTAAATTCATTATTCTCAAAGGCGAATATAGATAAAATAGCCTATAAAAGTTGAGATAATAGACAAAAGGCACGTTCAAATGTTGTTATAGTAATTTTGATTTTTCTTAGAAAAGTCATTAAAAGAATCCCTTTCAAATGCGCTG
>JANLRG010000157.1:0-1725 GCA_031361545.1 Bacteroidota bacterium
AAAAAATATTAATAAATCACTTATTTCTGTCATTGCCTTATATCCAATCAGAAAGGACACCTATGCTTTGAAAACTATGTTTTGTTACTACAAAGATTCGTCTAAAACACTTATGTTAGATAATATAATTACAGTTTATGCTATTTATGAAAACAACACTATCAAGTTCTTAAGTAGCCCTCAATGGTATTCACAAACTTGGAACAGTGAAAAGCAAGGAAATATTCGTTTTTATTACCCCAAAGGACATAGTTTTGATAAAATAAAAGCAATCAAATTAGATAGTTTCAACAATAAAATTAGTGAATTATTTAGTATTACACCAATAAATCTTAAATATTTTGTATGTCAAAGCAATGAAAATATATATGAAATCTTAGGCTACCAGTTTACACCCAATCAACATGTTCCTAATCAAATTGGAGCAATTTGTTCCTCACCAAATCTTGCTGTTTTTGCAGGCAATGGTAGTGAGTTTTATCCGCATGAAGTCGTACATTTATATACTGCCCAGCTTTGGGGCAAGTCTGGTTTTTATTACCACTCTTGGTTTGATGAAGGAATAGCAACATTATTCGGAGGAAGTCGAGGTTATTCTTTAGAATGGCATTTGAAAAAATTGAAGATGCATTTAGAACAAAACCCAAAAGAAACCTTAACAGATATTTCTAAATTATCAACAGTCCCGAATGGAGAGTTTATAACAGAATATAATTATGCCATAGGTGGTTTAATTTGCAAACTCATCTATGAAAATAAAGGTATGGAAGGTCTATTCGATTTGTTAAAATCAGGTTCGTCAGATGATGATTTTTACAAAGCAATAGAAAAGCACTTTGGCGTTAAGAAAGTTGATTTTGGAACATTTATTCGCAATGAGCTTAAAAAAATACAAAATTGAAATATTTCTGCAGCTGTTAAATATATGGCGATATTCCCGAAAAGCCATTTAAAAGAGTAGGGATAATCATTAAAATAATTAATCATGAAAAGATTATCATTGGCTGAATTGAAAGCTAAAACGAACGTTGTTGCTAAAACAGACTTTATTACAGGTGGCAATGGTGGAGAAGATGGTTGTCACTTCACAGCAGAGCAACTTGCGAAAATGATTGCAGACAGTAAGCTAAAACTTTGACAATCAATGAAGTGGCAACAATCATGAAATTTTGATTGAGCCATTTGTTAAATCAAATTAATGGTCAGATTAAGCCTACGATAGTAAAATCTGACCATTTAAATAATCTTAACTTTAGCCTAAAAATTTTATATGAAATTACTGCATTTAGAACTGTCAAAGCAAAGTGTGAAAAAAGGAATTGCTGAATTAACAGATAATATAAAAATTCTTGTTTATCAAGAAAAAGAAGCATTGATAGACAAAATAGGTTTTGAAAATGATAAGGCATTTTTAGAACCCAATTTATTTTATTATTTGCGAAAGATCACATTGGGTGAAATACCAGTAGTTGATATTTCACAAATAATGAGTGGATATAGCAATGAAAATTTTGCAACATTGAATGCGTATAGTGATGAAAATGGTGTATGTTATATGCCTAATATAGGCTATTCAGTATTCAACGAGAAAAATAAACTTCATAAAGGTATAAAACTAAATCAAGCTAATCGGACTTTAGAGGATGGCAAAATAACACCTATTAATCCTCTTATAAAAATTCAAAACGGCTCTTTTTATGCTTGCTATCATAAGCCAGAATTGTT
>JANLRG010000213.1:0-10162 GCA_031361545.1 Bacteroidota bacterium
ATCGTTCATTAGATAGCATTTAGTTTTACGTATTCTGAAAACACTTGAGTTTATCAATGTGAAATCCGAAACTAGATTTAGCCTGAGTTCATCAGTGCCTGAATTCATTTATACTATTTTTTGATGTGTTCGTTCGCAATAAATTTGTCCGCTGTTATTTTTAAGAGTAATACTTTGATAATTTTTAAGATTTAGTAATCCTACAACTTTATCTTGAACTTCCTTTGAAAGCCCATTTTCCATTTTAGTATCAATCTTCAATCTCTTTTTACCACTTTGTACCGGAAATTTAATTATGACTTCCGTTAAATCATTTCGTCTGACAGCACGTAAAACTTTGATTTCATCCGGTGACATTAAATTTAATGGCACCAAATATTTTTCCTTTGTTTCATCATTCATGAAATCAAAAATGAAATTCGAAATTGAAATGAATAATTCCGTTTGGGAATAAGCAGTTTCGTAGCTTGTTTGGTCAATTCCATACCAATCACGAATTTGGCCTTCGCTATTGATTAGAATTCCGATTTTCTTAGAATATATTATCGAAGTATAAATCATCATTCCAAGATGGTTGCGGAATGAATTAAAGCCTTTGATTGCCGCAATAACTGAAGTATCGGATAAAAAGGCTATAATTTTATTTTTGTCTTCCTCACTTAGATTAGTATGCTTAAGATCTTGATTTTTTAACTCTGAAATTTTCTCCGGAGTCATATCAGGCAAATTGAATTCAATCGTATCAAATAAATACTTCTTTACATTCCTGAGCATTGGAATTGACATTCCAAATTTTCTAAGTTCCTGAATGATCTTAATCCAAATGTATTCAGTAAACCCAAACTTATTCCAAGCTAACCCATCTAAGTTTGTTTGCGGTATTATCTCATTTTCTTTCCAATGAGCCAGTATACGTGCCGTGACGCCTAAATCCTTTAGGTAAAACGTTGGGCGATTAATTGCAATATATAATTCAAAAGGTTCATCCATTTTAATAGGGCTTAACAAAGAATCAGCAAGACTCTTTCATTTTTTAATTATCAGTTCGAGTAATCTAATAAAAATCATTCCGTAAACGTAATCTTTTAAAACAAGGAAAAACAAATTTATTTTTAAAAATATTGATATTCAATACAATAAGTTTAGACTGCTGAGTTAAACTTTGAAAAAAATAATATCATTTTATTTACGAAACAATTCGAAGAAGCAAAATCGTTCCGGCGAAAAGTTATTGGGGTTATTTATTTCGAAGACCATTTCACTAAAAACCCGGAAACTTTCAATGGTTTTGATCAAAATCAACCTGAATAGACAAAATTTTCATTCATTTTTGGATGTTTTGACAAAATTCTAGTGATGAAGAATAAGTAAAACACTCTTTTTGAGAAAATTTAGACACTTGCAGAAAGTGTTTAGACAAATTTTTAAGCGGAAACGACAAATGCAGACAATAAACACAATGTTTAGACAAATTGATTGACAAATTTAATGCTTCCACACTGAAATTGTAAGCCAAAGGACATTGGTTGACACCGTTTGGTGGTATTGTTTATAGCTTTCAATTGGATTGAAAATTCAATTCATCTTCAATTTGAAAATCTCTATATTTGGCTAAATAAGGATGCTCATTTGCATTTTTAATCCATTCAAATTTTCCTTACAAATAGTTGATCTACTCAAAATTGAGAATTGAACATAAATGACCTTGCACGAAATCAGCCTCAAGAAGGCTCTCAATAAAGCTTATCGCTTAGTAAAACCCAAACGACCGGAGATTGAATTGTTCAAAGGAAACTTGATTAAGTTGCTTGGACAAATTGATGAAAAGGAAAGCGAAGAGAATGTGAAAATTCATTTGATGGATTTTCTAAAAGAAACTTGGTACAAACAAGAATATCTGGTCGCTACGAAAGGACGGACTGATTTTGTAATTCATACTGGCAAAGATGCAAAAGCTCCGAGTGGTGTTCTGTTTGAAGTCAAGCGACAAACCAATAAGGCAGACATGGTGTCAAGGCAAAATCTCAATGCCAAAGCCATGCATGAACTCATCCTTTACTATTTGCGTGAAAGGATCACCGGAAAGAATATTGACATTCGACATCTTGTAATTACAAATATTTACGAATGGTTTATTTTTGATGCCTCTGTTTTCGAACGATTGTTTGCGAAAAACGCTAAGCTAGTCAAAGCTTTTACGGATTGGGAAAGCGGTCAAAAAGTGAGTTCGAATACCGATTTGTTTTACAAGGAGATCGCAAAACCATTCTTGGATGAATTAAAAGAAGATGTTTTATTTACATGGTTTGACATTCGCGATTATGAAAAACCATTGAAGAATAACGATAAGGCAGACGATACAAAACTCATTGCTCTATTTAAAATCTTCAGCCCTATACACCTATTAAAAATCCAATTTGCGAACGATAGTAATTCACTCGATAAAGGTTTCTATTCTGAGTTGTTGCACATAATAGGTTTAGAAGAAGTTAAAGAAGGTAGCAAGAAGTTAATTCGCAGAAAGCAAGAAGAGAAAAGAGATGGTGGATCGCTGCTTGAAAATGCGATTACCATTCTTGATTTAGAAGATAGTCTACACAAAGTGCCGGACTTGAGTAGTTACGGTGAGTCAAGACAAGATCGTTTGTTCAATCTATCATTGGAACTTTGCATAACTTGGATCAACAGAATATTGTTTTTAAAGTTATTGGAAGCGCAATTGATCAAATACCACAAAGGCGATCAATCGTATAAGTTTTTAAATTACACTAAAATTCCTCAATACGATGAGTTGTATAAACTCTTCTTTCAAGTGTTGGCTAAACGTCAGACTGATCGAAATGAAATAATAAATAAAAAGTTCGGCAACATTCCATATTTGAATAGTTCGCTTTTTGAAATCAGTGAACTGGAAGATCAAACAATCAAAATAAATAGCCTTGATGATTCTCAGCAATTAGATCTATATAGTGGAACTGTATTGCGTGACGCAAAGAATAAACCAATCGCAAAGAGTTTAAATAGTTTGCAATACCTTTTCGACTTTCTTGAAGCCTATGATTTTGCTTCCGAAGGTGCAGAAGAAATCCAAGAAGATAGTAAGACATTAATAAATGCTTCTGTCTTAGGTTTGATTTTCGAAAAAATAAATGGTTATAAAGATGGCTCTATTTTTACTCCGGGATTTATTACCATGTACATGTGCCGAGAAGCGATTCGCTTAGCGGTTGTACAGAAATTCAAAGATGCTTATAGTTGGAAATGCGAAGCCTTCGAAGATTTAAAGAATTACTTGGCGGATCGAAGGACTGCGAAAGATGTTCTTGAATTCAACAGAATAATAAATGGTATGCACATTTGTGATCCAGCTGTAGGCTCCGGTCACTTTTTAGTTTCTTCATTGAACGAGATCATTTCAGTAAAAGCAGAGTTGGGAATACTGGCAGATAACAAAGGTGTTCGATTATCAGGCTATGAAATAGAAGTCGAAAACGATGAATTAATTGTCACCTACAATGAAGGACAAGATATTTTTGAATATCAAGTCAACAATGGAAGCATTAACAAAGAAATTCAGCGAGTACAAAAATCGCTTTTTCACGAAAAGCAAACCATCATTGAGAACTGTTTGTTTGGAGTTGACATCAATCAAAATTCAGTAAAGATTTGTCGTTTGCGTTTGTGGATCGAACTGCTTAAGAATGCTTATTACACCGAAGAAAGCAAATTCAAAGAACTAGAAACACTTCCCAATATTGATATTAACATCAAATGCGGCAACTCACTTATTAGTCGATTTTCATTAGATGCAGATCTTAGCAAAGCATTAAAAAGCATTAAATACAATATTGACATGTACAAAGGATTTGTTCATGACTATAAGAATACACAAGACAAAGAAGTAAAACGGGGCTTGGAACTTATTATAAATTCAATTAAGAATGATTTCAGGATAGAAATTAATAACAATAGCAGAGAATTTAACGACCTTACTAAATGGAAAGGAGAACTTGTCAACCTAACAATGCAAACAGGACTGTTTGAAAAAACGGTTAAAGAAAAAAAGCAATTTGGAGAAAATGTAATAAAACTTACGGAGAAAATAAACAAACAAGAAATCATAATTGATGCCATCAAAAGCAATAGGATTTACCGGAATGCTTTTGAGTGGAGGTTTGAATTCCCTGAAGTGTTGGATATGGATGGCAACTTTAAAGGTTTTGATATTATAGTTGGCAATCCACCTTATGTATTTGGTGGAAATGAAGGAATTTTAGATTCTCATAAAAAATACTTTAAAAACACTTTTGCAACTGGAAACGGAAAAATCAATTTATTTACTCTTTTTATTGAACAATCTCATAAAATACTAAAAACGAATGGAGAATTTACTTTCATAATACCTAACACATTTCTGAGGGTTACATCATATAACGAATCAAGAAAATATTTCGTAGACAATTTTTCAATTAATGCAATCGCAGATTTTGGATCTAATGTTTTTGATGAAGCAGTTACAACTGCAATTGTACTAAGTGCCAAAAAAGAAATACCTGATAGTAACAACACTTTTAAAGTTTTAAAGAATTTAGAAATTACGAACACTATTAAACAAAGTCAGGTAGTTAAATCAAATTATGTTTTGAGCCTAAATACTGATTTAAAAAGGCTGAAACTGTTAGATAAATTGGATTCTAAATCAACCTTGCTTGGCAATATATGTGAAGAACTTATTTTCGGGGTTGTAATTACTAAGAATAAAGACGAGGTGGTAAGTGCGCAGAAAAAAAGCGGATGGAAACCATTTTTGGAAGGTAAAGATATTGGAGCATACAAGATAGAAGTGATTCATCAATATTTAAATTATGAACCTAAACTTCTGCATCGTGCAAGAACAAAAGAAATATTTGAAGCAAAAGAAAAGCTGTTAATTCAAAGAATTACTGGAGGGAATAAACCAATCAAGGTTGCATACGACAATAATCAATTTTACAATAAGGAATCAATTAATAACCTCATTTTAAAGAAAGAAACATCGTTTAAAATTAAATACATTTTAGGATTATTAAATTCTACTCTGGTCAATTGGTTTTACACTAATCAATTTACGAATCAGTCCACTTTAACCGTAAATCTTTCAAAGGAGTATTTAGCTCAAATCCCAATAGCAAACGGAAATGATAAACAACAGGATAAAATAATTCAAATTGTCGACAAAGTGTTAGACGCAAAAAAATCAAATAAAGACTCATCATCACTTGAAAAGCAAATAAATGAATTGGTCTTTAAGATATATGATTTAACAGAAGATGAAATAAAAATTGTGGATGAGAATTAATATATAGGACAATGAGAATAAATAACATTTCATTAAAGAATTATAGACTTTTAGGTGATATCAGTGTTAATCTTGAGGATGATATTACCTTGATTGTCGGAAAAAATAATACCGGAAAAACCTCCTTTTTAGAAGTGGTTAAAACACTTACTTCTTCAGATGGCAAGCTAACATTTGAAGATTTTTCTCAAACAAGTTACATTGTTTTCAAAGAATGTTACAATAAATATTTGGAAAGCATACATAATGGTATTGCAGATGACAAAAAAGAAGAGCTCGAATTACTTATTCAAACTAATGTGCCGAAAGTTGAATTGTTTATTGAATTTGAATACATAAAAGATACAGACCTTCTAATTGAATTAAGTGAATTCATTACTGATTTAGACGATTCAAGAAATGATGCGACTATTTTGATTTCCTTTGAATCAAAGAATTCGCTTTCATTATTTAGTGCGTTTCACAATAGACAGGATACTGAAATCGGATTGATGAAGTATCTCAAAGAAAATGTAAGCACTTATTATCAAATGGCTTGTTATGCTTATGACAAAAAGAGTAATTTCAAAAGAGAAATTGAAGGGAATTACAAAGCTAAAATAAAAAGAATTGTAACGTTCGAAGATATTAAAGCGTTAAGAATTCTTGACGATAAAAAGGGAGACCGAAATAACACATTGGCTTTAGGGTTTTCTAAGTATTACAACGAAAGAGACAAAACAGATGAAAATGTTGAGGCTATCGAAAGATCATTAAAGGATATAGCTAAAGACTTGAAAACGAAATATAATGTTGTCTTGACTAAAATCTTAGATGACCTAAAAAAGTTTGGCGCATCAACGCCTATTGTAATTCCTGATATAACAATTGCTTCGGAGTTTAATTCTGAATCTGTAATTAAGAACAATATAAAATATTACTACAAACAAGATGAGATAGATCTTCCGGAAAGTTATAATGGTTTAGGTTATAGTAATTTAATATATATGATTCTTGAACTTGCAAGTTTTATAGAAAGTTTTAGAAACTCGAAAGAAGAAAAGATATCAGAGTTCTTAACTGTTTTTATTGAAGAGCCAGAAGCACATATGCATCCACAAATGCAACAAGTATTTATTAGCCAAATAAAAGGACTACTAAGTGAGGCAAAGAAAGAAAATATCAATATCCAGTTAGTGATTACTTCCCATTCATCACACATTTTATCCGAAGCAGGCATTGATGAAGAGAAGGGATTTAATAGGATAAGGTTCTTTAATAGAATTGGATCTAAACTAGAAGCTCAAGATTTTAATTTCCTAAAAATAAAAAACGACAAAAAGACTTTTAGATTTCTTAAGCAATATTTAACTCTTCACAAATCTGATTTATTTTTTTCTGATAAAGTAATTTTAGTCGAAGGAACTACAGAAAGAATGCTGTTGCCGCAAATGATAAAAAAGGTTGCGCCAAGTCTACAGAATGAATATGTAACTATTCTTGAAGTTGGTGGCGCTTATACGCATAAGTTTAAAGAGCTTTTAGATTTCATTAAAGTAAAAACATTAATAATTACTGATATTGATTCAGTTGACGCAGCAAATGGAGAAAAATGTGAAGTTGGCAATGGGACAAAAGGTGAACTTACGTCCAATGAAACATTAAAGCAATGGCTTCCAGCTAAAGAAAAAATAGCAGAGTTAATTGTAGTTACAGAAAATGATAAAATTGAAAACGACTTGATTCGAATTGCATATCAAACAATTGAAAATGGTATTATTGGAAGAAGTTTCGAAGAGGCTTTTATTAACTGTAACAAAACTTTAATATTGTCAACTAAAGATATAGGTGGTGAAATTAAGTCTGCAAAAAACGAATTTGGCTTGATGAGAAATAAATCAGCTATTACTGTTTCAGCAGGTTCCCCTTTTGCTTTAGCACCCGAAGATTCAAAAGCGAAAACAAATTTTGCATTTGATACAATGTCTTTTCAAGAAGATTTGTTCGGAGAATGGGCTGTTCCGCTTTATATAAAATATGGGTTAGAATGGTTGGCAGGAAGGTGTGTTATTCCAAGAAAAGATTGAGCTATGACCGCATTTGAAAACATTAGTAATTTAATTGAACAACACAAAAGTTTTGTATTGGAAGCTGGTGCAGGCTCAGGGAAAACATATACACTAATCCAAACTATAAATTATTTAATAGAAAAAAAAGGGGCGGCTCTGAAACTGAAAAACCAGAAAGTTGTTTGTATTACATATACAAATGTAGCAAAGAATGAAATCATTGAGAGACTAGAGCACAATCCAATGGTTTTAGTTTCCACTATTCATGAATTTTTGTGGGAATGTATAAAGCCGTATAATAAACAACTGATTATTGAGTTTGATGCCCTTAATGCAATAATGCATCAAGAGAAACCGGAAAAGTATCAATTAAATTTGAAAGACAGAATTACCCGTGTTGAATACAATGATAGATCATATAGTGATTTTGAGGATGGTAAAATTGGGCATGATGACTTAATTGTAGTTTCAAAAAATATGTTCCAAAATTATAAATTACTTACTACTATAATTGCGGATAAATTCCCTTTTATTCTTGTTGATGAGTATCAAGATACTGCTGTTGAAACTACTGACGCTTTAATAAACCATTTACTCTCGAGAGAGAAAGCGAAAGTTCTATTAGGTTTTTATGGTGATTCATATCAAAAAATTTATGATACTGGTGTTGGATCACTTGAAACTTTTATCAAAGAAGAAAAAATTACTCTTGTGACAAAGCAAGAAAATTACAGATCTTCTACTAACGTTATCAATTTACTTAATAAAGTAAGAACTAATATTAAACAGATAATCCCTGATTCTGTCGAAAAATTAGATGGCAGTGTAACATTTATAAACTGCGATAATTACCCTGCACAGCCGAAAAAGGGAGTTGTGGAGTTTGAAAAATCAATTATGCCTCAGAAAAATTTAAACTACGAAAAAGTGAAAACTAAATTAGAGGCAGAAGGCTGGGTTTTCGGAGATAAAAGTGAGGATAAAATATTAATAATCGCTAATAGCCGTGTTGCCGAAAGAGCAGGATTTTCTAATCTGTACAGAGTATATTCTACTAGATTTGGGGAGGGGGCGAACGAGGCACTTATAAAAAGAGAAAATCAATTTACATCATTTTTTCTTGGCTCACTTGATAAAAAAACCTCTAAAGAACGTGAATCAGGTGTAGAGCATTTAATTGCTTTTTATTTATCTGAAGACTATAATAGTGTTATGAGATTTTTAAGGAAAGGTAATTCAGATCAAGGTGCTTCCGGTATTTTAATTAGACATGAAGATAAAGTGGCGATAACAAATAAACTAATTGAATTAATTGAAATTAGAAAAACAAAAACAGTTGGAGAGGTTTTTAATTATGTTATTGAAAACGGCCTAATGGCTATGCCTAAAAGTATAATTAAATATTTAGAAAAAATTGCGGTTAATCCAAGTACTATAGAAGATCCCGAAATGAAATCAAAACTCGAAAGAGATATTTCTTACTACAACGATTTAATTGTATTGCCATATATAGAATACACTAGATTATTTAAGCACACTCAAAACCAAACCGTTTTTTCAACTAAGCATGGCACTAAAGGAGAGGAATATCGAAATGTACTTGTAATAATTGATGATACAAGTTGGAAGGCGAAGTACAATTTTCAAAAATTTATAGATAATTCTGATGAAAGTCCGGATAGATTATTAAGAACGAAAAATTTATTTTATGTTTCCTGTTCAAGAGCAAAAGAGAATCTTGTCGTATTGTCACTTTCAACGATGCCGCTAAGCGCAATGGCGGTAATTAGTAATTGGTTTGGTGGTGGAACTATTGCATCAATAGACGCTCTTTGAGGAAAATGTTATGGCTAAAGAAATATACCCCGATTGGAGAGATTACGAAAAACAAATCTTTTCGACCATCAAAGAGGAATTCCCAGAAGCTAATGTTACTTTTAATGAATCAATAAAAGGAGCGAAAAGCAGTACTCACCGACAAATAGATGTATCAATTCGTTTTAAGGAAGGCAGTAAATCTATCTTAGGGATTGTTGAATGCAAGTATTTTGGAAGACGAGTTGATATTGGTAAGATTGATGCTCTACTTGGTAAGATGCTGGATTTAAATGCATCGTTTGCTTTAATATTTACTCACCTTGGATTTACAAATGGTGCGGAACAGTTTGCTGCAAAAGTTGGAATTGGTTTCCGTAAGATCCCTTTTGAATACCTTAAAGATTTTGGATATGTAGCGGCAAATGAATTAGAAGATGTTTTTATGCAAGAAATAAGTTACAACAAAATTTATTGCGAAAAATGCCAAAAGCTGAACCTTTATGAAATAAAAATTGTACGTGGATTTGCTGATTTTAATGAAGCTATAATTTGCCCTCAATGTAAAACACCTCATGAAACCAGTGTAAGAACGGATGGTGGTTATAAAGTGATTAAACGATTCGATAAAAAGACTCTTTCAGAAAAAGAGTTAAATGATACGATTGTTGGCCATATTCTTCTTACAAGAATCGAATGGGATAAAAGAAATACATGTTTATGGGATGATTTTGATAAATTACCAAAAGAACGATTGTGTTTTATTTGCTATAAGGAATTAAACCAAGGATTCCCCGGGAGCATGACAGCAGATTACAAAGGGCATAAAATTTGTTTTGAATGTATGATGAGTAGTAGAACATTGCTAATTGATTACAAAAAAGTATTCTGAGCTAACAGCACCTATTTTTTGTTTCAGATGAATTAATTTCAATATAAATTTATATAAAAGCCATGAACA
>JANLRG010000270.1:0-4896 GCA_031361545.1 Bacteroidota bacterium
TTGGTGGTTAGCATCTGCCGCAAAAGTAGACTTGAATATCCGCAGTGCTTACTTACATATGTTGGGTGATGCTGCCGCTTCTTTAGGGGTTGTCATTGCTGGTATTGTCATCGCTTTTACAAGCTGGTTTATTGCCGACCCGATCGTATCAATCATCTTTGCATTGCTCGTTTTGTGGAGTTCATGGAGCATCTTCACAGAGTCTATTCAAATGCTTTTAGAGGGTATTCCTGTTGGCATGGAGTTGGCCAAGGTGGAGAGGGCTATTCGTGAAGTAAATGGTGTTCTAGATGTACATGATCTGCATGTATGGACTGTTTCATCAGGTTTGATTGCTTGCAATTGTCACATCTTGGTTTCGGAACAGTGTGTAAGTTCTGCCCAGAAAATTCAAGTAGAAATAGCACATGAATTAGAGCATGACTTCAAGATAAGCCATTCAACGATTCAAATTGAAGTAGTGGATTGCGGCGGCCATGACCATGCTGTACATAGTGTTTAAGAGCATGGGCATCGTCATGCACATTGATAGAATCGAATGAAGGCTTGATTGATCGGCTTTTAGTCACTATATGATGGAATAAAATATAACTAATTGAGTGACTCAAATGAACATGGAATTTTACAGATTCAGACGTATTGCTAATTTGATAGGGGAGTTTAAGGAGCTGGAGAATCAAAGTATTTTCTTTGCCGGGCCCGATTTATTAAATGACCCAATGGAAGGGTTCCGCGACATATATTGGAGCGGAGATTTTATTGTCTGGAAAAATCTATTCAGGCATTATCTGTTGTGCTTAGAAAGGCTTTGCTCATTATTTTTGCTGTCAGGCGAAGATTACCCAATATCAAAAAACGACATGCCCGTGTTTCATGGCGAAGAAGATTTCCCAACACCCATGTACAAGGATCTCTTCTACAAAATATCAAATAAATTCTTTGAAAACTCTAATCTCATCACGCTTATTAAATCTATTTCTGAGCGATCTACACCAGTTAGAAGAGATGAGCTCTTTTTCTATTTAAGTAGTTTGCATGGATTTGCATTAGAAACAATTTATGGCGAGTACGAAAAAAAAGGATTTATTTCCACAATACCTCAGAATTACAACACAGCCGACAAACCTATAAAGGATCTAGTTGATAAGAATTTTATTGGTACTCTTGAGAAATCTTTAAAAGAAAAAAACTCAGATGATGAAATTTTCAGCGCCATATTTGCTGCGCACAAACACACTCATTCTCAGATACATTTAATCCACCGCCATAAGGGTATTATCAATATTGACAAAAAAAATAGCAATTTAGTCATTAATGATTTTTCAGAGGAATATATATCTCAACTTGAAAAGCTTGTATTCCCAGAATGGTACACCGCTTGTTTTATGACGGAATGTAAAAGCTCTTCAGTATGGGGACATTATGGATAAAATCATACCGGTGTATGCCTTATTTTTAACGCCGATGTAGTCGATGAAAGGTCCTTCTTAAAACTAAAAGGAAGGAATGGTTATACTTCATCGGGTCCTACATATGACTTCGCTAATCACATGTTTTACCCAATAAATTATGTTGAAGGTTATGGCCAAATTGATTTTTTTAGGATGCTAGGCCGACTCCCAATTCCAAAACTTAATTCAATGTGGTATTCAATAGATGGGGTAATGAGTAGCTGTGCCGATCATATAACAAGCAACGAAGAAAAATGGAGGGATCAATATTGGAAGAATTTTTATCGGGATATAACAATCAAGTCCAAAGACTGGGCTTATGAAAACGAACACCGGCTAATTTTATCCAGTTCATTCGACAGCTTTGCCGATCCAACAGACAGATCTCTTTCTTATGAATTTAAGTCATTAAAAGGTATTATCTTTGGTATTAAAACAAAAACTGAAGATAAGCTTAAAATTATAAAAATAATGGATGATAAATGCAGGGAAAATAATAGAGACGATTTCAAATTTTATCAGGCTCGATATTCACCAAAGGATAAGTGCATTCAATACTCTGAATTGACACTAATTGATTTAGCTAAATTGGTTTAAAAATCCTTGATCAATAAACCATATATTGTTCCTCGCGCCCCCATACACAATTGAATTCAGAGCATTTATGAAATCCAGAATAGAGTAGTTGTTAAAGAAAGAAAATCGTTGTTTGACATAACAAATAGATAAAACGGGAGAAACTTTGTGGATCAAAAAATACCATTTACTTCATATGATTTTTGGGCATATTTATCCGCAGGATTTTTACTTTTGTTTGTGATTGATTATGTGGCAATGTTGGGTTTATTAAACCGGGATAAATGGACGATAATTCAATCAATAATAGCGATATCCAGCGCTTACACTGTAGGGCAGCTTGTTGCGAGTGCTTCGTCTTTTCTTTTAGAAAAAATAGTAGTAGGTTCAGTTCTTGGTTATCCAAGGAACACTTTGTTCGGTCAACCTACGGCATGTCGACTAATTAGATTTTTTCTTCCTGGGTATTTCAAAGCGCTACCTGATGAAGTAAAAAATTCAATACTTGAAAAAGCTAATACAAAGGGCATCAATGCATCAGGGGAGGCATTATTTGTTATAGCATTCACAGAGGTGAAATGCATTCCAACAGTTGCTAGTAGACTTGATAACTTCCTTAACCTATATGGTTTTTGTAGAAATGTAGCTTTCGTAGCATTTCTGGATAGCGGACTATTGTATTGGTCGTATCGTTATGGAGGCGGCCCTACAGAAAACCTGAACTGGGCTGTAGCAGCTTTATTATTAGGATTCGGATTAACATTACGATACCTTAAATTCTTTCGTCAATACGCATGGGAAGTTTTTACCTCATATTCATATAACATAGTCAAATAAGGATAAAAAATGGCTACTACCATCACATTTTTCCCAGTAGATAACGGAGATATGACATTGATTCGTTTTGGGGATGCCGAAGAAACAACGCTGCTAATTGATGTAAATATACGTGCTGATGCGGATAATCCTGATATAGATGTTCGAGATGTAGCAAAAGATCTGCGTGAAAAATTAAAGACTGATGAACATGGGAGGCCTTATGTTGACGCATTTCTTCTAAGCCATCCAGATGCGGACCATTGCCGGGGCCTAATAAAGCACTTTTATATGGGTCAAATAACAGATTACCCTGACGATGATAAAGAGGATAAAGACAAACGAATTCTTATCAAGGAAATGTGGTCATCACCCATCGTTTTCCGACGAGCCAGTAAAAATCATGTTTTATCCGATGATGCCTCAACGTGGGCAACAGAAGCCAGAAGAAGAGTTAAAGCTAATCGGGATAAAGGTTTTGTTGTTTCCGATGGCGATAGAATTCAGATAATGGGAAAAGATATAGACGGGAAAACAGATGATCTCGGACCTATTTTACGGCTCAGGGACAGTCATTTTAATAGTATCTCAGGAAAAACCTCTCTTTACTTTTCTGCACATTTGATTGCACCACTTGATCCAGAAGATACGGAAGAAGAAGAAGAGTGCTTAGCTAAAAATCAGTCCAGTGTAATTATAAACTTTACATTAGCTGCAGATAATTGCAATCCAGTAGGTGCTAACTTTTTGACTGGTGGAGATGCCGAAGTATTTATATGGAATTGTTTATGGAGCCGCCATAAACATGAACCTCAAGTATTTGAATACGATTTATTACAAACACCACATCATTGTTCGTGGCACTCTTTATCATATGATAGTTGGTCTGAAATGAAAGAAAAGGCTAAAGTTGATGAAGACGCAAGAAATGCCTTATCTCAGACTAAAAATGGCGCCGTGATAGTAGCTTGTAGCAAACCAATTAAAGACGATGACACTGATCCACCATGCATTCGGGCTAAAACAGAATATGTGAGCATTACCCAAAAAGCTAAAGGCGACTTTTATTGTACTGGTGAATATCCCAATTCTAATGCCGTTGAACCTTTAGTTTTTACTGTAACTACGGAGGGAGTTTCTCCTCCCCCCAAAAAAGAAACGACAAAAAAAGCGGTGATCATCACCACATCGGCTCAGACTCCTCGACCTCATGGTTAAAATGACACGAGTAATTTCTGATGCATATAATCAACTGTGTCAACATATGGGATTGGCAAACGTCAAAATCTCAGAAGTTACAAATGATGCTACGACTTTCGAAATTACGGTCAAAGTGGATTTGCCAAGTAGAGCAAAGAGTAAAGGTATATCA
The DNA here is from genome assembly GCA_031361545.1 of Bacteroidota bacterium. GTDB lineage: Bacteria > Bacteroidota > Bacteroidia > AKYH767-A > 2013-40CM-41-45 > JADKIH01. The sequence goes on from JANLRG010000270.1 coordinate 4,216, forward strand.
ATTACGGGGGTATATTCTGAAGAAAACTGCCTGTTAGTTTTTAGCAAAGCTTATCCAGTTAGATCACCAATAGTTTTACTTAGGAAAGATTTTCCTTTAAATCTACCCCACATCAATCCCTATCAATCAGAGGGCTTTGTGCTTCCGTGCTTGGTCGAAGGTTCACTTGATGAGGCTTTTCATCAAGGGGGGTTAGATCATGTCATTGACCAACTTATATTATGGTTACACAAAGCTGCATCCAATAATTTGATTGATGCAAATCAAGGATGGGAGCCAACGCGAAGAGACTCATCTCCATCAACAATTATCTTTAGTGCAGAAGAAGTTCAAAAAAACATACCAATCGACGGTAGCATACTCAGCGCGCCGACTCAATACATTGCCATGCCTGTGGGAATCGTCGGCTCTTTGTATCCCTCTGTTCAGAATAATGATGACCTAGTATTTAACCAAAAACAATTTTCCAATAACGGTGAGATTCAACAAGGTGATACGTTAACTTTTTTCAGTTGTGCAACACAAAAGAATAGTGAATTTCAGGTTTACTCACAGTATGAGCCTGAAACGGTTTTCGATTATGACTCACTGCTAAAGAAAGCAGAATCGTTTGGGATTGACCGCAATGCTCTCGACAAAAAAATACAAGATTTCTACTTAAGAAGTATTTTACAAAACCCA
>JANLRG010000296.1:0-4225 GCA_031361545.1 Bacteroidota bacterium
CCCAATGAAACAAAATTGATTAACATACCGCCAACTGTAGAGGTGGTTCCATATTCAGGAACTTGGTCGGAAGGTGCTTCTAATAGAGAATCCAACGAAACCGAAATGAAAAAGGGTGTTTTAACCCAAATTAAGTTTCCAACGGGCGGCTCTACATCCTTCACTTTTGAAGCCAATACCGTATCGCAATCCGTACAACAACCACCTCAATTGCAATATTCATTGAGCACATGCGCAAGCCCTTTTGATAATGCCTGTTGTGGTTATAAACAGCCTGATGGATATTATACCATCACTCAAGAAGATATTAATACAGGTACTTTTGATCTCGAATTGGTAAAACCTATTAATGGTAGTTATCCTTATGGAAACCTTTGTCAAAGTGCCAATATGCAGGCATATATTTATGTTTATGACCCCACTAATTGGAGTTATGTTGGTAGCCTTAGCTTGCCATTGAATAGTGATCAAGCAAGTGCTTCTACTCCTGCATATCCCCTCAGTATGTTAAACATTTCCCAAGCCAATAAATTATATTATTTTATGTTGGTTGTAACCGATGGTTTTGCCCGATTCCGAATACACAATCAACCGTGGGTGCCTACAAACAAACAAGTGGGCGGTTTAAGGATAAAAGAAATCAAAACCAATGATGGTATTTCAACGGCTAATGATATACTAAGACAGTATGATTATAGTTCTCCTACCAATGCCTCCGCTTCGAGTGGTAAACTATTAAAAACACCTAAATACGCTTATACTTTATCATTTAATATGTACACCACTCAATATTCTCAAGTTGGGGCAGGGCAATTAACAAACTTTGTGGATGAAAGCATTGTGCCCCTTTATACTTTTGAAGGCAATCATATTGGTTATTCGGATGTCAAAGAAATTCAAAACGGCAATGGATTAAAAGTTTATCATTATGACGTATCATTACCTAATGTTAATGCTTTTACTTATCCTCTACCGCCTAACGAACCTTTGGTTACCAATGGACAATTAGCCTCTTCAAAAATATTATCTTCATCGGGTACTAAGCTCAAAGAAACCATTAACTCTGTCTATGATGATGGTTTCACATACAGCGTTGGGCAAATAAGAAAAGCAATAAGGCTTGACTTGCCAACCCCGCCAAGCACTGGAACGGGTGAGCCGACATATGGTAGTTACTACACCTTATTTGCTGTGACTTATCAAATAAGAACACGCCCTTATCGCTTGGCTTCCGTAACCGAAACGAACGATAACGTATCTACAACCACTACTTATTCTTACAGTACAGATGCCACGCAACCCCTCTTCCCCCTCAGTACATCCATGGTGGACAGCGACGGTAAAACAATAGTAAACAACAACAAATACATCACCCACAGTGATTATGCAGCCGACCCAGTTGCCACAAGACTTAAACAACTCAATATTATTGCTGACCCCATTGAAGTAACAACCACTGTTGCAGGCGTCCAAATTAATGGTGCAAGGACGCAATATAGTTTTTATGACAATACAACAGGTTTGTCAACTTCGAGTGCCACCAATAGCTTTCCCTATCCTAATAAATTCTATAAATATAAAATGACTTGGGATGCTAATGGCAATGCTCAAGTATTAGGAACAAACGGCGGTTGGGAACTCGAAGGCACTATTACCAAATTTGATATGACCCGCGGCAAACCCCTCAGTATTAACCTCCGCGCTTGGGAAAATGCTACTGAGGCAGACGCTACCGAAAAATACACTTGGGAAACCAACGGCTTGATAAAAACCAGAACATTCAAGGGCTTTGTTTGGCAATATGAATATTTGCCGAATACCCGATTGGTGAATAAAATTATAGACAAAGATGGGCAATTCGTTACTTATACGTATGACCACTTGCAACGTTTAAAAACAGCGAGTGCCAGAAATGGGGCTGTTTCTACAAGCTATACTTACACCTACAAAGACCCGTCGCAATCGAATAAAAGTTGGATTGAAACCAAAACAACTTTTACGTCTGTGATCGGCGGCACTTTGAGCAATAATACGACTTATAAAACCATACGCCAGTATATGGATGGATTGGGTCGCCCGATTCAAAGCGTAGCAGTGGCGAACTCTCCCAATATGAAAGACGTTATTTCAACGGTAGCGTATGACAATCAAGGACGGGAATCTCTCAAATATGACCCTTTCGAAAGTACTCAAACAACGGGAGCTTTTATAAACACCGTACCGTCCGGTCAACCTTTTACAAAAGTAGAATACGAGGCATCCCCCCTCAGTAGAACGTGGAAAGTGACACCGCCTAACTGGCCAGCAACCACTACCGAGTATGGCTCAAATGCCGCAGGTGAAGCCTACGACATGACAGGCGCAGCGACTTACCCCGCCAATGCCGTGAACAGAACCATTACCACTGACCCTGATGGTCGAGTCATGAAAGTCTATACCGATAAAAAAGGACGCAAAGTTTTCACCGTCAAAGTTCAGAACAATGCTGCTGGTGGTCACTATATGATTTATAGTTTTGATGATAAAGACCGATTGAATAAGGTTTATACACCGCGCAATGCTTATCAGGAATGGTTTTACGCGCCTAATTTGGATTATTCATACCGCTATGATTTGAATGATAATATGGTTTGGAAGCAATTGCCTGATATTGCCGCTATCAATATTCAGTACAATGCCCGCAATCAGATGGTCTTGATGCAAGATGGGAAACAAGCCGGCTTAGGGCAATGGCTCGCCACTCAGTATGATGATTATGGTCGCCCTTCTGCAACAGGTTTTGCCACAAGCACCACCTTGAATGTCACCACTTTTAATCCGACTTTATCGTCCACCTTAACGACTACGGATTATAGCACCATAGCCGGAACAGAACTCGGCAAGCCTATTCGCACCAAGAATTATTTGGGTACGTACTTAGAGTCTTTTATGCAGTATGACGCCTATGGTCGTTTGAGCAATGCTTTTAGCAATAATCAACTCTATTCGCCAAGTGGGGCTATCACAGCTACCAACTTTAGTGAGAAAATAGCGATGGTCTATGATTTAGCGGATAATATCTTGACCAAAACAAGAACCCATAAACCCAATGCCTCTACGACTCGGACGATTGTAGAAACCAATGATTATGACAATGGTTTGCGTTTAAAGCAAATGAAGCATCAGTTGGATGCCATGCCCGTAGAAATATTATCCTACAATGATTACAATGTTAAAAATCAGTTGGTGACTAAATGGATGGGTAAAACCAATGTCAATTACCTTCAAAAAGTGGATTATACTTACAATTCATTGGGTTGGTTGACGGGTATTAATTCTCCAAGTCCAATACAGAGCTTTACATCTTTGGCTACTATCGGGAATTATCCAAATTTATACAGCCCTAATAGCTCCAATGCGGATTTGGATTATAATGATTTGTTTTCAATGGATTTAAAATATGAAAATCCAAATGCTGCCCTTGCACCAAGCGGCACAAGTGTGACCCCTCAGTATGGTGGTAATATTTCGCAAGTGGTTTGGCAAGTACGAGGTCGTGAAAGACAGGCATATACCCTTAGTTATGATTCTGAAAATAGAATGACGAGTGCTAAATATTCGGATATCAACTATTCAGGAACGTTAACAGAAGGACGTTATGATGAAACATTGACCTATGATATAAGAGGCAATATCCAAACCTTGCAACGTTATGGCTTGACCAGTGTGGCAGGTGCACCAAGCCCTACATGGGGTTTGATTGATAATTTGACTTATAACTACGGAGCATCGGACTATAATCCTAAAAATCAATTGCAAAGTGTCACAGAAAGCAGCGATTTAACAAAAGGGTTCAAAACTGTAGCCAATGGCAGCACTTATAGCTATGATACTAACGGCAATATGACCGCTGACCCGAATAAAGAGATTACAAGCATTGCCTACAATCACTTAAATTTGCCGACGACCATTACGTTTACAAATAGCCGAAGCATCAGCTTTATGTACGATGCAGGGGGTAATAAACTTCGTAAAACCGTGGTTCAAAATAGCAGTACGGTATATACTCAAGACTATGTTGGTGGTATTGAATACCGCAATGGTGTACTCGAATCTATTTTTCATGCGGAAGGGCGTATAACGAATGTCAATAGCACTTTGAAATACGAGTATGCACTAAAAGACCATTTAGGTAATACACGCATCATGTTTTGTGATAAAAACGGAGATGGTTTAGTGGTGGTGG
>JANLRG010000336.1:0-16662 GCA_031361545.1 Bacteroidota bacterium
TTAAGAGAATATGTCATGCAATACGGATTGACCTTAGATTTATTAAACTCAATTCCTAAAGAAATTTGCGTCATGCACCCAGGCCCAATAAATAGAGGAGTAGAGATTACGAGTGAAGTCGCCGACTCGTCGCAATCAATTATACTAAACCAAGTCGAAAATGGGGTAGCGGTACGCATGGCCATCATCTACTTATTGGCCACTAATTGTTAAAATATCCTCTAAAAACGGTTCGACTATATTAACAATAATGACCTTTTGAATTGTTGAAAATTATTGGACTCTATGATAAGTTGCAGTTTATTATCAGTAAATTTGAGGAAAGACTTATACTATGAACTTAATAATTGACAAACAAGAGAAGTATGTTGTGGTTTCTATAAAAGAATCAAAATTAACTTCTGTAGTTGCTCCTGAATTGAAAGCTGAAATTGTCGTACTAACACACGATGGATTTAAAAATATGATTTTTGATCTTTCAGAAGTTCAGTATTGCGATTCATCTGGACTCAGTGCAATTTTAGTAGCATACAGATCATGCCGTGACAACAATGGATTTTTTGTTCTCTCAGGAGTACAAGACCACGTTCGTAAATTAATTTCTATTTCCCAGTTAGATGGAATGTTAGCGCAAGTTCCAACAATCAATGAAGCTATCGATTTAGTGTTTATGGATGAAGTAGAAAAACAATTACATAAAGAATAGTTTTACAATGAAAAAAAACTACACACTCATTTTATTTTGCATCTGTGCTTCTTTATTGACATCTGCACAGTGTATTCCGGACACAAGCATCACACATAATATCCCAGGCATTTACCCTGACAGTGCAACTGGATTACCTCATGCATACGTTGGAATAACTTACAACGCCGATATTCAAATCAGAGTTCTCACAGATACAACGTACCTTGGATTCCCAGCAATTGTAGATTCTATTGCAATCATGTCTGTAACTGGTATGCCTACAGGATTTGCTTATACATGCACTCCGCCTTCGTGTGTATTTCCTGGTGGATCAAATGCCTGTATCTATCTTTACGGTCCAACTCCAACAACTGGAATGGTTGGTACATTTCCAATTGTTGTCAATATGAATATTTATGGAAGGGCTTTTGGAATTCCTCAAACCATACAGTCAAGTAATACCTCCTATTCAATAACTATTGAAACAAATGTGGGCGTCCAAAATGTAAATGCTTATAGTTTTTCTGTTGGACAAAACGCACCCAATCCAGCAAATGGATTTACGAATATTCCTGTTAACCTACCCAAAAATTCAACGGTGCATTTTACACTTGCGAATCTATTAGGCAAACAAGTTCTGAATTCAGATTTCAATTTATCAAAAGGCGCTAATATTATTCCTGTGAATTTATTAGGTTTGCCTCAAGGTATTTATCTCTACACAGTATCCTTTGGCAACAATACTTTTACTAAAAGAATGGTTGTTTCTGGAAACTAATGATTTTTGAAGTAAGTATTTTAGGTAGTAGTTCAGCTACTCCAGTCTATCAACGACATCCTACCGCTCAGGTTTTAAATATCCATGAGCGGCTTTTTTTGGTCGATTGTGGAGAAGGTACTTTGATTCAATTGAATCGGTACAAAATAAAATTTCATCGTATCAATCACATTTTCATTTCACATTTACATGGTGATCATTATTTAGGTGTTCTCGGTTTACTTTCTACCATGCATCTACAAGGGCGTACAATTCCTGTCAATCTTTTTTGTCCGCCACCTTTAAAAGAGATAATAGAAATTCAGCTCAAACATTCTGAAACAGTTTTAAGATTTCCAATCAATTATTACATGCTTGATTCGAAAAAACAAGAAGTAATTTATCATGATGATGACATCGAAGTTTCTACCATTATTCTAAATCATAGAATTCCATGTACTGGATTTTTATTTAAAGAGAAGCCGAGAAATAGAAAATTAATTAAAGATCAACTTCAGAAATTTTCAATTCCAGTTGTAGCATATCAAGATTTGAAAAATGGTTTAGATTATATAGATCAAAATGGAAAAGTGATTCCGAATAACATAATCACTTCTGATCCTCGAAAACCAAGATCTTATGCGTTTTGTTCCGATACCTGTTACGACGAAAATATTTTACCTGCCATTAACGAAGTCGATTTACTTTATCATGAAGCGACATTCTTAAGTGATAAAGGTGACAGAGCGAAAGAGACATTTCATTCTACTGCAGCACAAGCTGCAACAATTGCTAAAAAAGCAAAAGTGTCAAGATTGATTATCGGTCATTTTTCAGCGAGATATAAAAACTTATATCCGCTCCTTGATGAAGCGAAAGAAGTTTTTGCTGAAACTACTCTTGCAATGGAAGGTGATGTATTTTCAATTGAATAAAAAACTAGTTGGATTTTACTTTGAAACTATTTTTCATCCTCTTGAGTTCTGCTTCAAGATTACAAATAGGGATTCGAATACCATCTTTAAATTCCGAAAAAAGTCGAGGTACCATTCCTAAATTTTCGTGATCTCTCGAATATTCTTCAATATTGATTAGTATTTTTTTTAATTCGTCTAATTCAAAGATTGCAACGCTCGACTTCAACTTATGAGAAACAGAATGAATCTCTTTCCAGTTAGATGTTTTTAATGCGGTTTCTATTTTTTGAATAGCATCAGGAGCTTGCTTCAAAAATATCTCTATCAATTGAATTGCTAAATCTTGATCTCCTCCTGTAAATTTGTCAAGGAAATCGGTGTTCATCCGCAACTCTAAATTTCTGGCGGAAATAAGGTCACTGCTCTGCCGTTCAACTTTAGAAATTGGTTTTACATATTTCAACAAAACTGAAAATAATTCTTCATGAGAATATGGCTTGACAATATAATCGTCCATACCAACTTCTTTGGCTTTCGCTTTTTCTTTTTCTGATGCATCTGCCGTAATTGCTATCACAGGAATATTTCTTATTTCTTTTCCTAACCGTAATCTAATTTCTCTTGTGATTTCATATCCGTCTAAATCCGGCATCTGTATATCCATTAGAACAATGTCATAATGGTTTACTTTTAATTTATCTAACGCTGATCTACCGTTTATTGCTGTATCAAGATATGTGAATCCGAATTTTTTAAGCATATTCTTAATCAATAACTGATTCACCTGGTTGTCTTCTACAATTAAGACAGAGACATTCGAATAATCTCCGGGCTGTATATCTTCAATCAATTTTTTCGCATCAGAAGAAATTTCATTATTCCCTGATTTGAAATTTAATTCAATATTGAATTCTGTACCAATATGCAACTGACTTTTTACAACTATGTTGCCTCCTTGTAGCTCTACTAATTGTTTCACTATCGTTAGACCTAAACCGGTGCCTTCAAAGCGTCTTTTGTTGTTGCCAACTTGCTCAAAACTTTCAAAAATAGTATTCAATTTATCCTCTGGTATTCCAATGCCAGTATCAGTCACTTTGATTTTAAGTTTGCAAATATTTTCTCTTTGTTCAACAAGTCGAATGTCCAAACCAACTTTTCCTGAATCAGTAAATTTTAGTGCATTGCCTAAAAGATTCATCAAAATCTGATTTAGTCGAATTGGGTCGCCAATTAATTTATCTTTTAAATTATAATCTATTGTACAACCTAGCTGTAATCCTTTTTCATTTGCTTTGACTTGTAGAATCTGGATGACACCTTTTATTAAATTTCTTATATGAAATTCGTTTTCACTGAATTCGATTTTTCCAGCGTTGATTTTTGAAAAATCAAGAATGTCGTTAATGATGACCATCAAATTATTTGCAGATAACTTTATCGCATCAATATATTCTGCTTGTTCCCTTGTCGGATTAGTTTTACTCAATAGGTGAGCCATTCCTAAAACACCATTCATTGGTGTTCTAATTTCATGACTAACATTTGCTAAAAATTGTTCCTTTAACTTATCTGACAACTCAGCAATTTCTTTCTGTTTCTTTAATTCATCTAAATCATATTTGATATGGAGCGCTTTTGTCTTTAAAGAAATTTCTTCAGAAGTTATTTGCTTGTCAAGTTCAAAATATTTTTTATTATGCTCTAGTGCCTTTTCATACTGACCGATTTTCTCATAAGCCGTTGCCAAAAATTGATGAACTTTTACTAGTTGTGATTCAACAGGGGAGCTCTCGCCAATTTTTAAAGCACTATGTAACGTTTCAATTGCTTTATCATATTGCGTTAACTCAATGTATAAGTTCCCTAAGCTTTTCTTCAACTGAGCAACAACTATTACTGATGCACCTTCTTTTGCTATTTGTAAGGCCTCATTGAAATAATTTAATGCCTTATCGTACTCTTTGAGTTTGGTGTATAGGATGGCTAAGCTACCATACGTCTTTGCTTTAACATCTACCTCAGTCAGATAATTAATTTGATTACTTGCTCGCAGTAAATAATACAATGATTTGTCATAATCCTCTATCCAATTGTAAGCATTTCCTAATAGGAAAAAAGAATTAGCCATCTCTGACTTTATTTTCAACCCATCAAAAATTTTCAATGCTTTTTTGAAATGATCAATTGCATTTTCAAATTCCTGAATATAGATATATATTTTTCCTAGCTCATTGTAATTGTGACCAATTCCTTCTGAGTCGCCTTGCTCTGTATTGAGTTTTAAATTTTCTAAAATATACTTTAACGCGCTTGGACAATCTCCAAGTTTGAAGTAGATGGAACTTATTTCACAAATACAATTTTTCTGGTTTTCAACATCCTTTAGATCACGGAAAAATTGAATCGCTTCATTGTAGGCAGTGATTGATCGTTTATAATTTTTTTGAATTAAATAACACGCTGCTTTATCGCGAATAATCAGTGCCATTCCAGGTTTGTAATTGGCCTGTTGAGCAATGGATAAAGCATCGTCTAGCAAAGACATTGCTTGATCAACATTGCGTATCCGGAGCACTTGAGCTCTCTGTATTAAAATATCTATACTTTCTAGTGCCATAATAATAGTTTCATCCTTAGGTAGGATTAAGAATCATTATTATTATAGGTCAATTTAGATGGAAGGTTTTACGTAATTATTACTTTCCTTACAATCGATTACCTATTTATTTTTGAGCCAGCGTAATTTCAGGAATTTACGTCGAGAACAAAGATAATAATCCCATAGGATGCTTTGCCGATAAATTGTTAACGGCTGGACTAATTTCTCCTCGCTATTTTTAAAAGAATCAACCTTATTGCGCAATTGCTTAAAATCTCTATGGGCCTTTAGCACAGCATCTGCATCGTTTTTCCCATTGGTAATCAAAAATTTCAATGCTGCTAACAAGTCAAAAAAGCGTCTTTTTCTAAGGATTGCTTTCCGTTTATTGCCGGCATTTTTATAAATCATCAATAAATTATTTCGAAAATTTAAATACGTCTTCCTCGGATTATTTTTAGCTAAAGTCCCCCCACCTACATGATAAACCGTTGAGTTGCCAACATAGTATATAGAATATCCCTGCAACTGGCTCCTCCAACAAAAATCAATTTCTTCCATGTGTGCAAAAAAGAGTTCATCGAATCCGTTTAGTTTTTTAAAAACATCCGACCTTACAAACATACATGCTCCGGAGGCCCAAAAAACTGGGATGGTGTCATTGTACTGTCCAAGATCTTTTTCTAATTCATTAAAGATTCTGCCTCGACAAAAGGGATAACCCAAACAATCTATAAATCCCCCTCCAGCTCCTGCATACTCGAATGAACTTTGATCATGATAGGATAATATCTTTGGTTGACAGGCACCAATGGTCTCATCACTTTCCATTAAACTAAATAGTGGTTCCAACCAATTTTCAGTGACTAAGACATCGCTATTTAAAAGAACAAAATATGGATGAAAAAGATTTTTTAATGCCTCATTATAACCACCGGTAAAGCCCAAGTTACTTGAGTTTTTTATGACTTCCACCTGTGGAAATTCGGAATTTATAAAATTTATTGAGTCGTCGGTACTGGCATTATCTGCAATAATTATGTCTGCAAGTGCTTCACTATGCCTAACGACATCGGGTAAAAATTGTTGAAGAAGTTTTTTGCCATTCCAGTTAAGAATAACTACTGCAATTTTTTTAGACATATAAGTTGCCTCTTAAAAGATTAAAGGCGCGGATAAAAATAATGCTTTATTTTTAATGGGGGTTATTAAAATTTTCTTTTGTTTTACTTCCATATATATCTCCCGATTTTTCAATGTCAAAATCATTTCCATATTGTTGTCCTCTCGAATGTAAAACTAAATCCCAATGAGAATTGTAGATTTCTCCTTTAGCATCGGAGTGGAGAAGCTTATAATTTTGAGTAATTAATTCTGGGCAATAGAATACAAATTTTTTGTTAGACTGAATGTCTAGTTTTAGGTAATGCCAAATTTCGTATGGGTAGGACTCGGGATCATCTTTGACTTCAGAAATAAAATTTGGTGCTCCATATTTTAAGAAAACTCTTCCTCGATCTGTTTCATAACCTTTTCTATTAAGTGCTTGAAAAGATTTGTTGGCTTTATCAACTTCTATCATGTAATTTAGATAGGCAGTTTGTGGATCGGCATTATTTCGATTAGCCCAAAAGAAATAGAGAAATTTTTGCATGGAGTTAACATCTTTAATCAGCATCTGATTTTCTTCAACATTTACTTCATTCGCTGCAGAAATTGGATAAAGAACATCGATTAAATAAACAAGGGTATCTGGATTTGTTATTCTAGATACAAATGTATTCGTTGTGTTCAAATTCATGTAATCATTCGAAACAATTGGCTTGCGAATAGTATTAGATCGCTGAAAAAATAATTGCTTGTAGGCAAGTAATACATTGGTCTTGCTCACAACTTCAACGTTCAAGTTGTAATTTCCGCTAGGAAGGTTTTCCATTGGAAACTCTCCAAGTATCACATTGACTTTTTTTCCAGATTCTTTTTTTTGTACAATCATATCTTCCAGAAGTTGTTTGTTATTTTCATTTGAAAGATAGTAACGGATTAAGAAAGCATCGTTTCCAGTAGAAACAGCATTGTAAATTTCAGTGTAAAATCTGAGAGTATTAATTTCTTGTGGAAAAAAGTTGTCAGGATGGGGAAGTAAGTCATATCCATTTTTTGAATAAATGTTCTCTACGGTAGTCGGACTATAAGATTCGAGTAATTCTAAGTCCGAGACTTGAATAGTATCTTTATTAAAATTCAGGTTGACCGGTTGCTCTATTTTAATTTCAGCATCATTTGAATTTAGATCTTTCAGATGTAATTCAATAACGTAACTTCCATTTTCTAAACTGATTCTCTGTTGGTTTAAAAAATCAGGAACAATTGAATCTGAAATTCCAATTTCTGGACTAAGCAGATTGTATTTTTCAAAGTGAATTATTTTGTCATTCATTCTAAAAACCCATTGTACTTCAATTTTACTTTGAATATATAAATTGTTAACCGATGCTGGTTTGGTAGAGGAGCCTACAATTTTCAAATAGGTTTCTAAGTAAGGGGAGCCATCTGGATTATCAAATTTCCCAAAAGAGACATGGGCCGTTAGTTTAGCGTTTGCCAAATGAAATATTGATAGTGAAAGTAATAGAAGTAGAGCTGTCTTTTTCATTCTTTAATTTTTTACTAGCTATAAAATTACGGATTTTCCCCGATAAAATGCACTGCTTTTTGTAGATAAAATACGTTAACAAAGATAATGACAAAGATTTGGCTAGTTGAATTTATTTGTGCTTTTTTGAAGTAAATTGCATCGCTGGAAGTTGAACTGCGGCACTTTATTTTAATAGCGGCTAAGGAAATTGTTTTCCATATTGCGTACTTACTTAATTATCTGAATGAACCTCTTTTTGTACTTACTTTTTACTCTAAGTGTCTTTGCTGTATTTTATTCATACGTACTTTTTCCATTGATATTAAAAATTCTTGCTAAGGACAAAAAGTCAGAACGTTTTCCGGAAATTTCTGATTCAGGAATAACGATAATTATTTCTGCCTATAATGAAGAAAAAGTAATCAAAGAAAAAATATTTTCCATTTTAAATTCAGATTACCCTAAAGATAAAATTGAAATATTAATTGGTTCAGATTTTTCTTCTGATAAAACAGGGGATATTGTTCGTGAGTTTGCAAATCAAGATTCGCGTATTAAATTATTTGAATTTAAAGAACGTAGAGGAAAACCAGCTATTGTTAATGAACTAATTAAATTAGCCGAAAATAAATTAGTAATACTAACCGATGCTAACGTTTATTTTGAACGAAGAACCATTCAGAAGTTGGCGAGAAATTTTATAAACCCGAGAGTAGGACTAGTAGGCGCAAACATTCTAAATGTAGGAATGCGAACGGATGGAATTTCTAATCAAGAGAAGTTATATATTGAAAGAGAAAACTTGATCAAATACAGAGAAGGATTGATTTTCGGAACGATGATGGGCCCGTTTGGTGGTTGTTATATGATCAGAAAAGAATTATATACTGAAGTGCCAAACGACTCTTTGGTTGATGATTTCTTTATTGCCATGAAAGTTCTTGAGAAAAAATATTCAAGCCTCAATGAAATGGAAGCGATATGCTATGAAGATATTCCGAACGAAATGAAAGATGAATTTAATAGGAAGGTTAGAATTTCGAGTGGAAATTTTCAGAATTTATCCCGTATGAAAATGTTTTTATTAAATCCGTTTCATGCCGCTGGTTTTTGTTTTATTAGTCATAAATATTTAAGGTGGATTACGCCATTATTTATTTTAATTTCATTGGTCTGCTCGTATTTATTAATTGGCCATACAGATATTTTTAAAATTATTTTTTTGGGTGAATTGTGCCTACTGCTTTTTCCACTGTTAGATTATTTACTGAAAAAAATAAAAATTAATATCAAATTGATTCGATTCATTTCTTATTTTACAATGATGAATCTTGCATTAATCATAGGATTTATTAATTATCAAAAAGGAATAAAAACCGGTGTTTGGACGCCAACAAAACGCCTAAAATAAATCTCAAATGAAAATCAAAGCCACAATTTTCCTGTCAACTTTATTATTATCGGCAACGTTATACTCACAGCCATTCTTAGTTGGACACATACAACAAACTTTTGTCGATGCAAGTCGGGGTAATAGAAACATCACTTCAGAGATTTACTATCCTGCTAATGTAGCTGGCAATAATGTGGCTTTAGCTGCTGGTCAATTTCCTGTGCTTGTTTTTGGCCATGGCTTTGTGATGTCGTGGAGTTCGTATGATAATCTTTGGAATGGAATAGTTCCAAATGGTTTTATCATGGTCTTTCCGACTACAGAAACTTCGTTCGCGCCTTCTCATCTTGATTTTGGAAAGGATCTAGCATTTTTAATTGGAGCCATGAAAAATGAAAGTTTAAATTCCGCTTCTCCATTTTATAATTCTGTCGCTCCAACTTCAGCAGTAATGGGACATTCAATGGGTGGGGGAGCAGCTTTTTTGGCTATTCAATTTGATCCGACAATTACTGCCATTGCAACGCTTGCGGCCGCTGTGACAAATCCTTCTTCTACGACGGCAAGTTCATCCATCACAATTCCGGGTTTAGTTATTTCAGGGGGAAATGATTGTGTAGCACCTGCTCCACAAAATCAACTTCTTATGTATGATTCATTAGCATCCTCGTGCAAATCATTCGTCAGCATTGATGGAGGTAGCCATTGTCAATTTGCAAATTATAATTTCTTTTGTTCGACTGGCGAAGCTACATGTTCTCCACAACCAACAATTTCAGCAAGCGCTCAGAATACAACAACATTGGATGCCTTGATACCATGGTTGAATTTTTATTTGCTAAACAGTTGTGCCGCTGGAAATCAATTTCAAAATTTTATATCTTCTGGGTTAGGTATTTCTTCAAGGCAGAATTGTTCACTGTTATGTACTAATGTTTCTGAAAATGAAGTAATGAATTTCAATTTATTTCCAAATCCAATTCAGCAAAATCAAAATATTAAATTGAGTCGTAATTTTAATCATTCAACAATAGAAATTTATAACTCCTTCGGCGCTATAACATTTCAAAGAAATGATTTTACTGGAAATGAAATTCAGCTGAATCATAACTTTGGTGTTGGAATTTATTTCCTAAAGATTTCAAATAATAATGGAAAAGTATGCTATGGAAAATTCGTTGTGATACCTTAGAATTCCTATTAAAATTTAATTCTTTAATTCAATTGAATAAAATTTATTTTAACGATATCTATTTAATAACTTGTTTAACAAGTCATGTATTCTTCACCACCATAGGAATAATCTTTCTATATATTTACCAAGTCTAAAAGTCAAAAGAACAGGCTTCTTCTAATAAATTTCTATGAATAAAGATTTATTCCAACTAAGTTCAAGATGTATTTAAAAGCTATAACTATTTTAGGATTTATTTTTCTTATCGTAACCTCAAATGGCAATTGTGCTTTCGGATCAACGGATCATTTTTTTAATGGGCATTATAAAATAGCTTGGAATGAGACCAAAGTTAGAGAGAAATCCTTCTCAAATGAACTCACTTCAAATTTAATGATTCAAGGTGAATCAGTATTTCTTTGTACGAAAAGAGATTTATGTTATTTAACAGGTGGCGGACTACTTACTGCGGTTTTGATAAAGAATGATGTAAAAATTGATGGTATTTTCTCTTCGTGGAAGAATAAGAATCCAGAGTTGTCGGCGTGCAGTGCCATCATTACAGAATTAGGAGGAAACTATGGTTTAGGTTTTTCAGCTTTATTTGTTGGTTACAGTTATCTTTTCAAAGATGAAAAAGCCATTCATACATCAAGGTTACTTGGACAAGCATTAATAACTTCTACGATGTGGACAAGATTAATAAAACTCGGTACTGGACGAAAGCGACCATCAGATTTTTATAATCAATCAGGCACCACTTGGAATGGACCGCTTGCGCAGTTTTCAGAAAAGATGGAAAATTTTCAACCATCAAACTTCGATTCTTTTCCATCTGGTCACACGGCAACTGCTTTTGCCATTGCTACCGTTTTGGCCATTGAATATTCAGATCATCCATTAGTTCCAATTTTAGCTTACACAATAGCATCAACTGTTGGCGTGACTAGAATGCTTGAACATCAACACTGGTCTTCTGATGTTTTAGTCGGGAGCGCAATTGGTTACCTCTGTTCTCGGCAGATTTGTCATCAAGATAAAGGCGGTAATTCAATCACTCAAAAAGCGACCAATAAAAAAACAATGCAATCCATGTACTTTATAAATTATTCTAATAAGATTTGTATGGCTAATTTTTCTCTTTCATTTTAATAATTTCAGATGTTGGCAGATTTTCAAATGAAGCGATTAGGTCTAGTTTTTTTTATTCTAGTTGAATTATTTTATTCTGATTTTGTGGATGCTACTCAACTCAAACCTTTGCGTATAGATTCAAGAGACGAAAATGGAATATTGACTATGAATTATGCCTTGCAAAATGGAAATGTACTAATTTATCAAAGGCCGAAATCTTTTCGTTTTGTTGGGACAATACCCAGGGATTACAAATTGTATTTCAAAAAGTCATTTAAAAAAGACCAACTTGAGAATTTTGGGATAATATTAGGTAGTACTTTGTTGCTTTACGCCTTTGATGAACAATTTTTGCATGGAGCAAATGATATTGGAACTTTTGTACATATTGCTGGGACCAGTCACCAAACGGCCTTAATAAATTCAAGTTTTAAGTTGGGAAAACAAAGTGTTCCTGTTCAGTTTAATGTTCCTACGGATCTTAATTCTGCAATGTATTTTTTAGGTGATGGATGGACGCATACCACAATCGCCTTATCTTTTTGGGTGAGTGGATTAATTTCAAAAGACTATCGTGAATTGCAAACAGCTTCACAACTTGGCGAATGTATTTTGGCAACTGGAATCACTACTCAGTTTATTAAACATATAACAGGTCGCGAAAGCCCTTATACGACTAACACACCAAGAGGAGTGTGGAGATTTTTCCCAAACCAAAAAGATTATGCTCATCACGTACCTAATCATGATGCATTCCCAACCGGACATTTAGCAACTGCTATGGCAACAGTTACTGTTATTGCGGACAATTATCCAGAGAAAAAATTTATTCGACCAGTCGGATATACATTGATGGGATTGTTAGGGTTTGCGATGTTAAATAATGGTGTTCATTGGGCAAGCGATTATCCTTTGGGAATTGCTTTGGGATATTCTTTTGCAAAAATTGCGGTCAGTCAAGGCAGGATTGTAAAAAAAGTGGAAGACAGTTTGGGAACACAACATTGGAAATTTAAACCAGAATTATTTCCTGCTTACCAATTTGGTATTCCAGAAATTGGGTTCAGATTGAAGTTGGAAAAAGTATAAATATTAATATACGAAAATAAAAAAGGTGAGATTTGACTTCAACTCTTCATAGATGCTTAAAATTTTATTCAAATTTTATTGAATTCATCGAGAAATTTACTCAACTACTATTTCTCGACCTTGAAACTCCACCTTAAATCCCTGTACTATTTTATTTCTTTTTCTAAATTCGACTTCTCCATTAACTTTAACTAATCCTTGTTCAATTGCTACATTGGCTTCTCCGCCATTGCTAACCCAGCCTAATAATTTTAGTAATTGATTGAGGTGAATGTTTTCTCCCGTAATTTTAAAATTTTCCATCAGAATTTTTACTTCGTACAAATGTAGTAAAAGTAAATTTATTTATTACTTTCATAGTATGATAAATCAAGATCCTTACGAAAATTTAAAAATGGAATTGGCCAAAATTGAAGAATGGCCAATGGTGTATATGTTTAAGTTCATTATTCTATCTGAAAACAAAAAAATAGCATTAGTGACTTCCCGTTTTTCAGATGATTCTATTATTACCAAGAAAGAATCTGCCAATGGCAAATACACAAGTATCACCATCAAAGAGCTTATGCTTTCTGTCGATTCAATAATTGATAAGTATAAAGAAATGGAAGGGATAGAAGGGTTAATGTCTTTTTAATGAGACGATCTATTCTAGTTCATCCAATGAATGTGTAAAATTCAGCGTATAAAATAGTATCAATATGCTTCCAAAAATGGTACACCGAGTTTGAAAAGAGTTAAGTAAAAAAGAAAAAGCATGGCAACCATTATTAAGGTGAGCCATGCTTTTTCATTTCCAATAGCTTATTTAATTATTGTTGATCTCTGCCGAAATACATTTCTGGTTTACCTATGACTCCAGATTCTTGTATTAATTTTTGCCTTGCAGGATTATTCATGGCTGCCTTAGCTTTTTCAACATCAGAAATTTTAAAAACCAAAAAGACCAAATTGGGATCATCAATACCGCGTGCCAATACACCATCTTCAATACCATCTTTCATTCTAATTTCTGCTCCTTCTTTATCAAATACTTTTAACCATGTATCGAAGTCTTTTACTTTTAATGCTATCTCAAGAAAATCACTTTTATTTTGAATGGCTTCACTCATACGAAGTACATTGATGAATTTAATATTGGGCGCAGATGTTACACCTCCTTTTTGCATTACTTCTTTTAATCTAGGATTGGATGCAAATGATTTTGCTTTCGCTATATCATCAATCATAAAAGGCATGTCAATTTCATTTTGGTTTTCAATTCCTCGCGCTAAACCTACTAAATGTAAACCAGCTTCTTTTCTTGCTGTTGAATCCGAATCAAATAACGGTCGCCATTTATCATAGTCAGCTACATTATGCCGAATAACTACTGCATTAAAAGGGACCGTTGGTCCCATCGGAGGTTTGTTCGTTTCTGCCATTTGATTAATGGCAGCTGAATCAGTCTGTGATTCATTCGTAGTTGTTTTATTGTTACTGCAAGAAAAGTAAAAGACAGCGAGAAAGATTGATAGTAATAATTTGAGGGTGTTTAGTTTTCGATTCATAATTTGATTTGTATGTTTAATTGTGATGCTTACTCTAAATGGTTTTCAGCGACCCCGTTTATATGATTATTAATTTTCATTTATTCATGTACAAATTAAGTTATTTATAACATCGATACAATTTTATTCACTGAATTATTTTCATTTTCTGAATGAGTTTTTAACTGTTTTTCAACCATTTAAAATAAATATCTGGTGATAACAAATTTAGTTGCCTGAGATTTATGATATCATATCAACTATTTCCGTTTAAATGTTCTTGAAATATAATTCAGATTCCAAGAAGTGAAACTGCATTAGTAATTCTTCTTTTTGAAGTTCTGCACAGAAAACTATTATCACTTTGGTTCTTTAGATGTACAAAAAAAATTTGAGTAGTATGAAATATCTGCAATTTATCGAGTAATAATATTTATAGAATATCTTGATGAATTTCATTTTCAGAAAATATTAAATGAATTACTATCTTTCCAATTTGACCGTCATTAATTCAGTCTAAAGGATTTTATGAATATAATATCAAATCAATTGGAGTAAACAAACCTTCACTTGGTTGTCTTACTTCCCATTTGAATTCCCATTTGTTCATAGGCTAAATCGTTGGGTTCCCATAGTTCAATTTTATTTCCCTCCACATCCAAAATGTGAACAAACTTTCCGTAATCATAGGTTTCAATAGTGTCAACAATAGTTATTGATTCTTTTTTTAATTCCAGAACGAGTTGTTCCAGATTTTCTACTCTGTAATTAATCATGAAGTCTTTTGTAGAAGGTTCAAAATATTTTGTGGTTTCTTTAAATGGACTCCATTGTGTAAAACCTTTCTTAGTTGAATCATCAGCTTGTCTCCACTCAAATACGGTTCCGTATTGGTTGGTGTTAAATCCGAGATGAATCTTATACCACTCTCTCATTTGATTAGGATCTTTACATTTAAAAAAGATGCCACCAATGCTTGTTGTTCTTTTTGTCTCTCTTATGTTGTTCGAAGTCTTAATTAAATTGTTCAAAGCAAAGCCCAGTCCAAAGGAAGTTACCAAGGCAATTGTAAGTAGTATCGTTTTTTTCATGATATCTAAATTAGAAATTTATTTAAGGCAGTTATTTTTTGAGTATATATTTTCTTTTTAGTTTTTTTTTCATTTTAAGTGCGTCATTTCCCAATCTTTGAATAAGTTAGTTTTATTTCAGAAACGGAAACAGTTCTCTGCCACTTCCAAATATAGAAAATTTATTATTAGAACGAATTAGTCCAACTATATAAATCTATAAAATTAATAAGATTGAAATAAAAGAGTCTAGCAAAGGACCGGAGAGAAATGGGTTCTCATTATCCTTGTTTTAATTAAGTATATAAAAAAGCATACATTTTTTATTCTTACAGACTTAGTAAAAAATTTTCTTTGTTTAAACTCGATTTATGGTATTGCCAATTTATCCGGATCACTTCAATCAATATTTTCTTTAATTGATTCAAATCATTAGGTTTAGTAATATAAATATTGGCTCCCTTAATAAAAGTTTCTTCAATATCTTTTTCGGATGCAGATGTTGAATAGATAGCAATGGAAATATGATGTAGTTTCTTGCTCTTCCTGATTTCTGTTAAACACTCAATACCTCCTTTTAGTGGCATATTTAAGTCAAGAAAAACAATATCAGGTAATATTACACCAGGCTTATTGAGATATTGCATTAGTTGCATTCCATTATTTACAGTTTGAAGTATGGTCTTTATTTTTCCTTCTTCTATGGCTTCTTGAAAAAATAGTCGGTCATCGGCGTCATCATCGGCAAGAACTATGTTCATTGCATTTTGGCTTCTTTTTATTCCAACGGTGTTGGTTTGTATGATGGAAGAAGTTTCCGCATTTTTTCTTTTCTTTACAATTCGCTGAAAAGAAGTAGGAGTGAGTCCTGTCGTTTTTTTAAATTGGTTCGACAAGTGAGCAACACTACTGTATTTGAGCATCCAAGCAACCTCAGATAGTGTTAATTTATTTTCAATGATCAACTGTTTGGCTCTTTCAGTTTTTTGAAGAATAATAAAATGTTGTATAGAGAAAAAATTCATTTCTGAAAATAGACTTGAAAGATAATTGTAATCAAGATTTAGTTTATTGGCAAGATGAGCAGATGTTTTTAAATTTGGAAAATTATTTGAAAAAATCATTTCAATAATAACATCCTTGATCTTTTGTATTAAAATATTTTTAGGGTCGTCAATTATTTCAATCCCGTATTTTTTTAATGATATTTCTAATTTTTTATAAGTCTCCTGTGATATTGGTTTTGTAATTTCTATTTCAGTATTACCCTTCATCTGATATGCCACTTTTAGATTATCCATCTCTTGCTTTACATTTACATGCAAAGCAATGTTCATATCATGCTTTATAAATAAGTTCATTTATTGATATCTTTAATTTATTGGTAATATGTTGTGAAATTCTGCTCCTTTTTTTTCTTCTGCTTTGACAAAAATATCCCCCAGGATTATTTTTATAATTTTTAGGCAAAGCGCTAAGCTAATTCCTATGCCAATATAGGTATTATCGTGAAATCGTTAAAATATGGTGAATATTTGTTTATCCTAGCCGACTTTTATCTATCCGGATTTTAAAATACCACGAATGGATGGCAAAATTTGACTTTCTGAATTGAAAAAGGATGAAAAACTTAAGAATATTCCTGTGATAATTTTTTCTACTTCTTCTATT
>JANLRG010000360.1:0-8573 GCA_031361545.1 Bacteroidota bacterium
CGACACTGCAAGCAAAAACGATTGCAATGTGTCTTGCAATTTTTCCAAATGTTGCACATGCCCTCAACATTGGCTGGAAAGTTAGTCCTCAAGTTTGGTCAATAGGCGTAGAAGAGCAGTTCTATCTTTTTTGGCCATTGCTTATTTATTTTTTGCAGACAAAATATTTGATCAGGACATTGATCTTATTTACCATTGGTTATACGTTTCTCCCACACCTGATTCATTGGTGGAATAATTATTTTTTAGATAGTCAAGAGGTGAACGAATTCATAAGTCGTTTTTTCTATTTGTCAAAATTTAATTGTATGAGTATCGGTGGAATTTTCGGAAGTATGTATTCATTAAAAAGAAAAGAACTTCAGTTTTTTTATCAAAGTTATATTAGTTATACCGCGATTATTTTGTCTTTAGTTTTATGGTTTATTGGTTTTTCAACTGCATATTTTAATGATGTGTTTTATTCGGTTATATTTGGAATTATGATCTTAAATCTTGCAACTAATTCTAATCTAAAATTCAGTATTGATTCAAAAGCTTCAACTTTTCTTGGAAAAATCTCTTATGGAATATACATGTATCACTGGATCGTTATCCTTTTACTTGTTAGATTTATACCTGTGAAACAAATATCAAGTCCTGCACTATACAATTTACTACTTTATTCAGCATCTATTTCAGGAACAATCTTGATTTCGTTTTTATCATTCTATTATTTCGAAAATAAATTGAGGCATGCCATCAATAAGGAAGGTTAATATTTTATTTTTAAAAGTTCCAACTCTCAATTTAATGCTTACTTTAAATATTTAATTTTACTATTCAATTTACAAATTTCAATCCTCGATTTTTATTACGCTTCTCCAATCATCGGCGAAATGACACTTGAGGTGAGTGCAAATTAAATCGGCGTCATTTATTTCCGCTTAACATTTCACCGAGCAAGAAACCTTGAACCTTGAACCCTGACCCCTGACCGTTGACTTCAAACCTCATCTCTCATATTCCACCACCAAATCTCCATTCTCTACCATCGTCGCTTCTTTCAGATAAAGTCTTTTAATCTTAAAATTTTCGGCTGCTGAAATAGTCGTTTCCATTTTCATGGCTTCAATCGTAAATAGCGGTGTATTTTTCTTTACGACGTCGCCTTCTTTCACAAAATATTTCGTCAACCGTCCTTGAAGGGGTGATCCAATTTGAGTTGGAGTAGATGCTTTCGCATTAGCAATCTTTTCCACTTTAGCTTTTTTATCTTTTACCTCTATCGCCCGTGTTTGGCCATTCAATCGAAAGTAAACAGTTCTGTTTCCATTTTCATCGGCTTCATTGGAGATGTATAGTAAACGAATCAGCAAGGTTTTTCCTTTTCCTATATTCACCATGATTTCTTCATTGCTCTTCATGCCAAAGAAAAACGCCGGAGTAGGTAGGCTCGAGACATCACCAAATTGCAAATGGAACTGATAGTATTCTTCAAAAACTTTTGGATAAAATTTCCATGAAAGAAAATCAAGAAAGCTTTGATAGGTATCAAATTTTTTCTGGAACTCTTCAAATTCAACTTCGAAATTGATGGGAAGCAAAAACGCATTTGGTAAATCAGTATATGGCTCTTCATCATTCAAAATAATCTTCTGTAATCTTTTTGGCCATCCACCATATGGCTGTCCAAGATCGCCTTTGAACATACTCTTTACCGACTGAGGGAATGACAAATTTTCTTTCGTAAAAATATCTTCTTTCGTCAATTTATTATTTACCATAAACATGGCCATATCGCCAACTACTTTCGATGAGGGTGTTACTTTAACAATGTCACCAAACATTTCATTAACGTCTTCATACGCTTTTTTTATTTCGTCCATCCTTTCTTCTAAACCTAAAGAAATGGCTTGCGGTTTTAAATTAGAATATTGTCCACCTGGAATTTCGTGTTTGTAAACTTCAGCAGTTCCAGCCATCAATCCAGACTCAAAAGGGTAGTAGTAGTCGCGTACCGTTTCCCAATAATTAGAAAACTCATTCAAAGATTCGACATTTGTTTTTGTTTCGTATGGAGTATTTTTTAATGACTCTACCAATACATTGAAGTTCGGTTGACTGGTCAGTCCCGATAATGAGCTGAGAGCAACGTCAACAACATCTACTCCTGCTTCAATTGCTTTCAAATAGGATGCATTTTGAATGGATGAAGTATCGTGAGTGTGTAGATGAATTGGAATGTCGATTACTTTTTTTAATTCTTTTACCAGAATTTCTGCTGCATAAGGTTTTAATAAACCTGCCATATCTTTAATGGCGAGAATGTGTGCACCACTATCTTCTAATTGTTTGGCGAGGTCTAAATAATATTGTAATGAATATTTTTGACGCTTAGGATCCATAATGTCGCCAGTATAACAAATACAAGCCTCTGCAAGGCCACTTGTTCGTTCTCTAACAGCTTGAATTGAATTTTTCATGCTGTCAATCCAGTTCAATGAATCGAAAATTCGAAAGACATCTATTCCGCTGTCAAAACTTTTCTCTATAAATTTTGCAACGAGATTGTCTGGGTAGGAGGTATAGCCAACAGCATTGGAACCTCGTATCAACATTTGCAACATAATATTTGGTATCGCTGAACGCAGAGCTTCTAATCGTTTCCAGGGACATTCATGTAAAAATCTTAGTGCTACATCGAATGTCGCGCCGCCCCAAACTTCCATGGAAAATAATTCTGGATGTCGATAAGCAAAACTTTCCGCAACTTTTAATAGATCATTTGTCCGAACTCTTGTAGCTAGTAATGATTGATGAGCGTCTCGAAAAGTTGTATCCGTAAACATAACTTGTTTTTGATCTTTTAACCATTGAGCAAATTTTTCAGGGCCAAGTTCGTCAATCAACTGTTTTGTTCCAGGAATTATTTTTTCGGTTTTATTGAAAATTGGTATTTTGGGCGAATGAAAATTTTTAGTTGCATCTACCTTTTGAACGTCAGGATTTCCATTCACCATTACGTCTGCTAAGTAGCGTAAAATTTTTGTTCCTCGATCTTGTCGATTTTCAAATTGAAAAAGACTTGGATATTTTTCTATAAAACGGACAGTAGCTTTTCCATTTTCAAATTCCGGATGATTTAATACATTTTCTAAAAACAAAATGTTCGTCTTCACTCCTCTGATTCTAAATTCTCGTAGTGCCCGAAGAATTCTTAATCTTGTCCCTTTTAGTGTTCGCCCTTTCGCTGTAATTTTTACAAGCATTGAATCAAAGAATGGCGATACTTTTACTCCTTGATAAGAGCTTCCTTCGTCGAGTCGAATTCCATATCCTCCTGCATGACGATATGCAATGATGGTTCCATAATCGGGCTTGAAATCATTTTGCGGATCTTCTGTTGTGATTCTACATTGGATAGCAACACCTGTGTAAGTTAAATTTTCTTGTAAAGGAATATCAATTGGTTTCTCGTGTAATTGGTTACCGTCTGCTATGAGAATTTGTGAACGCACAATATCTATTCCAGTAATTTCTTCCGTTACTGTGTGTTCAACTTGAATGCGAGGATTTACTTCGATGAAAAAAATATTTTCATCTTGATCAACTAAAAACTCTACTGTTCCGGCATTGTTATACTTTACTTTCTTTGCAAGTGCTAAGGCATAAGCATAAAGTTTGTCCTTTGTAGGTTGGCTTAATGAGGGAGCCGGAGCAATTTCAATAACTTTCTGAAATCTTCTTTGTACGCTGCAATCTCTCTCAAACAAGTGCACGATGTTTCCAAAGTTATCTCCAAGAATTTGAACTTCTATGTGCTTTGGATCATCGACATATTTTTCTATAAAAATTGTGTCGTCGCCAAATGCATTTCCAGCTTCTCGTTTTGCTTCTTCGAATGATTTTATTAAATTTTCTTCGGCACGTATCACTCTCATACCTCGACCCCCGCCTCCTGCGCTAGCTTTCAAAATGACAGGAAGTCCAATTCGTTTGGCCTCTTGTAATGCTATTTCTGGAGAAGTAAGTTTAATTTTGTTGTCTTCGATCACAGGTACATTACATGATCGCGCAACTAATTTTGATTTTACTTTATCGCCCAATTGATCCATGACTTCTGGTGAGGGACCAATAAAAATAATTCCTTCTTCTCGACACCTTGATGCGAAACGAACATTCTCCGAGAGAAATCCGTAGCCGGGATGAATAGCATTGACTTTATTTTGTTTGGCAACACGAATAATTTCTTCAATATTCAAATAAGGTTTCAAAGGTTCGCTATCAATACCAATTTGATACGCTTCATCTGCTTTGAAGCGATGCAAAGAATATCTGTCTTCGTAAGTGAATACAGCAATCGTTCGGATGCCTAATTCAGCGGCGGCTCGCAGAACGCGAATTGCAATTTCACCGCGATTGGCGACAAGAATTTTATGAATTTTTTCCATCAGAGTGAAAAGGATTTATTAACATTCCAATTAAATACGATTCTATGAACGAACATTTACTTTTGCTATAGATTTTACCCTAAGTTATAAGAAGATTCTTACAAAATGAATAATTTCCTTTTATTATTGAACAATCAATTTCAAAGCTTCTTGGGAAGTTTCTACTGGTAATTTACATGTTTTGTTTTCACAAACATAAATCATTGTTTTACCTGCAAAAAATCTATTGGATAATAGCGGTAATTTGGAAGAATCACTTGAAGTTCCGGCTAGTAAAACATTGGGAATATATTTGCTCGCAATTACTTTTCTTTCTCGTTCGGCTTGAGGACCAACAATGACAACTTCTTTATAATTAAAAGTAAAATTCATCAATAAATTTGCCCAGTTGCTATATCCTGAACCGTATTTTGGCATGTCATTACAAATTTTTGAGACCATTTCTCTCGACATTTTTTCATAAAGCGAAATTTCAAAATATTCACCAAGTAAAAATAATGCATTTGCCATCTCTGAATTGGACGCTGGAATTACATTGTCGGAAATTTCTTTTGTTCTACTCACTAAATTATTTTCCAGATTTGAATTAAACCAAAACATCCCATTTTCTTTGTCATAAAAATGCTCGATTGCAGCTTCACTTAAACGATGTGCTTCATTCAACCACTGTTCATCAAACGTGCATTGATAGAGT
The DNA here is from genome assembly GCA_031361545.1 of Bacteroidota bacterium. Lineage (GTDB taxonomy): Bacteria > Bacteroidota > Bacteroidia > AKYH767-A > 2013-40CM-41-45 > JADKIH01. Next base: position 5,128 of record JANLRG010000360.1, read on the forward strand.
GAAATCATGGCGGTAATTGTGAAAGCATAATCTTCAAGGTAACCTGATTTCAATTTTCCTTTTTGACTTTCTACGTGTAAAAGATTTCCTGACGTATCAAAAGCGTTTTTCTTTAGTTGATTCATGCACGTCAATGCATCATTCAGAAAAACATTATCTCCAAATGATTTATAAGCATCGCACAATGCTTTTATCTGGAGCGAATTCCATGAAGTCACCACTTTTTCATCGAGGCCTGGATGAATTCTTTTGTTGCGAATGTCTAGCAAAATCTCTTTTACTTTCTGAATATAATTATTAAAATCAACAGTCGTCATTCCATACTTGGAGGCTAGTTTATTGTTGTCTTGGTGTCGCAATAAAATGTATTGATCTTTTTCCCAATAGCCACGCTCGTTAATATTGAAATAGTCGTATATGATTTCTTTTTCTTTCCCATTTTTTAATGGCGGAAATGAAATCAAAGCAAGTTCTTTTTTAGTCCACGAATAAAATTTTCCTTCTTCTCCCTCTGAATCTGCATCGAGTGCTGAAAAATATTTTCCATTACCATCAGACATTTCACGTTTTAAAAAACTTGTTGTCTCATAAACTATTTGTTTGTACAAATCGGTCGGTTGAACTCGATATGCTTCTGAATAAAGACTAATCAGCTGCGCATTATCATAAAGCATTTTTTCAAAGTGTGGAACTTTCCAAAGTGTATCTGTAGAATACCGTGCAAATCCGCCACCGATTTGATCGTAAATTCCACCGTAAGCCATTTTCTTTAAAGTCAATTGTACATAGTCAATTATCTTAGTATCTTTTTTTTCTTGTGCATAGCGAAGTAGAAATTGATAATTATTTGGAAGCGGAAATTTGGGAGAACGATTTGGTCCGCCTTCAACAGTGTCGAAATTTTTTTTCCATTGTGAAATGGTTTCTGAAATGGTTTCTGCTTTTAACCCTTCTTCATCTGATGGTTTACTAATAATTTCTGGTTGACTAATTCCTTTGATTAATTCATCTCCATATTTTTCCGCTTGCTTTGGATCATCATGATAAAATTTATTAATTTTTTCCAACAAATCTTTCCATGTATTATTGGGGAAATAAGTTCCACCATAAATTGGTTTTCCATCTGGAAGCGTAAAACAATTCAATGGCCACCCTCCACTGCCCGTCATGAGTTGAACTGCTTTCATATAAATTTGATCGATGTCTGGCCGTTCTTCTCGATCTACTTTTATACAAATAAAATTATCATTCATTAATTTTGCAGTAGCCGAATCCATGAACGATTCTTTTTCCATGACATGACACCAGTGACAAGAAGAATAACCGATCGAAACGAGAACTAATTTATTTTCACTTTTTGCTTTGTCAAAAGCAGTTGTGGACCATGGATACCAATCGACCGGATTTTGAGCATGCTGTTGTAGGTAAAGACTCGTTTCACCTTCGAGATGATTGAATGGGAGATGGTTGTTCATTTGAGGATGTTTGTTGTGTCGACAGGTAATTAATAAGATCACCAGCGGAATGAAATAAAGGAAGCGAAAGGATTGCAATTTTAGGTAGATTTTGGCTTGAATTAGTTGGATTTGATAAGAAAATTTGTGGAGCTGGAAAGCATACCCTGTTAAATTGGCCTAATTTTCAACATTTTAAACGTTGTCAAACTTAATTACAAAGTCTCAAAAAACTTATTGGTAATTCGGTTTTGATAATTGTTTTTTTTACATACATTTGCGTCCCTCAAAAAGAGGAATTAAGTTTAAAGAATATGTACGCAATTGTAAACATAGCCGGACAACAATTTAAGGTAGAAAAAGACCAACAGGTTATAGTACACCGTTTAGAAGGCGAAGAAGGAAAAAAGCTGGAATTCAGCGACGTAGTTTTCATTGAAAACGATGGAAAAGTGAGCGTAGGCAAACCTGCTATTTCAGGTGCTTCTGTCACGGCTCGCATTGTAAACCATTTACGTGGTGACAAGGTGATTATCTTCAAGAAAAAACGTCGTAAGGGATATCAAAAACAAACTGGTCATCGTCAAGATTTGACGAAGATTCAGATTGACGGTATTACAGCTTAATTTCATCATTCATTTATTAAGAATTAAAAAAAGTAAATCATGGCACATAAAAAAGGGGTCGGTAGTTCTAGAAACGGTCGCGAATCACATAGCAAACGCCTTGGAATTAAAATTTTCGGTGGGCAACATGCCATCGCAGGAAATATCATTGTTCGTCAGCGCGGTACCAAACACATGGCAGGTGACAATGTAGGAATTGGAAAAGACCATACACTGTATGCTTTGATCGAGGGAAAAGTTGTTTTCCGTAAAAAAGCAGATGAGAAAAGTTATGTTTCAGTAGCACCATTAGCTCTGGTTGCCGAAGCTTAATTCAAATTCAAAATACTGAAAGCCTCTGAGAAATCAGGGGCTTTTTTTGTGGGTGAGATGGCGAGTGACATAGTAATGCTCGTGTAAATATTTTAGCTGACGCGATAAGTTGAATCGACACATCTATTTTTTTATTCTCTTCAAAGCATGATATAATGCAATCGAAATGATTTTTTCAAAGTCTGTAAAAAAGAAATCTTTCCTTGCATACCAATAAAATTTTGCTTCTATTTACTTAACTAAATTTTTTTAAAGTTTTATTTGTAATGGTTACATCTTTCATACATCCTAACTTAGTGAGGCAAATACGTTATAATTGAATGTTCATACAACAAGTATGAAAAAAGTAATAAGTAATAAGTAAGAAAAAAGTAATAAGTAAGAAAAAAGTAATAAGTAATAAGTAAGAAATAAAAAGTAATAATCCTTAATCTTCCATTCTCAATCTTAATTCTCCATCATCAATTTTCACTCTTCCTTTTCTTTAAAAAGGCGAAATGACGCTCGAAGTGAAAAAGACCGATTCGAGGCCTCTAATTTCCGCTTAACATTTCCTAGTGTGAGTAATAAGTAATAAATAATAAATAATAATTCTCCATTCTGCATTCTCCATCTTCCATTTCTCCATCCTCCATTCTCAATCTTAATTCCATTCTCTCCTCATTATGATTTCTCCTTCAACTCTCACCTTCCTAAAATCAATCAAAAAAAATAATAACAAAGAATGGTTTGATAAGAACAAAGAAAAATATTTATCGGCGAAAGAGAATGTCGCTGAATTGATCGAAAACTTTTTAACCGAAGCAAAGAAATTTGAAAAAGGTCTCGCGCCACTTTCTGCCAAAGATTGTATGTTTCGAATTTATCGTGATGTCCGTTTTGCAAAAGATAAAAGACCTTATAAAAATAACTTAGGTGCAAGTGTAAATGTTGGAGGTAAAAAAGCAATGAACGCCGGATTCTATATTCATATCGAACCGGGAAAATCTTTTATCGCCGGTGGTATGTGGATGCCTCATGGCGATCAACTGAAAATGATCCGACAAGAAATTGA
>JANLRG010000365.1:0-1005 GCA_031361545.1 Bacteroidota bacterium
AGCTCGGCACTTTAATATCGAGCAACATATCAGATGTATTTTTTTGAAAAACATCCAACGTTACAGACAAGTGTTTAAATAATTTCGCATCGAAGCCTAAATTCGTTTGAATGGTTTGTTCCCATCTCAAATCAGGATTGGCAATGGCGTTGGGGCTGATACCATTCACGAGTTTGTCGCCCGTACCGAATGTATAATTGCGACCACCACCAACGGTTGAAACGTAGCGGAAATCTCCAATTTGGTCATTGCCGTTGATACCCCATGAAGCACGTATTTTTAAGAAATTAATAGGTCTTAAATTTTTCAAAAAACCTTCTTCTGATAAAATCCAACCGGCTGATACTGAGGGGAAGCGACCGAATTTATTGTTTGTACCAAATTTAGGCGAGCCATCAATCCGCATCAAAGCGGAGAGAATGTACTTGCCTGCATAATCGTAGTTGACACGTCCGAGATAGGACAACAAAGCGGCATTGTATTCATAGCCAAAAAAGTGTTGGTCGGCTTGAACGGATGAGAAGTTGAGCGACGCATCTTTGATATTCGTAACAGGTATATTATCCACGCTGCCCGATACATTTTCACCATGATTTTTTTCAGCAGTTGTACCAATGAGTGCTGAAAAATTATGTTTATTATTGAAAGTGGTGTTATAAGCCAGCGTATTACCCCAAACCCAATAATTACCTCGGTTTTGGCTGCGGCTGTAAGAGGTCACGTCCGAGCGGTTGGCAGCATTCAAATAATAAAGCGGACGGAAACCATCGCCGCCATAAAATGCAATATCTACCCCATACGTTGAACGGAATTTCAAGCCTTTTATCGGTTCAATTTCAGCAAAAGCATTGCCTACTATTTTATCAGCCCAACCTGAACCTTGATTGACAGCAGTGGCTGCAACGGGGTTTAAGATTTCAGAACTTACATATCTTGAAATGCCATACGGCAAACCCTCGCTATTTCTAACAACTGGGAAGTTTTTAAAAATAGTGGTGTTCAATA
>JANLRG010000383.1:0-2880 GCA_031361545.1 Bacteroidota bacterium
GTAAGAAGGTACTAACTTTTTTTACAAGTAGTACCTTCTATTTTTTATATCAAATATTTTTATAATAAAACATGATAAAGCAAAAAAATGCAGAACATTGAAAATAGGTTGTCTCTTTTTATGAGTAAAAATCATGAATTACGAAAAATAGGTATTTTAACTTTAATGTGTTTAGCAATTGCAATAACGAATGGCTATTTTTTTGATTTTTTAAATGATAAATTTTTTCATCTTTCGAATACGGGCAATGATATAAATAAAATGTCACGTAATGAACAATTTCTCATTGCAGTTATTATTGCTCCATTGATTGAGACCCTTGTAGCCCAATTTATGCTTGTAGAAACGCTTCGGCAAAAAATTACCAATCAAAAGCTGTTAATATTGCTATCAAGTTTATTTTTTGCTTTTATGCACTATTACAGCTGGCTTTATATTGTTGTTACATTCTTTGGAGGCTTAATTCTCAATTATTATTACTTAGAAATTCAAAAAATATCTAAATATTCATTTTTCCTAACAGCTTTATTGCACTCTTTATACAATTTATATGGCTTTCTATTTGTCGTATAATAAAAATACTTAACCTATATGCCAACACTCCAAAACTTCGCCGACATCGAAGATTCAGCAATGAATCTGAGCAAAATAAAACCACCCCTTGTATTATTTTACACCATTATTATCCTGTTCGCCTGTTCAGCCATAGTGAGTTTATTTTATATCAAAACAGATATTTCTGTCCGAACGACTGGCGTGATACGCCCTTACACGGAACGCACGGAAGTAAAATCTCTCATGTCTGGAATCATTCAAAACATCAATTATACTGAGGGGGGTGCTATAAAAGCAGGTGATATATTGGCATTGATTCAGGATAATACATCTATGCCAAAGAAAATATTGAATGATTATGAACTTAATCAAAGACAAAATTATATTCAAGATTTAGAGCTACTAACTAATTCATTATCAATTAATTATGATATATTTAATCAATTAAAATCGCCGCTTTATCGGCAACAAATTAGTCGGTTCATCCATCAAATGAATGAACAGGAAGCTAAATTGAAAAAGGTGGGTAGAGAATTAGAAATTAATGATACTTTACTGAGGGGGGGCGTGATTTCGCCTAAAGATTTTTTTGATAAACAAATTGAAAACACCCAAGTGCAAGCCGCTTATAATGCTTTCAAAAATGAGCAACTGAGCCTGTGGCAACAAGACTTATCACGCTATAAACTGGAGCTTTCTCAACTCACCGCACAAGAAAAACAGCTTATTCAAGAAGGTAAATTACATCAAATTCATGCGCCTATATCGGGTATCATACAAGGCATCAACAATAAATATGCAGGAGGTGTTGTGCAATCAGGTGAAACATTTTGTATTATTTCACCTGAAACAGACTTGATAGCCGAATGTTATATGCCTACGCGAGACGTAGGATTAATCAAATTAGGGCAAGTCGTAAAATATCAAATAGATGCTTTTGATTATAAATATTTCGGCATTCTATCAGGTAAAATTCTTTCGATAGACAATGATTTTACGGTTGTTGATAATAAGCCTATTTTTAAAGTGCGCTGCACATTTGATAGTACGCAACTGTATTTAAAGAACGGCTACACAGGAAAGCTCAAAAAGGGGCTTACTTTCCAAGCCCGATTCAACATAACAGAGCGCACTCTTTGGCAACTACTTTGGGATAAAATTGATGATTGGCTGAACCCTACTGCGCCTATTTTAAATTAACACTATGTTCAATAAAAGAATAAAAATAAAGCAACGAGACATCACTGATTGCGGTGCGGCTTGTTTGGCTTCTATCGCTGCACATTATAAACTTCAACTTCCTGTCAGCCGCATCAGGCAATACGCAGGAACGGATAAACGAGGAACGAATGTATTAGGCTTGATAGAAGCTGCCGAGCGTTTGGGTTTTCAAGCCAAAGGTGCAAAAGGAACAATTGAGAGTTTAGCAAAAATCCCTCTGCCAGCTATTGCTCATGTAGTTTTGAAAAATGGCTTACAACACTACGTTGTCATATATGAAGTCGGCAAAAAATACATCAAATATATGGATTCAGGTGATGGACAAATCCATAAAAAGCGTATTGCAGAATTTCAAGAAATATGGTCAGGTGTGATTGTTTTGATTTTACCAAGTGAAGATTTTAAAACAGGCTCTCAAAAAACGTCTAATGCTTTACGGTTTTGGCAACTCATAAAACCGCACAGTGGTATCATGATTCAAGCCTTGGTAGGGGCTTTGATTTATACCATATTGGGGCTTTCTATGTCTATTTATGTTCAAAAAATCATTGATTTTGTGCTGGTAGAAGGCAATATACGTTTGTTGAATTTGCTGAGTATTGGTATGATTATCATTTTGATTTTTCAATTATTTATTGGCACTTTCAAAACAATTTTTGGATTACAAACAGGACAGCATATTGACGCGAGGCTCATATTAGGCTATTACAAGCATCTTCTGAAATTGCCACAACGCTTTTTTGATACAATGCGAGTCGGTGAAATCATCAGCAGAGTCAATGATGCAGTCAAAATAAGGCTATTTATCAATGATGTGGCGATGAGCATTATTGTGAATATTTTGATAGTCGGATTTTCAATAGCTGTTATGTTTTTATACTATTGGAAATTAGCCCTATTGACATTGATGATATTGCCAGTTTATATGCTTTTGTATTGGCTATCCAACCGCATTAATAAAAAATGGCAAAGGATTTTGATGGAACAATCGGCATATTCTTCTAAACGAAAACGCTTGATTGTTCCTACTGCATTGAGGCTTTCTACTAATTGTGTTTCGAGGTCTGCCGATTGTTCCATCAAAATCCTTTGCCATTTTTTATT
>JANLRG010000131.1:0-2791 GCA_031361545.1 Bacteroidota bacterium
GTCCGACTACTTCAACACTGCATTTATCTACAATTTTTGAGCGAATGACTGAGGGGTCGAATTTTGTACGGTTGTTTATAACAATCATTTCTGTTGAAAAAAACCTCATCCAATTTGTCTACATCGAACATTTTCACCAATATTGCAGTATTATTAGTTTTTGATATAAAACAAACAAAATGAATAATAATATGCTTAGGATTTTAAAAAAAATGCCATATTTAAAACAACAAATATACTTTATCATTATTAAAACATTTGTTAAAACTCACATCTATAAAGTCCTCAGCTTACCTGCTCGATTCTTCGATTCCATTAATCAAATGACTTATTTTTCTAAATGGATTGCCCAAAATCCAATTGAATTTTCAAATTTTGATGGCTGGAAAAGAGGTTCTGCCCAAAAATTTCATGAACATGTTTTTACCTATGAAAACCTATCAGAACCGATTGACTTCTTTGAATTTGGGGTTGCCAAAGGCGAGTCCTTTAGATGGTGGGTAGAAATGAATACACATGAGGACAGTCATTTCTGGGGCTTTGATACTTTTGTTGGTTTGCCAGAAGATTGGCATTTTATGAAAAAAGGAACTTTTTCAACAGATGGACATTTCCCTTCAATAGATGATAAAAGAGTAACTTTTATCAAAGGCTTATTTCAAGAAAGTTTGCCTTTGTTTTTACACGGCAAACAATTCAAGCATCGGAAAGTCTTTCATCTTGATGCCGACCTTTTTAGCTCAACTTTAGTGGTTTTGACTCAATTATTTCCACATATAAAGGCAGGAGATATTCTCATTTTTGATGAACTTAAAGATGTCCGACATGAATTTCGGGCTTTCAAATTATTCACTGAATCATTTTACCTCAAGTACCAAGTTTTAGGTGGTATCAATAATTTTTGTCAAGTTGCTATAAAGATTCTGTAAGGCATTATTTTTTGAATAAGGGCATACCTAAAACCTCTTCATAAGCCGCTACTATCGCTTGCCCGACGACTTCAAAGCTGCATTTGTCCACAATTTTTGAACTAATGACTGAGGGGTCGTATTTGTCTCGATTGTCCATGACATAGTTCATGGCTTCGACTAAACCTGCTTCGTCGCCGACATTAAGTAGGATGCCTGTCTCGGATGTAATCCAATCAGACATCCCGCCGGTATCGGTAGCGATAACAGGCAAACCGACTGCCATCGCTTCTAAAATAACGCATGGCAAACCTTCTATACGACTAAAAAGGATGAAAACATCAGCAGCTTGCATAGCTATCGACACTTCTTTTTCAGGAATAAATCCTTGAAAACTGATGCAATTTTGTGATAATCCTAAGGAATCAGCATGATTTTTTAAATCAGAATGGTATATTTCATTGCCAATAATATGCAATTCAAAGTCTTGACGCTGCTTGTTTAATAAAGCAACACCCCTCAGTATGCCCATCACGTTTTTGTCTGGTTCGTATAAAGACGACACGTGAAGCAACTGCAATTTATCTTTTTTAAAAGGGCGTCTTTCAAGTGGCAAATGAAATGTATGAACATCAACTACATTCGGAATCACTTGAAAATCTTGAATAAGGTTCAATCTTTTGAAAACAGTTGCATGATTTTTTGATAGTAACACTATTGTTGAAGCGTATTTAAGGCTTATTTTTGATATAATTTTAGCCAAAAATTGGTATTTTATATTTCCCGCCAACCATTTTTTATAGAAAGATGAATGTTCTGAAATGATATATTCTATATTATAAAAAAACTTCAAATACAAAGCCAATACACCCATTGGAAAAGCGACGTTGACGTGTAATAATTCAGGCTTGCCCGTTGATTTTGTTATCACATTGTAGCCTTTCAATATAGCGCTAAAATGTCGAATCAATTTGAGAAGTAAAAACTTTGATTTCGGATAATAAACAATAACCTGTAAAAAAGGACTGTTTTTAATATTAAATTCATAAGTACTGACCGCCGACTCTTGGGCATACAAAACGCTGACTTCACAAAAAGCGTTGGTAGCAGCCGCTTGTTTTTTTATAAAAATACCATAATAATGATGCTCTCGATTGGGATACCATGAGCAAAGCCACAAGACTTTTATTTTCTTTTTAGAAATCATTTTATTTTATACTTTAATTTTTGCTTTTCACAAATATCTAAAAACTGAGCAACAAGGTTTTTGATATTAAATCCTTGTTCAATAAAATGCCTACCGTTGATGCTTTTTTGTTGTCTTACTAAGGGGTCGGCTTCTATGCAATTTTTTAAGGCATTGGCAAGCGATTCTGCATTTTCTGGCGTAGCCAACCAACCATTCTCACCATCATTAAGCACTTCAGGAATACCACCTTCTCGTGTAGAAACAACTGCGATGCCTGTTGCTAAGCCTTCAATATTAATGATACCTAAAGATTCTATTCTTGATGGAACACATAAAATATCGTGTATAGCCATTTGAGCATATACATCTTCTTTATTTAACCTACCAACTATAGACAATTGCACATGAGAGATATCTTTGAAAAGGTTTTCAATAGCATTTTTATATTCTGAATAAGGGCAAATAATTGTTAATTCAAATTGATAATGGCTTAATTTATTCAAGGCTTTTGCGAGAACATCCAAAGCTCCAAAATAAATACGCATTTTTACAAACAAGATTTTATAAGGCGATTTGAAATCTCGTTGAGGTTCAAATTTAATTTTGTCAATATCTATACTGTGATATAGTGTATAAATTTTATGAGCAGGACATTTATATTCTCTAATCAAATATTGTGAAAGGTAATGCGAGC
>JANLRG010000415.1:0-2423 GCA_031361545.1 Bacteroidota bacterium
TTTGTACCCCCTCAGTATTTCGGATTATTTTTATTGTTTTCAAAGACTTCTTTCACTTGTTCGATTATAATTCCAAGCAATAATTTCTTTTCAAATCGGTTTAATTTTTATTCATCTCCGTTACTTGCTTGTTGCTATACTTTTCTCTTTCCGTTTTGAGTGATACAAGCCAATCTACATACATTTTTTCGGGCATGGTACGATAGCCTAATTTATGTATTTTCTCATAAGTTGACCTCATTTCTTCCCACATTATTTTTCCATCTGCTTGCATTTTGAAAACGGCATACGTTATTCCTCTTTGTTTTACCAGTTTTTCTATTTGCTTTTTCTTTGTTTCTGCCTTCAAAAGCAAAGCGTTGATACAGTTTGGGATATACTCCATAGTCAAATCGCAGCATTTGAGCATAAAAGTTCCGTCATTGTCGGGGTATTTTTTTTCATAGCCTTTTGCAAGGTCGAGTACGCAAAGAGCAATACATTTTTTATCGTCTAAAGCGTCCATATAAATGCCGTTTTGTATCGCTTCAAGTGTGATATAACCCGAAGCCATTAACCATGCATCTATTGGAAATGATGCACTTGTTAATTCTGTATTATACATTCCTGCCTTTTCAGAACGATGTTTGATGTAGATATGGTTAGGTGCAAGTGCTAACCAACAAGGTACACCCAATTCTTCACATAAGATTTTATATAGATAAGGTAGCGAATGACAATTACCTTTTCTTGTTGCTAATAGTTTCGTGACAAACATATTTTCCCAACTCTTTTCTCCAAAAATGTCATCAAAATCATAACTAAATGGAATATTTTCATATTTTTTGTTAGAAATTAAAAGCCTTGTAGTATCTGTTAGAGTTCTAAAAATAGCCCCATATTTGGCTATTTCAATACTATCTTTACCTGAATAAATTAGTTTGTCAAACTCAAAATGAATTTTAATCACCTCTTTCAAAGTATCTATTTTATTTTGAAATTCCGACCTGTTAAGATTTACATTATTTAGACTTTCAATATCATAAATCAAGTCTTTGAATGACATTGATGTATTTGTAGCAAGATTAATTTTTATTTTTTCAAATATTAGATTATAACTATTTTGCGAAGAAACGCTATAACTAATAAACAAAAAGCAACAAATTGTAATCTTATTCAGCATATAATAGATATTCATATTACTTAATTTCATAACCAACCGCCTGCTCTAATTTTTTGTGAAATTGTTTTTTATAGTCCTCTGTAAAAAAAGAGTTTAAGTTTTTGTAATCAGATACTATAAATTCTTGATAAATAATAGACTGTAAACCTCCTGAATTCCCATATATCCCCGCTCTACCCGAATAAAAAATACCAATTTCATCATAGGACTCTGCCTCTTTTTCATTTTTGAAACTTTTGAGTGGAATTCTTTGATTTAATGAATCAATATAATAAAATTGGCGACTCATAAAACCCTCAGTAATCATAGATTGAGTAACAAGAATACCATTATTTGGTATTTCATAAACTCTTCGGTTTTTTTCCAATTTTGGTAATACGCCATTTTTCTTCTCAAATACAACCATTACTTTTCCTTTAAATCCTTTAGGAATTATAAATACTTCTGGCTCTGTTCTTTGACAACTTGCAAAAAAGCAACAAAAATTAAGGATTAATAGTATTATTTTTTTCATTTTATTATTTTTTTACTTCTGTTGGCTGTGACTTCATATGATTATTCCATGCATCAAGCGTGTATGTTTTTCCACCATGACTAACATTTATAAATACACCTTTATCATTTATTCGGATAGTCATTGAGGACGACATCATTGGTCGTTTGTTATCGCCTGGAAGGCTTGTATAGGGGTTTCCATCGGCTGCACTTACACCTATCAATAATTGTTGTCCTTTTGTATCACCAATAAGTGTTTCTGCTGCAGGAAACTTATCACCATACATATTTGCTGCTACATGTAATAAACCTTCTTTTTTATTTTCTGTAATGGCAAAATTAGTGGTCACATCTATGTCGGGAGTACCCGGTGCAAGTGGATTTTTACCTGCCATAGTTGCCGAGAAAGAAATAATATCGTTTCCTTCTGAATTTTTTGAGACTTCAAAATTTGAAACGTTGCCTCTTGGTACTTCGGTTGCTTCTCCAAGTAAAGGATGAATTGAAGGGTCACTCCATACTTGGAATTTTGAATAATCTTTTTTATCTGTATCTACTACAAATGACTGCTGAATACGTGAGGTAACGCCCAATTCACCAATTTCTCCTTTACCTAAGACGGTTGAATATCCCCTATTATCTCCGTCATATCCTCCTCCAAATGTAGCAAATGGGGCAAAAGATCGAATATGAATAGGATAAGGAAATTGACCATCTGGGTCAATAAATATCACGGGATTGTTTAACACATAATTATAAGGTGACC
>JANLRG010000427.1:0-1476 GCA_031361545.1 Bacteroidota bacterium
TTAAGAAAAACCAAATTTTCAAGCCTTCTAATCAATATTCAGTGGACAATTCCCAAATTGACATTTTGTTTAATGTGAATAATTTATACAAATTTTTCACTCATTCCCCATAATTTATTCTGCAATTCTCCTAAAAACGAAAGAAAATACCAAAGAAAAGTAAATTATCGACTTAGATATTGGATAATTGAAAACTTTTCTACCTTTGATACTTATTTTTATTTAACTAACATATTTCTTAATCTGAAATCAAATTAGTATGAAAAAACTTTCACTAGTTTTGACGCTGGTTCTCTTTGCGTGCGGCTTCGCCATGGCTCAGAAAACCATTACGGGTTCTGTCAGTGACCAAAAAGGTGAATCGATGATCGGTGCAAGTATCTTAGTAAAAGGTACAACTACTGGCACGGTGACCGATATTGACGGTAAATACTCGTTGAACGTACCCGCTGGAGCGACTACCATTGTCGTCAGTTTCGCAGGCTATCAAACACAAGAAGTGACTTTAGGGGCCTCTTCAGTTGTTAATGTTACTTTAGGGGAAGCAACTCTCCAAGAACTTGTTGTAACAGGTACAGGTATCGCTACGGACAGAAGGCGCGTGCCGATTGACGTACAGACCATTGGTGCTAAAGCCCTACCCAATGCACCCACTTCATCCATTGACCAAGCACTTGTCGGTAAAATTGCGGGTGCTCAAATCAGCAGCGTCAACGGTACGCCGGGCGCAAAAGCAAGCATTTTACTGAGGGGTATCAACACAATCAATCGCGGTACATCGCCGATGGTGTTGATTGATGGTGTAGAAATGGGTTCTACGGATATTAACTCAATCGACCTTAACTCAATAGAAAGGGTAGAAGTAGTACAAGGTGCTGCTGCTGCCAGTATTTATGGTGCACAAGGTGCGAATGGTGTTATTCAGTTATTTACAAAAAAAGGTAAAAATGGTCAATTGAACGTTGACTTTTCAACCAGCTACGTGAATAACACATACCTTAACATTGGCGGTCTTAGAAAAGCTGACCTTCATGGTTTCAACACCGATGCAAGCAATAATGTTATTGGTTCATCAGGTAAGCCACTAACTATTGATCCAGAATTGGGTACATATTCTGAAAACTTGATTTGGAATAGTACTAACCCAACAGTGCAGATTAATAAGCCTTATAATCAAAATTTGAAGTATGTTGATCATTTCAAAATGTTTTTGAAACCATCGAATACGACAAATAATTCTTTATTTATCTCTGGTGGCAAAGATAAGTTTGATTTTGCAGTAGGTGCTTCGCACAATACTCAAGAAAGCAATTTTGTTGGAAACGGTGATTTCAAACGGACTAACTTAACGGCTAATATTGGTATAGAGTTGGCGAAAGGGTTGACTTTCCGTACAACTACTCAGTTGGCTTATACGCATAGTACAATCAATGATGGTGGTGCTAATAGTACAATTTATGCTTTGTTTAATACCCG
>JANLRG010000136.1:0-1466 GCA_031361545.1 Bacteroidota bacterium
GATGAAAGAATTAGTATTGAAAAGTATCAGAGATGACATATTTAATAATAAAGATACGCCCCCTCGACAAAGTATAGAAAAAGCCATCAAAGAAATAAGCAATATTTTAAAAGGTATGAATCTAACAACTAAATTAGTAGATTTAGAATCAGAAGAACTTATTTTTGAAAGTGTCAATGGTCAAAAAATCAAATTTGAAGACTTATCAAACGGAGAACAAACATTGTATTTTAGAGCCATTTATTTGAGTAAATTGAATCCTCAAAATTCAATTATCATGATAGATGAACCGGAGGATTCCTTGCATCCAACTTGGCAACAAAAAGTTTTAAAATTGTATCAAAATATAGGTGAAAACAATCAACTGATTGTCGCTACGCATTCTCCGCATATAATAGGTTCTTCAAATGCAGAAGAAGTTTTTTTATTAGAAATTGATGAAAACCAAGTCGAAGCAGTTCATCCAAAATATACTAAAGGACATTCGATTGATTATATTTTAGAAGTCATGGGTGCTAATCCAAGAGATACGACGGTTATCAGCACGGTTGAAGCTTATTTAGCCCTTATTCGTAAGGGGCAACATCAAACTGATAAAGGTTTGAAACTCAAATCAGAAATTGATGCACTTAACCTCGACCCAAGTAGTGAAGAAATGCGGCGTTTAGATTTAAGTCTAAAACGTTTCAAAGCCGTTCAAGTATGAGGTATTTTCAAAGACAACCACTTGAAACGGCTATTCAAAATCAACTTTCAGCAAAAACAACCACCAATTTTAATAGCCTTACCAACAGTCAACGCCTTGAGATTGTCGCTAAATTAATGGAGGCTCAAAAGCAATTATGCGCCTATTGTGAATGCCCAATTTCGCTTATTGCACACCATATTGAGCATTTTGAAGAACAACACGATGCACCTAATCGGGTTTTCGATTATACCAATCTCCTTTTATCTTGCGAGGGTAATAAAGACCCTGCCTCGCGTCCAGAATCTACTGCTGACGCTCATTACCGAAGGAGCAATATTTCATGCGGTCATCAAAAAGCAAAATCTCATCATGAGAATATTGAAATAGATTACACGCTTTTATTGAACCCTACAAATAATGTGTCTGCTTTGTTTTCTTATGCGGACGGCATCGTTGAGTCCAGTAAAATTTGTTCTCCAAATGAAGTAATTCAAGTAGAATATACCATAAAACGCTTGAATTTAGATGCTCACAGAATAGAAAATGACAGAATCAATGAGATAATCCTCATTCAAAACCAGTTAGAAGACTTGACAGGAGATGAGCAAAAAACGTATATCCGAAGTTTATTGGATGAAACAAAGGAAGCGGTCAATCCTTTCTTTTCTACTGTTAAAGACAACTTTGGATTTATGCTTTTATGACTTGCTTTCTTTAAGTGAAAAGGTTTTTAATTTTGAAACACCCCCTCAGTATTTTTATAAAATTCAACTATAAT
>JANLRG010000436.1:0-2402 GCA_031361545.1 Bacteroidota bacterium
CTTGTACAAAACGACTACTTTGAAGCAATGGTTCACGACCAAAACCTATACATATTGAGTAGATTCTACTTACAAGGTGTCTTATAATTTAACTTATCGAATCTGTAAAGATTCCATTATTTATTATCTACAGGATACGACGGTTATCGTCAATAAATCCGATACGGAGTGGGTGCTGTGGCAAGCCAAAGGGACTAAACGTCAAATGACCAAAACCATTTACGATACCCCCCTCAGTACAGCCATCAATAATCTGTTCGGGGCGAAAGGGCAGGAGACACCGCGCAATCGAGTCACGACTTCCGCCTATTATGAAAACGGTACGGATGTCGCTTTCCAACACGCTACCCATTACAGCTACGATATATTGGGCAATGTGAAAACGCTGATTCAAGACTATCCCGAATTTGCTAAAAAGCGGATGGATTATCAATTTGACCAACTGAGCGGTAAAGTCAATCTCGTGGCTTATCAAGCGGGGCAGGTAGATGCTTTTTATCACCGCTATTCTTACGATGCGGATTTGAGACTGCAAGCGGTGCAAACGTCTCGTGATTTTGTTATTTGGGACAATGACGCCACCTACAAATATTACCGACATGGACCACTCCGCAGAATGGAAATCGGGCAGGATAAAATACAGGGCGTGGACTATTATTACAGCATTCAAGGCTGGATAAAAGGGGTGAATCATGGCGCAGGTGGCGCGGACTCAGTCGGTCGTGAGGGCATAGCGAATACCGTGTATGCCAATTTTGCACAAGATGCTTTCGCCTACAATTTGAGTTATCATACTGACGATTATAAGCCTATTTCAAGCAATTTTGCCTTTGATGCAACAGAAATCAATCATAAAATCGACAATATTAGCCCTTCACTTTTCAACGGCAATATCCGTGCGATGTGGGGCGGCTTAGATAAATTTGCTATCGCAACCAATGCTGTCATTCCGCCTTCGGCTCAAGGACAAGTCTTTCAATATGACCAACTCAATAGACTCCTACAAGCCAAAGACTTCACGTATTTCCCTAATAACCAATCGGCTATTACGTCCTTTGCTCACTATATGAAATTGACTTATGACCCAAATGGAAATATCAAAACGCTGAATAGATTTGGGGTGGTGAAAACAGGGAATGAAGGGGTGACGACTTCAATGGATAATCTAACTTACACCTATCAGCCCAACACCAATAAACTGACCCACGTAGATGACAGTATCAATAAAAATAATTTTGACAATGATATTGATGACCAAGATCCGAATAACTATACTTACGATGCCATCGGCAACCTGATAAGTGACAATGCCGAAGACATACAAAAAATTACATGGAATGTGTATGGCAAAATGACCTCGGTAGTGAATACAAAGAAAGAGCGCAGCCTAAACTTCTATTACGATGCCGCCGGAAATCGAGTTAAAAAAATAGACGGAAAAGACAAAGCCACCTACTATGTGCGGGATGCCCAAGGAAATGTGATGGCAGTGTATGCCCAAGAGAAAAATAAGGATATAACAGCAGAAAGTTTTTATATTTACGGCAGCAGTCGAGTCGGGGAGTTAGATACCTCTATCAATATGCGAACGGCAACAGTTTCCACGTTTTCATTTAGCCGCATCAGAGGCATCAAGCGGTATGAAATGAGCAACCACTTAGGCAATGTCATGGTGGTGGTGAGTGATAGAAAAGTCTATGATGGCAATGTTTTCAAGGCGGATTTGGTCAGCACGACGGATTATTATGCTTTCGGCATGGTGATGAGTGATAGAAGCTGGAATACTGAGGGGTATCGTTTCGGTTTCAACGGGAAGGAAAATGATAATGAGGTGAAGGGTACAGGGAATAGTGTGGATTTTGGAGCAAGGGTATTAGATACTCGATTAGGTAGATTTTTAAGTGTTGATCCTAAAGAACCAGAATACCCTTGGCAGAGTACTTACGCTTATGCTGCAAATAGTCCAATAAGTTTAGTGGATATTGAAGGAAAAGGTCCAGGTGATCCTCCCAATGTAGGTACTACTACGCTGCCAACTATAAAGCTGCCAACTATAACTCAAGAAGATATAGATATAAGAAAATTGCCTAAGCCATCTGCTGGTCGAGCATTGTGGGAAACGCTTAAAAGTGTTGTTAAAAATGGTGCAAGTGCTGTTGCACTTACCGTAGTTCTTGTTTTTGTACCCTCTAACTTTGATCAAAAACCATGGTGTGAAAGATGTCATACTTTTGAAGAGTTAGTAATAGAACGAGTTAGTACAAATAATGGTGATTTAACATTGGAAGAAGCAAAAACAATAAGGGAAAGAGTGATGCAAGGTAAAGGAACAGCCAATGATTTTCTTCGTTTAAAAGAAGCCAATACAAAAGCGGGCTTGACTGCTCCTGCAAAAAAATCTG
>JANLRG010000448.1:0-1138 GCA_031361545.1 Bacteroidota bacterium
CATTCTTTTCAACCACTGTAACAGCGATAGGCTCTTGCTGTTCCTCTATATTTTCAATGGCAGGCTTGACTTCTGATTTGTCTTCCTTCTTTTCAACTATTGCAGCGGTAATAGACTCTTGCTTTTCCTCTACTTTTTCAACTGCAGGCTTTACTTCTGGTTGAACTTCCATCTTTTCAACCACTGCGATAGCTTCTTTTGCTTTTTGCTTATTATCTTTTATAGACTTCGCTTCTGTTTTTTTATCATTCTTTTCTACAGTCGCAATAGGTTGCTTCTTTTCATCAACCTTTTCGATTGTAGGCTTCACCTCTATTTTCACTTCTTTCTTTCCTACTACAGCCTTCAAATCAGTTTCTTCAAATTCTGACTTTAAGGTCTCTCCTTTTGGTTCAGAAAACTTTTTCAAAGGCTCATTAGAAGGCGTTTCAATTTTATTTTTTTCAATATTTGAGGGCGTATCATCAAATATTGGCTCAGTTGCCGAGGCTATTGTTTCAGTTTTTGCAATAGAAACAGACTTGGCTTCAACTGTTTTAATATCAGGTTTGACTGTTTCCAAAAGAGGAGGTTTGACTACTTCTATTTTCTCCAATTGAACAACGGGCGTAGGGTTATTATCGGTTTTAGCCACGCCGTTACTCAATATATTGGACAGCTCAGGTTCAATTTTAATTTCTACTTCCTGTGGCGATACGCTCGCAATGGTATTATCGCTCGCATTTTGATTATTTTGTGCGATTACTTCACTATTAACAACGGTATTCTGAAAATCAATACCATCCTGTGCACTGAATGTAAAAATATCATCGTCACCCTTTCCACTGGCCCGATTGGAAGAGAAAAAACCACTTTTTTTATCGCCACTCACGATTAAACCAAAATCGTCAGAACGACTATTGATGGGCTCTGGCAGATTATGTGGTTTAAGCCATCCCGTATCTGTTTTCATTGTGCAAAATATATCCAAATTCCCGATGCCTTTATGTCCGTTAGAAGCAAAATACACTTTGCCATCGGCATGAATGAAAGGAAAAATTTCATTTTTATCTGTATTCACTTTAGGTCCCAAATTGACAGGGTCGCTCCATTTGCCATTGATAAGAGTTGAAACATATAAATCCATGCCGCCAAAACC
>JANLRG010000461.1:0-2991 GCA_031361545.1 Bacteroidota bacterium
CGGATTTAGCGATATTGTCTCAAAATATATTCAAAGTGCCTTTAAACGACTTACCCAAAACAACCAGTATTTTGACTATGATTGAAGGGAAAGTAGTGTTTGATGCTAAAAAATTGGCTTATTGAAGAGGTTAACCCCTCAGTATTTTCCCTATTTTTACCCATTATTTCAAAATAAAAATTAATTAAAAATGAAAAAATTGCTTTCTCTCTGTGTTTTGATACTTGTGACAAATGCCCTGTTTGCTCAACCCAATAATCCGCCAGGATTGAAATGGATACGGACAGAAGATTTGAAATCCGATTTGTATGCCCATGCGGATGCTCATTTCAAAGGACGTTCCGCAGGCACTTTGGACGAGTTGAAAGCTGCCGCATGGTTGGCAGAAAAATACAAAGCCATAGGTATAAAACCTGCGGGTGACGATGGTACGTATTTTCAATTTTTTATCTTATGGCGCAACCACATTAGTGATAATTCGAGCATCCAAATAAATGATAAACCTTTAGTCCTTTGGCAAGATGTGACAATTTCACAGATGGCGAACGTTAATCTTAGTTCGCCTATTCTTTACTTGGGGAACGCTTTAGATATGGATACGACGGTCAATGTTAAAGGTAAAATCGTAGCTTTTGAAGCCAATGCAAAAGGCATTAATTTGGATGTTTCATTGCCCACTTGGCGGTATAGCAGATACATTTTTACTAAATACGGACAATCTTTAGTGAAACGTGGTGCTACTGCCATTCTTATTATCGCTGATGAAACAGGTGAAAAAGCATGGGAGGATGCCAATGAAAATTTTAAAAGAGGCACTTACGATATTGACGGCGGGGCGAATGTAGATGTCATGACAACTGTCCCCGTTATGTGGCTGCATCCTATGGCGAAAAAAGAAATAGAGTCCAATACTGCTACATTAAAAGTCAATCTGATTGTGTCGAAATATCCTTACCCCTCAGTAAATGTTGTGGGTAAAATAGAAGGAACAGACGCCAAATTAAAATCCGAATACCTTTTATACAGCGGGCATTCAGACGCTCATGGTATCCGAAACGCCATCAAAAATGACACGATTTATTACGGTGCCGATGATAATGGCAGCGTGAACGTTGCTATGCTTGCCAATGCAAGGGCTTTTGTAAAATATCCCGCTAAGCGTTCGGTTCTATTTGTCATTCATGGAGCAGAAGAAAGAGGCTTATTGGGTTCAAGATTTTATTCAGCTCATCCAACTGTGCCGATTTCAAGCATTGTTACAGTTTTAAATGGGGATATGATTGGTAGAAACAATATAGATAGTGCCGCGATTTTAGGCTCATTGCCACCGCATAGAAATTCACTTGATTTGGTCAATATGGCAATGGCTGCCAACCAAGAAGGACCTAATTTTAAATTGGACACTGAATGGGACAAAGTAACGCATATCGAGGGCTGGTATTTTAGAAGTGACCACGTGCCTTATGTCCGTTTAGGCATACCCGCCCTCATGTACACGAGCCTTTTACACCCTGATTATCATACACCGCAGGATAATGCTGAAAATATCAATTATCCAAAGTTAAAGAAAATGGCTGATTGGATGTATCGAACAGGCTGGAAAGTTGCCAATGCGGATAAGCGACCAGCAGTTGATAAAAACTTTAAATTGGAAAGATGAGCGACCCCCTCAGTATTCTATCTAATTTTCAATCAAAAAAACAAATTTATAATGAGAAAAATAGTCCTTTTAATCCTTCTAATTTCTGTTTCAACATTACTTCAGGCACAGCAACTATTTACAAAAGACCAGCAGGAAGTACAGCAAACCGTAGTAAAAATGTTTGAAGCCTTATCCAAGCGAGATTCAGTAAGCCTAAAAACTTACTGTACCCCTGATATTTCATTGTACGAATATGGTCAGGTATGGAATATAGATACACTAATCAAGAAAGGAATTACAATGAATCAAGCAGCAGATTTTAAGCGTATCAATACTTTTGATTTCATCAATACCACAACAGATAAAACTACGGCATGGCTTACTTACCGTCTTAATTCAGCAATGACCAAAGATGGCAAACAATCAGTAGTGCAATGGTTGGAAACAGTAGTTTTAGCAAAACATAAAAAACATTGGAAGGTAAAACACCTCCATTCAACGCTCATTAAACGAAGTTAAAAAATCAACCTTAATGTATTGCCAATGGCTACCCCCCTCAGTATTTTCTCTATTTTTAACCAATAAAACAGTTTTAAAATGAAAAGAAGAACATTTATTGAATTGAGTGCCCAAGGAGCAGTTGGTCTTGGGCTTATCCCTTTCATCTCATCTTCATGTGCGGTGAACAATGTTGCCAAAACAGTCAATGGTGCTTGTTGCTTGGATTGTCCCGATTCATGTAGCTGGCAAGTCACTGTTTCAAAAGATAAAGTCACTGAATTTAAAGCCCATAACGATAACCCCTACACAGCAGGTAAACTCTGCGATAAGATGGCAGATTACCCAACTACCGTCACCTTTAATCCTAAAAGATTGCTTAATCCTTTAAAAAGAACAGGTAAAAAAGGAGAAGGTCAATTTGAAGAGATAACTTGGGAAAAAGCCATTTCCGAAATTAGTACCCAATTACAAACGATTATAAAAGAAAAAGGTGGGGAGGCAATCATGCCATTCAGTTATGGCGGCAATGAAGGCAAAGTTCAAGGCAATGCAGGCGACAATTTCTTTGCTCATATCGGTGCTACGGAATTGGAAAGAACGATTTGTGGCGATGCGATTGTAGCGGGTATTATGGCAACCAATGGGCAAACAATGGGCGTACTTCCCGAAGACATTATTCATAGCCGATACATCATTTTGTGGGGAACAAATACGGTTCACTCCAATCAACATTTGTGGGCGTTTATTGAAAAAGCCAAAACCAAAGGCGCAAAAGTAGTCGTTATAGACCCTTTTCAATCACAAACTGCGCTTTTAGCGGATTGGCATATTCAACCATTGCCAGGCAC
>JANLRG010000467.1:0-1290 GCA_031361545.1 Bacteroidota bacterium
CAAATAGACCATCTTCTTGCTTGAAATATATACCTGCGCTAAGGTCAGGAATCCAAACGCCTAATTGTCCACCACTGACGGTTGGGTCTTGATCAACTTGCAAAAAAGCATTGTCGCGGACGCTCACTTTATAATAACCACCTGAAAAACCAATAGAAATGCTGCTTTTTTCAGCCACTTTTTGATTGAAAGCCAGCATACCTGTCACCCCATTTTTTTTAAATGTTCCTTGAACATCGTTGTAAAAATAGCCACCCAGACTGATTGGCAATTTTTTCATCTTCCCCATCAAGCTGACAATATTGGTCTGCGGACGCCCCTCTACACCTACCCATTGCGAGCGAGAGAGACCCCTCAGTTCAACGTTCTTTATAGTGCCAATGACAGCAGGATTGAACGCATACGTGTTAATCACATAATTGGTGAACAAGGGATATTGTTGCGCTTGAGCTGTAAAGGATTTTATGATTAAAAATATCAAAACTATGATATGTAAATACCTTTTCATTAATTCTTATTTGAATTATTAAATGATTATGTTTTTTATCTCACCAATGTAATTGCTCCTGTCCAAACCGTTCCTTTATCATCATTCAATCGAATGACGTAATAATAGGCTGCAGCAGGAAGGTCTTTGCCATCATTGGTGACGCCATTCCATTCATTGCTATAAGGCGCTTTATTGTAAACCACTTGACCCCAACGATTGAAAAGGACGACCTCGTTCTTAGGATGTTTTTCAATATCTTTTACGACCCAAGTCTCATTGGTATTATCACCATTGGGTGAAAAAGTGTCAAATATTTTATCATTTTTAGGCTCTTTGCAACGCAATTTTATTTCAAAAGATGTATCAATTTTACAACCGAGAGCATCTTTTATAGTCACTGGATAAATGCCCGCTGAAAGACTCACCAAGCCGACCTTTAGGCTATCCGCAGATCTTTCATAGCGATAAGGAGCAGTACCCCCCGAGGCTTCCAAGCTAATCATACCATCATTATAATTCTTACAACTTTCATTAATAACAGCCACTTTAAATGCCATTTTACTGAGGGGTTGTGTAATAGCGGTATCAAAATTAATACTACAACCGTTGGCATCCATCACCGTCACTTGATAGCGAGCAGCGGATAAATTGCCTATGGAAGATGTAGTGCTACCATTCGACCAGCGATATGTTTTCACACCCGAACCACCCGTTGTTGTTACATTGACTGATCCCGATTTATCACCAAAACATTTCACATTGGCTATTCCCAAATTTCCACTAAACCCAACTTGATTGGG
>JANLRG010000483.1:0-1279 GCA_031361545.1 Bacteroidota bacterium
TATTCTTGGGATCGTTCAAATTGAAACGCTTGAAGCATTAGAAAATTTAGACAAAATAGCCGCCGTAGAAGGCGTAGATGTCCTTTTCATTGGGCCTGCTGACCTTTCAATGGCAATGGGCATTTTTGGACAATTTGACCATCCGACTTTTATAGAAGCCTTGAATAAAATAGTGGAAGCTGCTCAAAAAACGAATAAAGCCATAGGCATATTAATATTTAATCCGAACGATTACGATAAATATCACAACATGTGCATACGATTCATCGCTTGTGGTTCAGATGCCACTTTTGTAGCAGAGGGCGCAAGGCTTATGGCTAAAAAGCTGAACGGTTTTAAAGCAAAACCTTAAAAAAGACATGGAATACTGAGGGGGGGCGATAATAGAATTATGAAATCTTAAAGATTTCGTAATTCTGTACCACACGCAATTCATCATTCATCACTTATCATTCATCATTAAAAAATGGGCGACCCAATTTTTATCTTATTAGTCGGCGTCATCATCGTAGTCGGTGGCATCATTGGCTTGAAATTGCATCCGTTTTTAGCTCTCTTATTAGCGGCTTTGGCTGTGGCTTTACTCACGCCTACGGTTTCAGTAGAGCAATTTTTTTTAAAGAGCAATTCAGCGGCAGATGCCTTGAAATTAGCCAATAAAAGCATTGGCGAGCGCATCGGAACGGAGTTCGGCAACACTTGCGCTAAACTCGGCATCGTCATAGCTTGCGCCGCCATTATTGGAAAGGCGATGTTGGATAGTGGTGCAGCCGAAAAAATTATCCGAGCCATGCTCAAATTAACAGGCGAAAAACATGCCCCCATCGGTTTTATTTTGAGCAGCTTTTTTCTCACCATTCCAGTTTTTGTAGACACTGTTATCTTTTTAATGATGCCTTTAGCGAAGGCAATGGGTATGCGATTGGGTAAAAATTACCTTTTATTGGCTTTATCGGTCATAGCAGGAGCGGTTATGGCAAATTCCTATGTGCCACCTTCGCCGGGTCCCTTGTTTTTAGTGACGGCCCTTCATGTTCCCATAGGCTTAATGATGGTTTGCGGAACGCTTTTTGGGCTTTGTACGATTACGGTTGGTTATTTGGTGGCGATTTGGCTTAATAAAAAGAACCCCATACCGCTTCGAGATTCGCCTGATGCCCGTTTAGAAGACATCGCCGCCATTGCGAATAAGGACGATAAACAATTACCTGCCTTGGGTTTAGCTCTTTTACCAGCAGTATTTCCTTTGGTGACTATTTGCATTCGGTCTGCCGTTGAA
>JANLRG010000485.1:0-5550 GCA_031361545.1 Bacteroidota bacterium
AACGCACTATTTTAATAAAAAATTAACTCACTTTAACTTACCCCTTTCACTGAGGGGAACCAACTTTCAAATTGGCGTTTGGAAAGAACTGATGAAAGTTCCTTTTGGAGTAACTCAATCTTATCTGCAACAAGCTAGAAAACTTGAAAACGAAAAAGGAATTCGCGCTGTCGCCAAAGCAAATGGTAGTAATCCAATTGCCATCATCGTTCCGTGTCATAGAATTATAGGATCAAATGGCCAGTTGATTGGATATGCTGGCGGACTATGGAGAAAAAAATGGTTGTTACAACATGAAGGTGCTTTAAAGAACCATCAATTGGACTTGTTTTGACAAATGATTTCACTACTTTTGAAAAATGTTTTTTGCTGCAATAAGAAAATTTACATCTATACTTTTTTTACTCGCATTGTTGGTTCCTTCCATTGGCGAATTAGTACACTCTTATTTGCATTCCGAAAGTTCCCACTGTCATGAGAAAACCGAACATCACTTTCACGATTTACAACACCATTGCGAAATGTGTGACTCTAGTTCTACAGTTTGCACGTCTTTCATCAATCAAAAAGAAATTAAACTTTTTAGTTCGGTTCAAAATGACTACTACATTTTTTTAGTTGCCAACTACTTTTTTATTTCAACTACCATTTCATTTTTACGGGGTCCACCTGCTTGTTGATTATTTAATTTCTTATTTTTTTTCAATAATTTTTACTTCAACAAAAAAATGCTATGCTAAATAGAACCATAATTTATTTGATAATTCCATTCATTCTTTTTTCAAAATCATCGTCGTCGATTGCAGGAACGAAAACTTTTTTATCTGGAACAATTACTGATGTGATTTCTGGTGAAAGTTTAATCGGAGTTACCGTTAGTATTCCCGACTTAAAACTTGGCGTTCAAACGGACTTACTAGGGAAATTCAAAATAGAAAATCTTCCTATCAGAATTATCACACTACAAATTTCTTATGTCGGATACAAAGCAATTTTGAAATCAGTTGATTTATCTAAGACGACTGAAATTAATTTTACGATGGAACCATCTATCAAAGAAATTAATGCAGTAGTTATTACTGGCTCATCAACTGTCGTTGAAAAAAATAGAACTCCGATTGCAATAACATTGATTCCAAAAACTGTCATTACTCAAAATTCATCTAGTAATATTATCGATGCAATTGCATCACAGCCTGGAATTTCACAAATTACTACTGGAAGCGGAATCTCAAAACCTGTTATCCGTGGACTTGGATATAATCGTGTAATTGTATTGAATGATGGCATTCGTCAAGAGGGGCAACAATGGGGAGATGAACATGGAATAGAAGTTGACGAATATGGAATCGACAATGTAGAAGTTTTGAAAGGGCCTGCTTCTTTAATGTATGGGTCAGATGCAATGGCAGGAGTAATCAATATGATTTCTGCTCCATCTCTTGCTCCAGGTAAATTTAGTGGAGAATTTTTAACGGAATATCAAAGTAACAATGGATTGATTGGGTTGTCAGCTAACTCAAAAGGAAATAACAAAGGATTTATTTGGGATGTTCGTCTTAGTGGTAAAGCCGCTCATGCTTATGAAAACAAATATGATGGTTATGTTTATAATTCAGGATTCAAAGAACAATCTGTTCATGCAACAACAGGAATAAATAGATCGTGGGGATATTCACATCTTATTTTTAGTTATTATCATTTGACACCTGCAATCATTGAAGGAAGTCGAGATTCTATCACAGGAAAATTTACAAAGGAAATTCCAACAAGTGACACATCTACAATCACTGAAATTGTTTCAGACAATCAATTGAAAAATTATGACATCAATACACCTTATCAGAAAATTGATCATCTAAAAATAATTTGGGACAATAGTGTCATCATTAAAAATGGCACTCTTAAAAGTGCAATAGGTTATCAGCAAAATAGTAGAAAAGAATTTGCGAATATTTTCAAACCAACTGAATATGGACTTTACTTTGATTTAAAGACTTTCAATTATGAATTAAAATATCATTTCCCTGAATTCAAAAAAACTAATTTAAGCATTGGCGTGAATGGCATGATTCAAAATTCAGCTAATAGAGGAAATGAATTTCTGGTACCTGCTTACCACCTTTTCGACGGTGGACTTTTTGTTGTGTTAGCAAAAAATTTAGGCAAAATAGATTTTAGTGGTGGAATGAGATACGATATTCGCAATGTAATTGGAGATGATCTTTATTTACCTGGAACAAATTCAATTACCACGGGAGAACATCGATTCACAGCTTTTAATTCTACTTTCAAAGGTTTGACAGGAAGTGCAGGAATTGCGTGTAATTTTACTGATCAATTTTATTCAAAGCTAAATTTTTCATTTGGTTTTAGAGCGCCTAACATTGCCGAATTAGGTGCTAATGGTATTCATGAAGGCACCTTGCGATATGAAATTGGAAACATTCAACTCAAAGCAGAACATAGTACGCAAATTGATTTATCATTTGGTTATAATACAGATCACCTTACGATAGAGATTGATGGTTTCAATAATCAAATTGATAATTTTATTTATTTATCGAAACTTAGCAATAGTGTTAATACTGATTCAATCAATAGTGGATACAATGTGTTTAAATATAATTCTGGAAATGCTCAATTAATGGGCGGAGAAATTATGGTTGACCTACACCCTCATCCACTCGATTGGTTACATTTTGAAAATTCATTTTCCTATGTAACAGCTTCACAGAAAAATTCAAGTGACAGTACAAAATATTTGCCTTTTACCCCTCCTGCAAAATTCACTAGTGAAATTCAGGTAAGTTTGAAAAAGTTGAACATACATTTTAAAAATATTTTCATCAAGTCAGGCATTGATTTTTATTTTGATCAACATCAACTATTTTCTGCTTACAAAACAGAAACTTCTACAAATGGTTATCAACTTTTACATGCGGCAGTTGGAACTGATATCTATTCCGCTAAACGAAAATTTTGCTCGTTGTTAATTAACGTTTCTAATATTACAAATCAGGCCTATCAATCTCACTTGAGTCGTTTGAAATATGCACCTGAAAATTTTAGTAATGGAAGAATTGGTATTTTCAATCCAGGGAGGTCAATTAATTTTAAGCTGATCTTTCCTGTTGGATAAAAACTAGAGCGCTTAAGTTTATATCTCAAAAATGAATTTTTAGAGGAAAACAGATTAGAAAAGGACTTCAAAGTTTAGCTGGGAGCATGTCAATTAATTAATATCTTTATTGGCTCTAACCTACTACCACACTATGAAAAAAAATCTACTTGCTTTACTCCTAATATGCTTTTTTTCTATTTCCGGTTTTGCTCAATGCACTATTGGAAATTCACAGATTATCATTCAAATAATTCCTGATGGATACCCCGCTGAAATTTCCTGGTCGCTTTCTGATAACTTAGGAACAATCATTGGATCGGGAAATTCTGTTGGAGATACTTTTTGCGTGGCCACCAGTAGTTGTAATATGTTTACAATGTTTGATTCGTTCGGAGATGGAATACTTACGCCAGGAGGATTTTTTGTTTATGTCGATGGAGTTCTAAAATTATCGGGCGGAAATTATGGATTTGGAATCAGCGCTTCTATAAATTGTCCGCAAGGTTCATTCTGTAATGATCCCATTGCAATTGATACTGGTACTTATAGTGCTCCTGCAGCAGATTCTTGGTATTCTTTTACTCCACCAGTCAATGGAAATTATTCGCTCTCGACATGTGGTACGAATACATGTAATACGCAACTCTGGGTTTATTCTACTTGCCCAGCATTTCCGTATCAAGATAATGCGACAGGAACGTTTGCATACAACGACGACAATGCATGCGGTACGCAAGCAGACATGAGTGTCGTATTGATGGGTGGAGTTAATTATTTGATTCGTGTTGGAGATGTTGGTTCTTCTTGTACTGGAACTATCAATTTTCAACTCGGATATATCAGCCCTATCACTGGTTGTATAGATCCTGCTTCTTGTACTTATAATCCGTTGGCCTCAGTCGATGATGGAAGTTGTATTTATCCGCCGAATCCATTGTGTGCCGGACCAGATTTAGAAATTGATTCAATGGATTTTATTAATAGTTTAAATATCATTTCACATACTACAAGCAATTGTGATGTTGATGAAGGATGTGTTACTGGTTATGGAACTCGTTATTGTATGACTTTCTCCTCAAAAATAAATAACATTGGAACACTCGATTATTATATTGGTAGCCCAAGTAGTCAGCCCGGAATGTTTAATACAAATAATTGTCATGGACATGCTCATTACGAAGGTTATGGTGATTACCGTTTATTTGATTCGGCAAATCATTTAGTTCCTGCTGGCCACAAGAATGGATATTGCGTAATTGACCTTTGTGGTTTTGGTCAGTACACTTGTGGAAATATGGGAATCTCTACTGGTTGTTATGATCGTTACGGCGCAGGTACGCAATGTCAGTGGTTAGATATTACTGACGTACCCACTGGCGATTATCGCGTGGCTGTCATCATCAATTCAAAACATCTTCCAGATGCAATGGGACGTTATGAAATTAATTTTGCCAACAACGCTTTACAAGTTTGCATGCATATAGAGCAACACGCAGGAGGCGCGCCTACTTACACTCGACTTCCAAATTGTGCTCCTTATGTAGATTGCATGGGTATTCCCGGCGGTGCTAATGAAATGGATTGCGGTGGTGTTTGTAATGGCCCGAGTGTATTTGGCGATACTTATGTAAGTGCAACACTCGATAGTAACGATACAAAAACATATATGGATTTAGTTTCTGCGAGCATGCCAGCAACAAGCTGTTATGATTTGGATGGAGACAATGATCTTTCAGTATATGATGCATCACTAATGAATTGGTGTTTGAGAGGAAATAACAATCACCCAGGAGGTAGTTATCATAACCATTGTAATTTTCCAAGAAACATTTTAAATCCAAACGACCTAACAACACTTTCGATTAACAATGTCAACTTCACAGACAATTACGTAGACATAGATATTTTATCGCCAGCGGCAAATATTAAAGCGTATCAATTTACTTTATCTGGAATAACAATTAGCTCTGTTGTGAGTCTTGTGGATCCAGTGCAATATCCAGTTGACGTTCGGTTTAAATCGAGTACCAATGAAGTTTTTGCAATCTCCATTCAAGACAGTGCTTTTTCACGTTCATTAAGTAACAGACATCTTGTTAGAGTTTATTTCAGCACTGTAACAGATACGATGATTTGTGTAAGTTCTATAAAAGAAATTATAAATCAAGACGCTGAAAGAACAGTTACGAGTATTGTGAATGGTTGTGTCAATGCATTGAGTACAGCAATAACATCGATTGCAAAACCATCAGATTTAGTTATCATTCCTAACCCAGCCACTGCGAGTGCTTTCATTCATATTTCCGGAGCAACAGATTCTAAAGATGAAATTATAGTTACTGATGCTGTGGGTCGAATTGTTCAATTACCTATTAGTTTTGTAAGAGATGCTTGGTATGAAATGAATTTATCGAATCTACCGATCG
>JANLRG010000526.1:0-6659 GCA_031361545.1 Bacteroidota bacterium
TGCTGAATTCAGTTTGACCAAACTAACGTCATTGTATCCTTGTCCTCTGCTATCTGTGTATCCAGTTAAGGCAAAGCCGCCTTCAAAGGTTTTTGTACTTCCCATTACATAATTGCTACCTAGCCCTAAATCAATATTCTTAGTAAAAATCGTGTCGCCATTATTATCCAACTTTAAAATCCAAATATCAGATTGAGTTGCGGAAATTTGATTTTTTATTCCGAAAACAAAATAATTAGAATCGGCAGTAACTTCCATGGTGATGGCACCATCAATTGCAGGTCCCCCATATTTTTTGGCCCATATCACATTGCCGTATTCATCGGTCTTAACGATTTCGGCGTCATTTGCTGTTGTAGAGTTATAACTACTTCCACAAAGAACATAGCCGCCATCGAGCGTTTGTCTCACACAGTTCGCATAGTAAAAACCAAGCGTGTCGTAATTTCTTTCAAATGTAATT
Source organism: Bacteroidota bacterium (assembly GCA_031361545.1). Taxonomy (GTDB): domain Bacteria; phylum Bacteroidota; class Bacteroidia; order AKYH767-A; family 2013-40CM-41-45; genus JADKIH01. Next base: position 464 of record JANLRG010000526.1, read on the forward strand.
TGAGAGAAGGTCTGGGAGATTGAAGAGATAAGAAGTACAAAAGCAAAAAGTACGTTTCTCATAAATAGTCAGGTTAATTGAAAGAGTGAAAATTGATTTCGAAATTTAAATAATTATTTTCAAATTAAAATATTGATTTACAACTTTAGCATTTATCCGTAAAAATGATTCGGATTAAAACATTGATAAAATCTACCAGGCTCTTAAAAACTGATATTGTTTTTCCGCAGACGCCACTCTTTAGCGAAACACCCAAAAAACTTTCAGCGAATCCTCAGCGAATCACTTCCTCATCCTAACAGCTCCTAACGACTCCTAACAAAAACAAAAAAACCTCATTCTTGCGGAATGAGGCTTGATGTCTTCTAATGAATTGAAATTGGAGGTCCCGAGCGGATTTACGTGTTTTTATACGCACTTGGTTTGCTTGTCAATGCGGAGAAGGGTTTTGAAAAAGGATTCGTGGGCGAGTCGAAATACTAATTTCAAAGTAGTTCGATTTTTTGTTTTATCAGATCTTTAAATTGATTTTTCATTTTCTCGTTTAAAAAACTTACTTCAATAAATTCCATCCACTTCTCACTTACCTTCTCAAACTTTTTAAAAATATTCTCCTGTGCTTTGGTATCAATCTTCGCTGCAGTAAAAGCAGCTATAAAATCATTTCGAGTTATTTTTCTCTTCCGCCCATTTAATGTCAAAGCCAGTTCTTCATTATCTGTTGGATTAACTAATGCAACAGCAACCATATCGTATGCAGGTGACAAAGAATATCCAATTCCAGGAGTATTGATAAGCGAAAAATTCTTTAGATGCATGTCAGTATTTCCAGTTAGGAAAGCAAACAACACCTGTTCGTAGAAGTTTACTACATCTAATCCAGGATTAACAGAATGTTTTAGAATTGCTTTTGCAATTTTTTCGTGTGAGCCATAGTATTTGTCTTCAGTTTGTCTCTCCGTGATCTGGCACATGTCTTCCATGTGGATCTTTTGCTTCTTATTCCTGTCAATTCGTTTTGTAATATAGGCGAGATTACCGGATGACAATCGGATCAGGCTATGAGGTACAGTCTTAATTCCAGCTATGTTAGCAAGGTGCATTGTCAGATCTTCTACTTCCGGTAATTGTTCGTAGTTTGTACTGGGTGGCTTTAAAATATATCCGCCCAAAAGGCCAACAATAGTAAATCTTTCAGGATCGTTCTTGTTTTCGCCTTTAGCTATTGCCAATGAAAGTTTAGCTTGAACACCGGTTACTGCACTGTGACTTCGGATAATTCTGCTTGCCATTTCTTCCATCTGTGATTCGTTGAAATCAATTACCGGTGGTTGTGTCTTGCCAAATAGTTCTTTGCTGCAAGTTGGATGAAAATCTATTTCATCATCACTTAGTGGTTGATAACAGTATAGGCAGCGTTTCATTTTTCTACTTCCATTAAAGGGTGAACACTTACTGCTCCTATGCAATCTCCGCAGCATGCAAGTAATAATCCCATTCGATCACGTTGATTTAACTTCCAATTTTTTTCAGCAACATTTAATAACCATCCTTCAGGAATCAATCCGTCAAAAAATGGGAAAAGTGTTTTACTTTCAAACGGTGCTTCTTGAAGCGGAAGAGTTAAACTTATTGGTTGTGGTTTTTCGCCATGTAGATAATCACTCGAGTAATAAAAGTGATACCCCGACTCATCTTGAATCAGCATACCTGCTTTTTGATTGTTATATCTTATCTCCGCCTTTCTCATTCAGTTATTTTATTTCTGTCAATTGGAACCGGTTCCATGACATGTCCAAATAGTTTCAATACCTGGTTCACTTTATCAAGTCTTAAGGAAGGTTTGCCTTGTTCTAGTTCACGAACAAATCGTAATCCGACACCTGCCTTCTCAGCCAATTCAGGTTGACTAAGGTTGGCTTGCTTCCTTTTTTCTTTTACAAATCCAAATAATTCCATATTCTATACCCTTTAAGGTATAAAGGTATTAAAAAGTTTCAATTTTATACCCTTTAGGGTATGTTTTTTTAGAAAATGCTGTATTTATACCTTAAAGGGTATAGATAACATCAAACTCAAATGAATATACCTAATCGGGTATAAATATTGAGGAAAAAATATTTTATTCTAAAAAGGAATCGCTAAAATTTGATAGGTTTATTGAGTGTTTGAGAATATCATCTCAATCGAATTTCATCATAACAATCTTGAATAGTATCAAGAAAAAATCTTCCGGGTGATTCCGATTCATCATTTTATTAAATATTGATTTCTCTACATCAGAGTATTGCCAAAGTGCGCCACTATTAAATTCAATTTCTAAAACAGAAGTCTTTGGATCATATCCTGTGCTTGCGAATCACGCTAGAGTTGACCTTTTTTCGTTTCATAAATTTTTGTCTGCTAAAACATTTTTCTGAAATCAACCCAAATTATTTAATCAATTTTCTCAAGCAACTGAGGAGATACACGCCAATAGCCTTCATTGTCGTTAATTGAAATCGAAGCTGTTTTGGAGTTCAATCGGATAATTTTACCTAATCGAATAATGCCATCGCTACCATTCCATTTGACTTTGTCGCCAATTTTTAATCGGTTTAATGATCCAAGTGCATGAAGTTGATTTAATATTTTTATTCGGTGTACGACCATTTTATTCAACGCTACCATTTCATCTTCCGTCATCGGATTTAAAATGTCAGCCCATTTTTTCTCAAACTCACGCTGCTGATAAATTTGTGCACGTCTTTCATCTATGTTCATTTGCGCAAGTTATTGATTCGATTTATTTTAATGAAATATTTTTAAATCAAAACAATCTGTAGCTTTCCCCGCACCGCCTAATCCTTCCTGAGCCATTCCCAGACAATTCCTGACCAACCTTTTTCCAAAACGTTTACTTCGCACCGGTAATCAAACCTTAGTTCAAATAAACCGAAGTTCTGGCATCCTTAACTTCTTGTCAAGATCTTGGCAGTGATTGTCACCGCATTATTATCATAACCCTTTTCAGACAGCCGAAGAATCCTGCTTTTGATTTCCGCTGGACCCCAGAACAGCCAGCCTTGCTTTTCAAAGTATTTCCGGAGTTCAAGTTCTCAATTCCGGTAAACCTTTCCAGCAATTAGCCCAAATGAAATTCTTGTACTTTTTCGGATATGACCTGAATTGCACCAATCCTCGTGCAACCGTTTCGCCAGTGTTTCCCTATAGTTCTTTGCTGTAAGCAGCTTGTACCGCCCCGATTGTTCATCCTGATCAATAGCTACATGCTCATAAACAACACCGGGACTATCGAGGTAAGACTTCACCTCCAGCAGGTAGATTGTATCGGTTGTTGTATTGTAAGCAACTATGTCAATCTCTGGACTTGTTGTGGAAGGTTTGTTGATGCTTCTTTTCTCTTGCGGAGTAAGATCAATCTTTACCGAATGTCTAACCCAATACTTTCTTTCACTAGTAGCTGTCCAATGATACATTCATAATAATCCGGTCGAGCAGGTTTAGTTTCTCGTCCGGAAGATTATTTATTTATTTAGCAGCGCCCAAGATTACTCCGGACAGATCGGTCCGGTGAAAGTGTCGGTGATCAATTTGCATAGTTTGCAATAGAAATTTATATAATAAAAGAAACTGCTTACCTTGTGGCCGGCGGAATCTCGCTACAGCTTGCGAAAAGTGAGTACGGAAGTATTGACGCTAAAGATCGCCGAGCGGTAAATTGAAATATTCTTTGGTATAATTACTTTTTGCTTATAATTATTTTCCATTTAAAAGAATTTTGTATTTTTAGTTAAATTAATTTATTCATGAAAAAAATAATACTTTTCGCAATCTTCAGCTTTGCTTTAACCGTGCTTTCTGCTCAGCAACTACAATGGAACATTTTGAAAATTGCCGGCGGAAATGATGCTGATATAGCGTATAGTATATGTTTAGATAATTCCGGTAATACATATGTCGCGGGTGATTTTTACAGTAATGTTTGTTATGCAGACAGTTTTCAATTGGATAACATAAGCGGGTCATTTGAAAGCGATATTTTTCTTTTGAAGTACGATCCGGCAGGTAACGCCTCTTATGCGAAGGCAGGACACGGATTCGATTCTGATTACATGAAGCAAATGGATATAAATGATTATGGACAACTCTTGTTCACTGGATTTACATTATCTGATACGTTATGGTTTGATTCGATCAACACTCATACAAATTTTTACGCATGTTCATACGATTCAGCAGGCAATTTGCGATGGGCAAAAGATATATCCAATACCGGAGCCGGCCTTTCGATTACACATGACCGTTCAGGAAACGGAATCATCGGCGGTCATTTTTCTTCAGATACCATTTATACATTAACCGATACATTAATTAATACCTCAGCTATTTCATCCGGTGTGATTCTCAAAATTGACACCTTGGGAAATCTGGTAGCCGGAAAACAGATCGATGGCGCAGGTACTGAAATGATTGAATCCGTTTTTTCAGCGTCAGACGGTTCTATATTAGTGAGTGGAATTTTTGACAGTGATTCTATCAATATTGGTAATCAGGTGTTATATAATTATGGTGTTGGAGGTTACGATATTTTTCTCGTAAAGTTAGATAGTTTGCTTGAGGTAGATTGGGCTCTTTCGGTTGGTGGAACAGGATTCGATCGATCAAGCCGTGTTTCCGCTGATCAGGCAGGCAATATTTATTTAACCGGATTATTTGGAAGCCTCGACTGTATAGTCGGTGCAGATACATTAAGAAACACCGATACGATTTATCCAATCGGGGGCCATCTGAGTTATGAAATGTTTATGGCAAAAATTAATTCTACAGGAAATTATAACTGGGTGAAACAGTGGAAAGGTAAATCTAATGAAGTTTCCGAATGTGCACCCATATTGATGAATAACCGGATTTACGTTGCCATAAATTTTGGCAGTGATACCTTGATTCTGAATACGGATACAATTATAAATCCGACTCCGAATAATTATAGTATACTCTTATCGTGTTTTGATGATTTAGGACAAACTGTTTTTAATGAGGTGTATACAAATGGATTTGTAACTGATATTTCCGGCCATTTTCCTGAACTTGCAATGACAGGCGTTGCTAATTCGTCCGTATTCACACTAGGTAATTTAAGTTCGAATATTACAACTGATGATATTTTTACAGCGCGGGCTACAGTTCTGCCAGTAGGAATTACTGCTTACAAAAAAGATGACTTTTTTATTGTTTATCCTAATCCTGTAACCGATGATGTAAAAATTGTATCTAATGAAACTGTATTACATCTCCAAGTATTTGATTCAACAGGTCAGCTGATTTTATCAATCAATCATTTAGAAAAAGAACAGTCAATACATCTTCCACACCAGGGCATCTATTATCTCGCCGCGGAGTTTAAGACTGGAAGGGAAGCAAGGATTGTGGTGAAGGAATGATGTTTTGTTTTTATATAACCGCACTCTCCATACCCAAGCCGCAGCGAGATTCCGCTGGGAATTGGTGACAAAGTCTTTTCGGTTAGACAAGTTTTCATTCTTCAAACGAATATAGAAAATATTTTAAAAGTTAGCCCAACCATTTATTTATTCTTCTTTAATTGGTTGTTTGCAAAGTGACTTCGATCTTACATTTGTCTATTGCCCTATGCCTATCAAATCCACAAACAAGAAGCCGCTTATTTTCTAACCATGACCGCAGTAGAGTGAGTCGATTCTTTGATGCGAAGAGAGCACAAGCAAATCATCTGCGATAGTTTAAATTATTGTGTTGACAAAAAAGGATTGGAAATTTTCGTCTATGTAAGTATGACGAAAGTGCATACCTTAAACTGGGCGGAATCACGCTGCGGCACGGCTATTTAAAGTGGATAAGTATTAACGCTAAAGATTCAGCCCAGCGGGATTACAATGGCGAATAATGAGAGAGAATGTAAAAGGCATATTGATGCCAATAGATATTTTTTCATAGGACTTAAGAAATGGATTGAAGTAATTTTCAGTCACAAATATAAGTCTCAGATTGATTCTAACTTAAGAAAGTTGAAGAAAAAGCAAACAATGAAAAATAATAATGAAAAATGAGTAAAATAATGAATACAGATAGTCGGATTTAATTTATTTCTTATGATTAGCTATTTTCTTAACACAACCGTAGTCAGTTTTTCATTGTTGGAATTGATTGCACTAAT
>JANLRG010000539.1:0-1258 GCA_031361545.1 Bacteroidota bacterium
ATCCATATAGAATAAAAGCAATGGCAGATTTGCTTAAAGACTTGAGTGTAGATTTCTCAGATATTGAAATGCCTTTACGTCAAGTATTAGTCAATACACATTCTACTATATTAGTACATGAAATGCTCAAATTAAAAAACGAAAAACATATTGCAATATGGCTTTCTAAAATGAATACTTTAGTAACAGAAATAAATGGGAAAAAGATGAAAATGAAAATTACAAAAACTTATCCTGTCATTAGAGATAAAAGTAAACAAGTAGTCATTCCATTTTCAGAAGAAAAAGAAAAAGAACGCAAGATGACTCTAGCAGATTTAGTTGAATTATTAGAAACTTCTGATTTTGAAAACACGTCCCAATATTTACTCAATTAATGAATCCACAGATAATCATTGGTTTTGCAACCGAAGGAAGCACTGATTGCCGTTTTTTAGAAAGTATAATTCAAAAAACTTTTGAAGATGTCGCATTTGAATGTAATCGTCAAATTGAAGTTTTACCTGTTCGGTATCTTGAAAAACAGAATGGAAATATCAGTACACTCATTGAAAAATATGCTCGAAAGGCTTACAATGAAGGAATTAGTGTTTTATGTATTCATACAGATCCAGACGATGATACAGATTTGAATACATTTTCTTTTAAGATTATTCCAGCTTTCAATTCTGTTAAAAATGCTTTGGATAATAACCTTTGTAAAAATTTAGTCGCCATAGTACCTATTCAAATGATGGAAGCTTGGATGCTGGCTGATAAAGAACTTTTAAAAAGAGAAATTGGCACTCAAAAAACCGATATAGAATTGGGTTTTCATAGGCTACCCGAAAGTATCGCAGATCCAAAAGATACTATAAAAGAAGCCATCAGAATCGGCAGACAAGATATGACAAAAAGAAGACGCAACGATTTGACTATCAGCGATTTATATCAAATAATTGGCTCTTCTATTAATATTGAACGCTTACAAAATTTATAATCTTATAAAAAATTTAGAGAAGCAGTTCAAACCGCTTTTAAAGAATTAAATTATTTAAATTGATTCATTACACCCCTTTGTATTCTATGTCAAAAAGCCCTTGTTCCAACAAAACAAGGGCTTTTTATTTAAAAAAAACCACCACATAGCTCAACAAAACGCTTTAAAAACTAACTTTGCTTTTCATCAGCCCCCCCTCAGTATTTTGAGGTTTTAGGGTACAATAAAGTCAAATGAAATTTAAGAATTGACCGATTACTATTTCAATTCTCAATTTTT
>JANLRG010000144.1:0-1316 GCA_031361545.1 Bacteroidota bacterium
ACCTCATTATAGAAGATAAAATAAATGAAGCTATTGATGGAATGTTAATGGCCAATCCTAATTCTAATGAAATAATTTTAATGAAAAGTAGATTTAATAAATTGAAAAATGATTTAAAATTAGGAATAATAACCAGAGAGGAAGGAAATGCTGAACATAATAGAATAAAACAAACTTTACTCGAATTTTGACCCCTCAGTAAAAAACAAAAATAGACCATAATTACCACGATATATCTTTAAATAAAAATATTAAAAATCTAAAATCGTAAGCAATGCAAGTAATAAAAAGAACAGGCAAGCGCGAAGAAGTCAGCTTTGACAAAATCACGGCGCGCATCAAAAAATTGTGTTATTCACTCAATCCGTTGGTGGATTATATTGAAATTTCAAAAAGGGTTATTCAAGGTTTGTTCGACGGCGTTACGACAACCGAATTGGATAACCTCGCAGCAGAGACGGCAGCCTCTTTGGCGGCGCAACATCCTGATTATGCGGTGTTGGCAGCTCGTATTGCGGTGTCGAATTTGCATAAAAATACGGATAAGTCGTTCTCACGGACGATGAAAGAACTCTACAATTATATTGACCCTAAAACAGGCGATAAAGCGGGTTTGATTGGTGAAGAAACGCATAAGATCATTCAAAAAAATAAGGACAGACTCGACGCAGCTATCATTTATGACCGTGATTATGAGTTCGATTATTTCGGATTTAAGACTTTGGAACGCTCTTATTTGCTCAGAATGGATAGAAAAATAGTAGAGCGTCCGCAGCAATTGTTCCTCCGTGTGTCGGTGGGTATTCATGGCGAAGACATTGATTCGGCGATTGAAACCTATAATCTGATGTCAGAAAAATGGTTCATTCACGCCACGCCTACTTTGTTCAATGCAGGTACGCCTAAGCCACAATTGTCGTCATGTTTCTTGTTGTCGGTGACAGATGACTCGATTTCTGGCATTTTTGAGACATTATCACGTTGTGCAAAGATTTCTCAATCGGCAGGTGGCATTGGTTTGTCTATTCACAATGTTCGGGCAACGGGCAGTTATATCAAAGGAACGGGCGGACAGTCGAACGGTATTATTCCGATGTTGAAAGTGTTTAATGATACGGCTCGTTATGTTGACCAAGGCGGTGGAAAGAGAAAAGGCGCATTTGCGATGTATCTCGAACCGTGGCACGCAGATATTTTTGAATTTTTGGATTTGAAAAAGAATCATGGCAAAGAAGAAATGCGCGCAAGAGATTTGTTTTATGCGCTTTGGATGCCTGATTTGTTTATGGAACGTGTTAGAGATGACAAACAATGGT
>JANLRG010000147.1:0-1252 GCA_031361545.1 Bacteroidota bacterium
GCCATTGTTGCGCAATTATGCGCCATTATTGTGCAATTATGCGCCATTATTGTGCAATTATGCGCCATTATTGTGCAATTATGCGCCATTGTTGCGCAATTATGCGCCATTGTTGTACAATTATGCGCCATTATTGTACAATTATGCGCCATTATTGTGCAATTATGCGCCATTATTGTGCAATTATGCGCCATTCGGATGCACGAAAGAACGATACCCCCTCAGTATTTTATGTAAATTTGCCTTGTTGAGCACTCCGTCATTTAATATTACCATCGACGTTTAAGTTGTTGGAATATAAATATCAAATGTAGCACCTTTATCAATTTCTCCTTTGGCGACGATGATGCCATTGTCTTTAACGACTATATGACAATATTTTTGTTCAGGCGATAATTTAGGATTATTGAAATCAATACCTTTTCCTATTTTGCTGAATATCCGAATAACTGGTGCTTTTTCAGGTTTTGAAAATTTTAATGAATTGCCTATTAAATTGTGCATTAATTGTCGGAACTGAAAAGGAATAATATGGATAGAATTCAAACCAACTGCTTGTACAACAGCATTTTTTTGCTGCAATTCTTCTTTGAGCTCATCTTTTTTCATCAGCCATCCAAGCAAATTGGGACATATTATCTGCCAGGGTTCTAAAATGTTCTTTATTTTCTTTAATTTTCTTTAATCATTGATTATTTTCTTTATTAAAAAGATTTTTAAAACAAAAAACCTTGATAATCGACGGATTATCAAGGTTTTTTGGATTTTATACTGAGGGGGTGTTATTTAGTGAAAAGCGAATAATTAATAGTGAAAAATAATGCTTAAATTATTGATAATCAAACTATTATGTTGATTTTCACTTTTCACTTTTCACTTTTCACTTTTCACTCATTCATCGTCTGCTGAAGTTGCTATTTTGCCTATTACTTCTATCATTCATGCGCGGTCTGCTTGAATTATTGCTAAAAGACGAGCGTTGATGATCAGGCTCTTTCACAGGATAATGATTGACTAATGGAAAAGGATGGTTCTCAATAACCGGTATTCTTTTAGATATAAGCCTTTCAATATCATTCAGATAGGCTTTTTCCTCGGCATCACAAAATGATAAAGCCGTACCTTTTGCACCCGCTCTACCTGTCCGACCAATGCGATGAACATACGTTTCAGCGATATTAGAAATCTCAAAATTGATAACAAATTCGAGGTCATCGACATCAATACCGCGTGCTGCAATGTCCGTAGCCAC
>JANLRG010000612.1:0-3771 GCA_031361545.1 Bacteroidota bacterium
TCGCCAAAACACGAGTGTCCAAAGGCTACCCGCCGCGCCACACATATATGAGGCGAGCGTGAAAAGAATCATCGAAGCAATGTAGTAATTTTTACGCCCGAAATATTCAGCTAAAAAGCCCGTCAAAGGAATCACAATCACATTGGCAATCGCATAAGACGTAATGACCCAAGCCACGTCCTCCACGTTTACGCCCAAGCTACCCGCCATATTGAACAAAGCCACGTTGACAATAGACGTATCGAGCAACTCCATAATCGCCGCCGAAATGGTCGTTACAACTACGATGATCTTTGCGAATCCTTTTAATGCCATTTTATCAGAGATTTTAAGATTTGGGCACAATCACCTGTACACTCATACCCGCCCGCAAAGGCGTTTCAGCCGCTTGTTTATCAGAAATAATGATTTTAGTCGGCACTCTTTGCACCACTTTTACAAAATTACCCGTAGCGTTGTCAGGTGGTAAAAGGCTGAATTTAGAACCTGTTGCGCCTGAAAAAGACTCAATAGTGCCTTCAATTTCCTTATTTTTATAAGCGTCAATTTTGATTTTGACCTTCTGACCCACCTTCATATCGGCAATTTGTGTTTCTTTAAAATTAGCAATCACCCACAAATCTTTGGTATCCACAATCGTCATCAAAGGCTGCCCAACATTCACCAATTGCCCCACTTGCACATTTTTTTTAGATACTTGACCGGCAATCGGCGCTGTTACCGCTATGTACGAAGCCTGCAATTTTGCCAGCTCCAACTCAGCCCGCTTTTGCTCTACGACCGTACGAGCCAGAGTAATTTGCTTATTAGCTGAACCCACTTGTGTTTGCGCCGCCATTTTTTGTTTATCGCCTATATTCGCTTGTTTTTTTACCACATCTACTTGTTTTTGGGCTGCTGCCGCTTGGCTTTGAGCCACATTCAAGACCGCTTCTGCGGATTCTTTTTCCGCTTTTGCTGCTTCAAACTGTTGTTGAGTCGCTGATTTGGCTTGCACGAGGGCTGAATAGCGATTGAAATCTTGCGTGGCTTTCCAAATGCGGATTTTAGCGGCTTCTACATTCGCATTGGCTGTTGCAACGGCGGCATTGGCAGTTTCTATACCAGCACTCGATGCTTCAAAACTCGCCTCACTCGTATTCACGTTTGCACCTATCGAGCCTGCATTTGCTTGCGTGAGCGAGACATTCGCTTCTGCATTTTTTAAGGCAACTTCCGCTTGTAATACCTTTATTTTAAGGTCGCGGTCGTCCATCTTCACCAAAGTATCGCCCGCTTTCACGGCTTGGTTTTCTTTGACCAAAACCTCCGTCACGTAGCCGCCCACTTTTGGACTGGCTGGAACCATGTTCGTTTCCAATTGCGAATTTTCAGTGTCTTCATTGTTCAACATGAAACTCACTTTTTTAAATCCGAAATAAGCTGCCGCTACTAATATCAAACCCACGACAGTGAAACGTATAACCTTTGCTTTATTTTGACTGGCCATTAGCTAATGATTTTTTAATTGTAATATTAATTCCCTACTGATTTCAATAGTTTATAATAAGCGATTTCAGCGTCAGATTTAGCCGCTTCAAGATTCAATTTAGCTTGTAAAACAAGGAAATCCGAGTCCAATAACTCACCGATGGTAATCATCTGAGCATCGAATTTATTTTTCATAACCCGTTGATTTTCAGTAGATTGTGTAATAGATTTTAGAGTTAAAGCGATTTTATCTATGGCAGATTGATAGGCGTAAAAGTTGGCAGTGACCTCCATTTTAGCCCCCTCAGTAATTTGTGTTTTGAAGGCATCTGTTTGAGCCAAATTAGCTTGTGCTTCTTTCACTTGAAATTTTGTAGTATAAGCTCCTGTTAAATTATAAGTCAGTAAAATGCCAGCATCCCAAGTGCCTTTGAATGCATCTTGCTGAGGAAAAACGCGTTGATTCGGGCGATTTTCGTAATAATTGGCGTTCAAACTGATGACAGGATAAACACCGCCTTTAGCCACCTCAATGTTTTTGAAAGCTGCTTGACGGCGTAATTCAGTCGCCGAAATATCAGGTCGTGAAGTCAACGAATTCAAATAAAAATCCAACGAATTAAGTGTTTTTTCAGGAAAAATATTCGATTTATCTAATTCGAGGCGCGTATCAGTCGGCAAACCGAGAAGGATACAGGCATTATAAAGAGCGACATGAATGGCATTTTCCACATCTTTTTTAGCCATTTCCAATTGAGAAATAGCTAAATCCGACCTTAAAGCATCGTTTTCAAGTGCTGTACCATTTTTGACAAAATTTTGAACATCATTGTAGCGACCCCTCAGTACTTTGAGGTTTTCGCCTAAAATTTCGTTCGATGCTTCTAATTTGTAGAGATTATAATAAGCCGCAGCGATATTATTTTTGATTTCAATCCTATCTTTATCAATATCCAAAGCCGCTGCTTTTTCAAGAAATTCGGATGATTTATAGAAATTAACTGCACGAAGCCCTGAAAAAACAATCTGTTGAGCGGAAATACGATTGGTAAATTGATTTAAAATCTGGGGATTAAGAATAATAGCTTCCGATGAGCCGGGACTTTGAAATTTAAAAGGGGCAACATTATCACTCAAACGTGAATAACCACTCACTAAACTAACGGCAGGAATCTGAGTGCCCCAAAATTGCTCGCGTTTGGCTGTCGCTATGGTGTATTTTGCGCCCGATATTTTGAGTTGCTGACTATGTTCCAAACCCAATTTTATGGCTTCGTCGAGTGTAATAGTCCTAATTGTTTGGGTTTTACCAAAGAAAGGCAAAACAAAAAAAAAGAGGGCAAACGAGCAGAATATTTGTATGTTTTTCATCTTGACATGCATTGAAATAAAAGAGTGTCTGGTGCAATTTTCTTTAAAAGTTTAAACGTTTGATTTTTTTTAATTAAACGTTTGATTAATTTTTTGAAAAAATGAAAAATACTGAGGGGGTAATCATGTATATAATTATGAATTAAGCGATGGGTTAATGAATAAATGTGCCCGCATCATACTTTTCAAATGTTGCCTTAAACGTGTTTTATTGGTTTCTGAAAACATAATTTTTTCATCTTTTTCATTCATCATGCGAGCAGCTATACAGGGAGTGTTCACAATTAAAAAGATGGTGCTAAATAAAGAAGCCATCGTCAATTCAGCATCAATATCACTTTTGAAAAGCCCATTTTTTTGACCTTCTTCAATAAAAGTTTTAACTATTTTCCAATTACCTTCTACGCCTGCTAAAATAGTCTCGCGATGTTCAGGACGTTGTTCAAGACTTAACTCCCTGAATATCAGCTTATTAAATACGCCATTTGTAAACATTCTCTCTACATAAATGTCAATTATAGCTGAAATTTTATCCCAAGCAGTACCTTCCGACTTCTGAATACTTTTAACCTGTGCAGCCATTTTAGGAATTTTCTCACCAACAATGGCTTTAAACAAACCTTCCTTCGAGCCAAAGTGATAAGCAATCATAGCAATATTCACATTGGCTTCTTTCGATAGCTCACGAATCGAAACAGCTTCAAATCCTTTCTCTGCGAACAGGCGAGAGGCAGTTTGAAGAATGACTTCTCTGCTATCAGTGGCTTCAATTTTTTTCTTTTTGCTAAACATTTTAAGTTTGTTAAAATAATTGCACAAAATTAAACACTTGTTTAGTATAAATCAAACGTTTGTTTAATTTTTTTAAAAAAAATTTTGACTTACCTTTCAAAACTCTTATTGTGTAGCTGGTTGATGTTAAAAAAATAG
>JANLRG010000626.1:0-1386 GCA_031361545.1 Bacteroidota bacterium
GAAAAAGGCGATTTCATCCATTTTGATAATTTTACCCTTGGTTATAATCTTCCACTCCGTCATGGCGGAGCATTTAACAACGTAAAAGTATTCTTAAGTGGTAATAATATTGCTACTATCACGGGTTACACAGGTATCAACCCTGAATTGCGATTCGTAGATGGAAATTTTGAAGATGGTCGTAGTAGCGGTAACAGTAATAATCTTGTATATTATGGAAAAAGTAATCCTTTTGCACCAGGTATTGAAAGAAGAAGCAACTATTTTACCACGCGCTCTTTTACTCTTGGTGCTAATTTTGGGTTTTAGAAGGCTTGGTGACTATCCTCTCAGTATTTATTCTACGTGGTCGCACCTTTTTTATGGTGTGTTTTATATCGCAGTTTTTTACGAACAACCCGTGCCAACAGATATATGAATTGTTGAATTTAAAAAATATGCTCTGATACAGCAACGGCGATACCTCTCAGTATCGCCGTTGTTTTTTATGACTTTATCCAATTATTAAATAGAAAATCGCTTAATGTTGAACAATCACTTTGCTATTCTGTACCTTATTATTGGCTTTATCATTGACTTTGACAAAATAAATACCATTTTGCCAATCGGCAGTTTTGACTTGAGTGACACATGAGAGTATTTTTAACGGTATGTCGTTTTTTTACCACTATATTTCGCTCGATTAGACACTTTATCACTCGGACGCTCAATGGTGCATTCTGTGACATCAATAATGAGTTGATGGTTTTTATGAGCCTATAAAAAGGCTTTGAATTCTTCAATTGAATGCATTTCTGGAAGCGACATAACTCCTAATTCAACTAATATGGAGTATAATTTAGCACTTAAGGCGTGTTCATAGTTCCAAACACTACTGCGGCTCATCTTATATTCGATAGCTATAAAGTCCATCGTAGGATAGGACTTATAGTAATGCAGGATGAAAAAAGTTTATCGTCAATGGTCGTTAGACGTTCTTTGCAACCGCCACCATACTGCCTTTGACAATCGATGCGATTTGATAACAGCGATTGCTTATTTGCTTCGGTTTTTTCTAAACAAGCAGATAAGAGGTGATAGGTCTCTATATCAACTCCAGCATAGCTTTTTAACTGCATTTTGCTTTTTATACTAACTTAGGTACTTTGCAATATCATTTAAAAATTCTGTTTTAAGCCTCTTTTGGCAAAAAACGTCCCTTTTATATCTGTTAATTTATTTTTTGAACAAGTCTAATAAAATTCAAAAAACATTTGCAATTTTAAAAAACAAACTTATCTTTGCACCGCCTTACAAGAAAAGACTGTTTTTAATACAAAAAGGGAGTTTAGCTCAGCTGGTTCAGAGCATCTGCCTTACAAGCAGAGGGTCGGGGGTTCGAACCCC
>JANLRG010000763.1:0-1097 GCA_031361545.1 Bacteroidota bacterium
GTAACGAAGGTGCCATTCAAACCATAGTTGCAAATGGCAGCCGCTACATTGGCTTCGCCGCCGCCATAAGTGACATCAAAACTGTTCGTTTGCTCAAAACGCTTATAATCCGGCGTTGATAGACGCATCATAATTTCACCAAGTGTTACTACTTTTTTACTCATTTTTTATTAATTGATTTTTAGAAAAATATTATTTGAATTAGGATTAGTAGGATTAGAAAGATGTTAAGGATGCGATTAAGTCCCGATGGCAAATCCTTAGCATCTTTTCCATCCTATACATCTTGATTCTAATTAAAAAGCATCCTAATTCAAGCAAAAAAAATTAAAAATAATGGTAATTATGTTAAAATAATTATCGTAAATGTTTGAAAATCAACATTTTACGAAATAATTATTTTTTATTTTTATCACCACTATCTAACTGTTTTAAATAATTCTCTGAACTGACCACCTTCTGATTTTGTAGCTTTTCAAAACTTTTCATTGCACCCCCTGCTGCTCGACCACCTTTTTGAGCCGCTTCGTGGTTGTCTTCATAACCTTGAGCATCATCTTTTACAGCATTGAGTCGAGTTGCTTCTTCGCCAAGGGCTGTAAAAATCAGTTCGAGGGGTGTCATATGGTCTCGAAGGTTTTCACGTTCCAAGTTTTTCAATTTACCGTGTTCGGAAGGCGTTAATCCAAAAGTAGCTTTGGCAATTTCAGCCGTTAAAATAGAGTACTCTTGTCCCTCTTTCACGCCTCTTTGTTTCCACTCATCAGTCAGTTGTTTTCGGACTTCGATGGTTTGCAAGCGGCGTTCAATCCATTCTTTTGAGTACCCTTTTGCTTCATAAATACTTTTCAAACGCTCAAAACCCAACTCGGGATTTTCTATTTCTTCAATATGCTCCTTTCCGACTTGTGCTAACCACTGTTTTAAAGGCTCAACTTTAGGCGATGGAACAGACATAAGAAGGCGAAATACCCCCTCAGTACGAGCAACATCCGTAGGGTACATTTTACCATCTGCACCCGCCATTTTCAGTTTACTACAGATTGTAGTAAGGTCGACACCTTCATTTTTTTTAAGCCTTGATTTCAGAACACTCC
>JANLRG010000807.1:0-1236 GCA_031361545.1 Bacteroidota bacterium
TTGCAGGGCTTGGCGTTGTTTGCAGTACAAGCAAGGCGCAAGGTTTAACAGGTTCGTCGGCGCCCATCGGAGACGCTTTTGATATTGATTATGTGGCGCATGAGATAGGGCATCAATTCTCAGGCAACCACTCATTTAACAATAGTTGTAGCAGTAATAGAAACAATTCGACAGCTTGGGAGCCCGGTAGCGGCTCGACGATTATGAGTTACGCAGGTATTTGCTCTCCTAATGTTCAACCGAACAGCGATGCCTATTTTCATGGTGGCAACTTGACAGAAATGCACGCTTTTATCAATGGCTCGGGTGGTACATGCGCAGGAATACCTGCCAATACCAATGCATTTCCTTCAGTTACGACGACAACAGCCTCTCAAACAATACCAAAAGGTACGCCTATCATCTTGGAAAGTAGCGCGACAGATGCGGATGGGAATGGCTCTCTCACTTATTGTTGGGAACAAATGAACAATCAAATCGCCACGCAGCCCCCCCTCAGTACAGCTACGGGTGGACCCTCATTTAGAAGTTTATATCCAAGTGCAGACGGTTTCCGCTATTTGCCCAATCTACCCGCTGTAGTCAGTAATACCTCGCCAACTTGGGAAGTCTTGCCGACGGTTGCGCGGACACTCAACTTTCGTTTAGTGGTTCGGGACAATGCCGTATCGGGTGGTTGCAATGACCATAAAGATATTGCCTTGACAGTTGACGGGGCTTCGGGTCCTCTTGCGGTTACTTTGCCCAATGCAACGGGGCTGACATGGGCAGGGGCGACTAACCAGACCGTTACTTGGGCTGTTGCCAATACCAATGCTGCGCCTGTTAGTTGTGCGACTGTTGATATATTTCTTTCAACGGATGGCGGTTTGACATATCCGACCGTTTTGGCTTCTAATGTTCCAAACTCAGGTACAGCTACTGTCTTATCTCCGAATATTGCTTCTACAACAGCGCGAGTGATGGTGAGAGGCTCAGGCAGAGCATTTTATGATATATCGAATAATAATTTTACTATTACTGTCACATCGCCAACTGTGAATACCATTGCAAATCAAATAATCTGTAAAGGTTCACCGACGACAGCTATTGCATTCAGCGGATTATTGCCAGGCACTGTCTATAATTGGACTAATAATGCGCCTTCTGTTGGTTTGGCTGCCAGTGGCGTGGGAGATATTGCTTCATTTATAGCCACTATACCAGCAAGTGCTCCTGTGGTAGCGACGATAACAG
>JANLRG010000823.1:0-1029 GCA_031361545.1 Bacteroidota bacterium
CAATTTCTTCAAGTGTCCACGCATTCGATTGATTTAAGCCGTAATAAGCTGAAATCACCTCTTTTTCGCGGTCGCTCAAAATAGACAAACCTTGTTTCACTTCTTCACAAAGCGATTCATCAAGTAAGGATTGGTCGGGCATGGTTTCGCCTTCAATCACCATTAAATCGAGCATAGTGGCATCGCTGTCGTCGCCGCCGATGTTGGCATCTACGGAAACGTGACGTGAAGTCGAGCGGAGCATATTTGCCACTTCTCGCGGTGTCATTTCGAGCATTTCACCCAATTCTTCGTTCGTCGGTTCGCGCTCATTTTGCTGAATAAAACCGATATAGGCTTCATTCACCTTATTGTACGAGCCTACTTTGTTCAGAGGCATACGTACAAGTCGGCTGTGCTCGACGATTGATTGCAAAATAGACTGACGAATCCACCAAACGGCATAAGAAATGAACTTAAACCCTTTGGTTTCGTCAAAACGGCGGGCAGCTTTCATCAAACCAACATTTCCTTCGTTGATGAGGTCGCTCAAGGTCAAGCCTTGATTTTGGTACTGCTTCGCCACTGACACCACAAAGCGCAAATTGGCTTCGGTGAGTTTTTCAAGCGCAGCTTCATCGCCCATACGGATACGGCGTGCAAGCTCGGCTTCTTCATCAATCGACACGAGCGGAATTTTGCCGATGTCGTTGAGGTACTTATCGAGTGCGAGGCTCTCTCGGCTCGTAATCTTGTTGGTTATTTTTAGTTGTCGCATAGCTAAGGTTTTAAAGATTCGATATGTGATGCAATAATAAGACGTTATTTCTATAAAAAAGTTGCGCTAACAGCCCTCTGCATATTGACAATTTGAAAAAAAGGTTTTAAATGCAGCGCTGCCACAATTTTACAAAATGATTGCCAAAAAAGTTCCCTTTTTGTAAAATAAATTTTGAATTATCTAAAAAAAGGTTTAAATCGGTCGCTTGTTTTTAACTGATAATAATTCATATTTTTAATAGTATGTTAATCAGAGTGTTAAAGATGTTT
>JANLRG010000827.1:0-2397 GCA_031361545.1 Bacteroidota bacterium
GAACATCTTGCATTTATTTCAAAAACATACGGTTTTCCGTTTTTCATTCTGAGCTGAATATTACATGCTCCAAAAGGTTTTATTGTTTCGACTACAAGTCGAACTTCTTTTTCAATGACTTCATTTTTTTCGGTAAAACATTTGTGAGTATCGCCATCTCTTAATATTCGTCTCATGATGATTACTCCTTTGCAGGAATCATCCAGATTAATTGTTCCGCAAGTGTATTCATCACCTTCAATATATTCCATAACAATGAAATCAGATAAATAGTCTCCTATTTTTTCAACTGTCGCATTCCATTCGGAAACATTTTTAATAACATAAACATTTTTAGAACGAGCTCCACCAACTTTTTGCTTTAAAATCAGTGGAAAATTGTTTTCAGATGGATTAAATCCAATAGCTGAAGCAGTAAAAGGAACATTAACGCCTGCTTTAATCAGTTCATCAAATGTCTTTTGCTTGTTATCTGAAATTTCAACCACTTCAGGTCTACTTACGACAACGATTGTTCCTATTGCCTCAAAAGCATCAACATTTAAGGAAAGTGGCATTAACTCGGCATCTAGACCCGGAAATAATAATGCTATTTTTTCGTTTTTACAGATGTCAAGTAATTTATTGATATAATTACTGTCCTTTGCGTAAGGAATTAAATACGCTGTTTCTGTAGAATAAAGACCGGCTCCTAATAATTCTCCGTCTAAAGCAATTAAATTATAATCCGTATCTGCAAGCGATTTTAAAATACTTTGACCTACACCTCCACCAACTCCTGTAATTGCAATGTTATACATAATTTTTATTTGTAATTTTAGAATACTTTATTAATCACGATTTATAAGTCCAACAAATTGCCTTTTTTATATCTCATGATGGATTATTTTGAACCCGCAACATTAAACGACTGATCAAATCAATTTCTTCCGATGTTAAATCATAATACAAAGGCAGGCACAAAATCCGTTTAGCCACATCATCAGTCACTTTAAAATCCTTAGGCTCCAGATACGGTAAGTTACTGGCTAAAGAAGGGTAAAAATAACGACGCGTAAAAATTTCATGAGCATCTAAAAGCGATTTTATTTTCAACAGCAACTCCTCGCTTTCAATAACAAGCGGATAATACGCATAATTTTCAGTCGATTCGCTATGCCAAACCGGACGACAGGCTTTCAGTGATTTCAATTTTGCATCATAGTGCGCTGTTAATTCCTTTCTTTTGTTATGAATAGCTTTTATATAATTCAAATTAACCAAGCCCATAGCGGCATGAAACTCGGAGTTTTTCCCGTTAATACCTAATTCGGCAAAAGAATCAAAACCGGAAATTCCAAAATTACGGATATAGGCCAGTTTTTTCACCAAGTCTGCATCTTTTGTAATAATTAAACCACCCTCAATAGAATGGTACAATTTGGTAGCATGAAGCGAACAGGTGGAAATATCACCATACTCAAAAACAGATTTCCCATTTACCTGTACGCCAAAAGCATGCGCACCGTCATAAATTACCTTTAGGTTGTAATCCTTGGCTATTTTTTCAATTGCCATCACATCACAAGGATTACCATAAACATGGGTTGCTAGAATGGCTTGTGTTTTATCGGTAATATGCTTTACAATTTTAGAAACATCAATATTTAGACTCTTTTCATCTATATCAACAAAAACTGGAGTACAGCCTTCCCAGACTATGCTAGAAGTGGTTGCTACAAAAGAAAAAGGAGTAGTAATAATTTCACCAGTAATGCCTAAAGCTTTAATTGCCATCTGCAAGGCAACTGTACCGTTTGTGACATACAACAAATGGTTGACTCCTAAAAAAATTTTCAGTTGCATTTCTAAATCACTAGCCAAAGGCCCCATATTGGTTAGCCATTGTCGCTGCCATATACCATCAACTAAAAGCTGGTATTCTTCCAGAGGTGGTAAAAAAGGTTTGGTTACAGGAATAATCATAATGGTCGTTTTTCATTGGTTAATAAACTATTAATAATTATGGTAAATTTTTTAGCACCATTAGGATTGAGGTGATTATCATTTTTAAAATCTTTCAAATTAAACCGTTTGCTTTTAGAAAAATCATAATATGGAATTCCGTATTTATTTGTAAAACGAGTTAGTAAATTATGAATTTGAATTTCCGCTTTCAAAGGGATTTTACTGGAATAGGTTTGGTAAAACGGTGTAACCAGAAAAATGATTTTTACATTATTTTTTTTACATTTTTCAATAATTTTATTCAAAAAAATGGTGTTTATTTTTACGTTTACTTGATTATCAAATCGATGATTCATTTTGAATGTTTTACAAATTTGAAGTGAATCATTATTTAGTTTCGAAAATCTGTCCTGAAAATCATTGGTCATAAATCCAAATTTATTAAGTTTT
>JANLRG010000876.1:0-2140 GCA_031361545.1 Bacteroidota bacterium
GGCATAAACAATACCGTTGCCATCGGCAAATACCTTCGGCGCACTCCAACCGTTGCCAACTTTCCGAGCATTGTTGTCTGCCCATTTGAAACTGCCATCGTTCCGTCCATCGTGGCGAAACCAGAGCAAATCATCGTTGTCATTGATGGCATATATCACGCCATCGCCCCCTGAAAACACCTGCTTCATGTTCCAACCGACGCCCACCTTTCTGGCTTTGATATCCGTCCACCTAAAGCTACCATCGCCGCGCCCATCGTGCCGAAACCATAAGAGATCGCCCGTATGTGTAATAGCATAAATGACTCCATTGCCACCTGAAAACACCTGTTTCATATCCCAACCGGTGCCGACTTTTCGAGCATTGTCGTCAGCCCATTTGAAGCTGCCATCTCCGCGCCCGTCATGCCGAAACCACAATAAATCGCCTGTGTTGGTGATAACATAAATAACGCCATCGCCGCCTGAAAATACCTGCTTAAAATTCCATCCTGCCCCCACCTTTCTCGGATTATTATCTGCCCATCTAAAGCTACCGTCCGCGCGTCCATCGTGCCGATACCACATCAAATCGCCGTTGTCCATAATGGCATATATGACCCCATCTCCGCCTGAAAAGACTTGTTGGATCATGGGATTCAAGCGCGACAATTTAAGCGTGACAGCATTGCGATTGGCATCAAAAGCCTTGACTTTAATGGTCACCGCTGATTGTGGAAGATAGATTTCTTCATCCACTTTTGCGCCCATTGCCCCAATTCGCAATGAATTCGCGCCCGGTTTAGCACCATTCGTCAAATGAGCGAGTACCCATCCATTCGGTGAAGGAACTTTAGGCATACCCCGATCCCAACCCATGATCGTTCTGAACTCAATAAGTAATTTTTGATTGGCTACAAAACTTTCGCCCAATGCTACTTGCGGTAAACCTGTATAATTGACAGCTGGTGCTCCTTGAAGTGGTGCAAGCTCAATAGTCGTTTCGTGAGGTGCTAAATTGAGTGGTTGCCTGATATCAATTGTTACATTTTTTTGATTTAAATCCAACCAATCACAGGCAATTAAATTAGGAGCCACCATTCCCGGACCACTCGCTGCCTTGAGACGATCGTGTATGAATGTATATTTATTGCCCTCATTGCCCATGATGCAAAATTGGTCGCCATATTCTAAAGGTCCAACGATGCGGTCTAAATTAGCGTGACCTGAGCCATACATATGACCCAACTCATGAGCCATTATAGCGGGATTAAGGGTTTGCGCAGCCATGTGATTGTATTTAAGTGTTCCGGGCGTGTTCCATGCGGCACTGAAGGCATCTGCCTTATCAATCAGCAGCACATAATGTCCGAAAGGGGAGAGGTCAATATTCAGTCCGGTTGCCACTTCGGGTACGACTTTCTGTCCCACATTAAATTGTAGAGCATTCCATTCGGGACCTGTCAAAGATAATTCAAACCAATCAAACACCCTAAACTCAAGGAGTTCCCGCCCGCCCGATTGGTCAAATAAGAAACCGGCGACACTTGCCGTTATTTCTTGAATTCCATCTCGTGTTAAAGTGGTCACACGCGGTTCATTTTTACATTTCAACAACAAAACAGCTAAATTCATAATTAAGATGGTTAAAACATGATTACTTTATTCCTTTCGGTTTTTCTCTTACTTAGATAACCAAATATAGGCTTATATTTCAAGCAGTCAAATTAAATAGGCTGTTAGTGCAACATATTGTTTTAACATATTGCTTTAAAATATGGCTATTTATTTCTTCTTTCTTTCAAACGCTCTGTTTTTATATGGGAATACTGAGGGGTATGTCTCAATCAAAAGCCCTCTGCTGTGGACAAAAGGCTTTTGGTGATGTTTAACATTTGTAAAAGGCTTTTCACATTGCGTTATCCTGACATACCATGCCAGAGTTTTAGAAAAATTGAAGCAATTGCAAACCCGTTTTGATGGTGTCCTTGAGCAATATAACGATTCGGATGCAGATGCCAACGACAAGACCTCCGCCAAAATTGTCACCAATAATGCGATTTATGAAAATGTCATCCTGTAAGGAACTAAAAAAACTATGTGAACTATGTCCCTATGTGTTAAAAAAGGTGTTAAAAGAAAATCAAGGTTTCACCACCCC
>JANLRG010000006.1:0-2397 GCA_031361545.1 Bacteroidota bacterium
AAGCACCTGCAAGGCGGTTTGCAACCTGCTCCTGTAAGCCGATTGCGAAGGGTCAGACTATTCTATTTCTCAGTCTTCCTTCATCTCATTTAAAACATTTATCTTTCATACAACAAAAGATAATTCAGGACACACTTCCGCCGAGCAGCAGTCTGTGATCAATTTGCATAGTTTGCAATAGATTTGTCGTATGTATAAGAAAGAAAGGGTGTACGTTGAGATCGGCGGAATCTCGCTACGGCATGCGTGAGGTGAGTCACGGAAAAATTGACGTTAAAGAAATCGCCGAGCAGCAAAAATATGAGAAGATGAAGCATTTGAAAATTATTATTTATTTGATTTTTATATTATTTCAGGCGCATTCTGTGAAAGCGAATCCAATCAAGGTTAAGTATATTTCAGAATTAAAGCGACTATTTTGCTTTGAAAACGATAGTCTTCTGATTGAGAACCAATATTCTAGTTTTTCGCCAGATTCTCAGTTGTGTGTTATTCTTGATAAAGAGAAGAACTACTTTACCATGTATAATTACAAGAAGGATGTTATCAGGAGAATTAAGTATAATACAGATTCTGTGCAGATTGTCATTCTTGCAAATGATCAAAGGTATGTACCTTATCGGAAAGCTATTATTAGCAAATATGAAACAAATTCAACAACAACAGCTTCGGTTAAAAATACCAAGTTTTTAAAATTATTATTTGTCTTTTTTCCCCTTATTTTAAAGAAAATATTTGATCATTACTTCAAGAACACATTCAGTATCTTATAAAATTTTGATGTTCCCAACTATTATTGTTTTACAAATTTCCTTACAACTTTGGTGTTTTCTTTAGCTAAAACTAAATAATAAAAACCGCTTTTTAATTTTGAAACATCCAAGTGCAAGTATTCATCCCTGATAAAATCTCCTTCAACTGAGAATAATTGCCCTAAGGAGTTAAATACGGAGTAAGATTGAATTTTTTTAAAATCAAGATTAACAAACAACTCGTTCAAAGCAGGATCCGGAAATACCGAATATCCTTCACTAGGTTTTATGACAAAAGAGATTGTGGTTGGCAAGCTATCGCAAATGCTTCCGCCTAAAACTCCTAATTCATAAAATGGATAATTGGGAAATGATCCATTATTGAATCCCGGAAGTGCTATTGAATGTTGTGAGACATCACAGGAAAGTCCTAAACTGTCCGGGAAATTGATTACAGAAAGATGCTTAACACTTCCGAAACCGGTTATATAGATTTTCCCATCTGGAGCCAATTCTTGGAAAAAGAATGTAGTGCCAACTGGATCGCCAAAGCCATCATAAATTGCTACTGTATCCATTGACGAATAGATATTTGGCGAGGTCATATCAAACTGATACAAATAATTATTAGATGATACATACAAGACCTTAGAATTAGGTGAAAATGCACAACCAGCTGAAATTCCTGTGTCAGGGATAATTATGTGCTTATAATTACTAAATAATCCAGAACAACGATCAAAATTCATGATATCAAGATCATTCAAATTTTGATAGCTCGCATACAACGTCCCATCAGGTGAGAAACATGCTTGTCCGGGAGTTGAAAAAGGTAATCCTATATTTTGAGGAATGGGCGCTGAAATACCGGATGGAGTAATAAGGATAGTATAATAAGTGTCGGTATTGTAGCCATGAAATACCAACCACCAATCTCTTCCATTTGCATGTTTTACTGCAACAAGTTGACCACTTGAAAAGCCTAAATCAGAAACCAAATAATTTTTCACAGTCACACCTCCTAACCCGTTATCGAGTCTCATATCAATCTTCGCCAATAAAACGGAATCGCATTTTAATTGGTTATTATTATCGATGACCATATAAAAAAGATAATACTGATTTGAATCAAGTGGATCAGGCAATGCAACTGCTGATTGAAATCCGGGCATTCCGAAATTTTGCCAAGAAGTTGTTCCTGGTCCGGAATTAAGCCCACCACCATTCATCATAGTATCATGCAAGGCATTTGCAATAAAAATTCCATTTGTGTAAAGCAATAAATTCCCATTTGGATCACATATACCTGCATCTTCTGTAAACATACTCATTGGATGCGGAACATTCAGTGAATCAATCTGCAAATTGCCGCCATGAAAATCCATTTGAAAAATCGGGCCACCTTGCCAGTAACCCATCCTCCAAACATCTCTTCTACTTTGAGAAAAAAGAAGCAATGGGAATAAAATAAAAAAACAAATTATACTCGCTTTCATTTTGAACGCCGCTGCGACGGACTTGCATAATATCCATAGTTAATTTTCATTGTTCTAAGTTAGAAAAATTTCCGACGCTTCGACGGATATTCATCCGTTGTTTTTGAGCTGTGTGATTTTAATCCACTGTTAAATGCTCATCGTATTTC
>JANLRG010000007.1:0-1231 GCA_031361545.1 Bacteroidota bacterium
CTGTTAATCTCGTTCGTTGCTCTAATAAAACTGTTTTGCCTTTGGTTAATTGATCGATCGTTGATGGATAATAATGCCGTACGGTTATTAATTTTAAATCTTCGTTATACAATACTTTAAATTCTTTTTTTAGTTTTTCAAGTACTCCCGGAACTTTGTAAGGATCGTTATCGATGCACACTGAAAAACTTAATGCAGAATTTTGCATCAAATTTATTTTAATATCTTCTTTTGCAAAAATCGAAAAAATTATACTCAAACTTTCTTCTGCAATAAATGAAAAGTCGTTGGCCGAAATGGAAAATAGTATCTGATTAAATTTATGAATGAAACACGGAACCTGCGGCTTTGTATGTTGAAAATTACCAATACTTGTTCCCTTATCTTGCGGTGCTAAAAAAGAACAAACTCTCAATGGAATATGCTTGTTCTCTAATGGCTTTATCGTTTTCGGATGTATCACCGTGGCCCCGTAATATGTTAATTCAATCGCATCGTGGTAGCTAATCTGTTCTAGCTTTACTGCATCGTCCGATAATTTAGGATCGGCACTCATTACTCCGGCTACGTCTTTCCAAACCACCATTTCTTTTGCTTCGAGGCAATATGATAAGATTGCTGCGGTATAATCGCTTCCTTCTCGGCCTAATGTTGTTGTGAAATTTTCGGAAGTACTCGCAATAAATCCTTGGGTAATAATGATGTTTTTCTTTTTCATCATTTCCGGAATTCTGATGTCGATCAGTTTTTTTGTGAGATCATAATTGACTTTCCCTTCTCTATAGCTATTGTCGGTTTGTAAAACATCGCGAACATCTAACCATTCATTTAGAATTTTCGATTCATTTAAATAAGCGGAAAGTATTTTCGATGACATCAATTCTCCTTGCGATACAATCTGATCATAGTAAAACCCGTACGATCTGGATGGTTCTTCTTCTATTACCCATTCTATTTCTATAAATGAGTTTTCTATTTCACCACGAACATCGTGCACATGAGAAAAGCCAAGGTCATTAATAATTTTGATGTGGTAATCTTTTACTTCACTTAAAAGTTCTCTGGCGTTTTCTTTTTTATTTACAAAGGAAGAAGCAACTTTTTCTAATGCATTGGTAGTTTTTCCCATTGCAGAAATTACCACGACCAGTTTCTCGTTTTTATACTGAGATACTATTCGTCCAACATTCTTTACCGATTCTGCATCTTTCACCGATGCGCCACCAAATTT
>JANLRG010000056.1:0-1435 GCA_031361545.1 Bacteroidota bacterium
TATATTGTGCAAGTGACCGATAAATGCAAGTGCCAATTCACCGATTCAGTGATTGTAAAAGTAGGCGGCAATTCATTTGACATTGAGCTTGGGCATGATACGATCGTGTGTGAAGGGCAAGTGATTGTCCTCAATCCCAATATTGCAGGCGCTCATTATCGATGGCAGGATAACAAAACCGATTCTATTTACTTCGTGACCAAAACGGGCAAATACAAGGTCAATATAGATAAAAACTTTTGTTATGCCACCGATAGCGTCACTATTCGTTTTGTAGCCCTCCCCTCAGTAGAATTGGGTGTGGATACAACATTGTGCTTGGGTAAAAAAATAGTCCTCAAAGCCCAAGCTGAAGAAGCCAATTATTTATGGCAAGACGGCACCACGCAAAATAGCATCGTTGTTTTGCAATCGGGGATTTATTATGTTTCAGTCAATAATAGATGTGGCAGAGTCACTGATGCGATAAAGATTTATTACGATGATTGTCATCAAGCCTATATTCCGAACGCCTTTTCACCGAATGGCGATGGCAATAATGACCTGTTGATGATTTATGACAACGGAGATGTCAAAAATATCAAGACCTTCCAAATATTTGACCGTTGGGGCAGCCTCGTTTTTCAAGCCGACAACTTCAAACCCAATGACATCACCTTCGCTTGGGACGGACGCCCTTTTCTGTCCGGCGTCTATACCTATTTCGCCGAGTTGGAATATAAAGATGGTGAAACGGAATTTCGGAAAGGGAGTATTACTTTGGTGAAATAGATTTTAAAATTATTCGCTTCCTTCCTACTCACTCCACCGATAACTTTTCAAATCAAATCCTGCCAAATCCAAAATGCGGTCAATCACCGTTGCTGCCAATTCTTCAAAAGTCTTAGGTTTGCTATAAAAACTCGGTGTGGCGGGGCAGATGATGCCACCTGCTTCGGTGAGGATTTTCATGTTGTTAATATGGATGATACTGAGGGGGGTATCGCGGGGGACTAAAATCAAGCGGCGGCGTTCTTTCAAAATCACATCAGCTGCTCGTGTGACCAAATCATTGGACACACCCGTAGCAATGCGCGCCATTAAGCCCAGCGAGCAAGGACAGACTATCATCGCTTCGTATTTCGCAGAGCCACTGGCGAAGGGTGCCATAAAGTTCATTTTTTCATAAAAATTAAAATGCACCGGCAACCACCCCTCAGTATCAAACGGTTTTTCTAACTCATATTCCCAATTGTACTTAGCATTATCACTCATGACGATGCCTACTGCTTCAATTTGCTCTTGCATAGCGACCAATTTATCCAATAAAACTTTAGCGTAAATAGAGCCGCTGGAACCACCAATCGCTACGATTATTTTCTTTTTTGACATAAAACGTTTATTTAATGAAATTTTAACGCATAAAAAGTGAGGTGTGTTTGCAAAATTGATGTTT
>JANLRG010000074.1:0-14515 GCA_031361545.1 Bacteroidota bacterium
AAAAAAGTATGGAACAGCCTGAGAAATTTTGGGCTGAGGTTGCTGAAAATTTTTTATGGAAAAAAAAATGGGATAAGGTCTTGGATTGGAATTTTTCTCAACCTGAAATAAAATGGTTTGAAGGTGGAAAATTAAATATTACAGAGAATTGTCTCGACCGTCATATTATTGCGCATGGAAATAAACCTGCCATCATCTGGGAACCGAATGATCCACAAGAACATCATCGTGTGCTTACTTATAAAGAACTCCTTTTTAAAGTTAAACAGTTTGCTAATGTTTTAAAAAATAATGGCGTAAAAAAAGGTGATCGAATTTGCATTTATATGGGGATGATTCCTGAACTAGCAATCGCAATGTTAGCTTGCGCTCGAATCGGTGCGGTTCACTCTGTCATCTTTGGTGGATTCTCTGCGCAGTCCATAGCCGATCGCCTTCTCGATGCTAAAGCTGAATTCATCATCACTTGTGATGGCGCTTTTAGGGGCGGAAAAGATATCCCACTTAAAAGTGTGATCGATGATGCATTAGTCGGTTGCCCCTTTGTAAAGCGTGTCATCGTTTGCACTCGCACTCGCACTCCTGTATCAATGATTAAAGGTCGTGATGTATGGTGGGAAGATGAAATAAAAAAAGTTGAAACGCAAGGCAACCCTGATTGTCCAGCAGAAGAAATGAATGCTGAAGATGTACTCTTTATACTTTATACTTCTGGATCAACGGGAAAACCGAAAGGTGTTGTTCACTCAACTGCTGGTTATATGATTTGGGCGAATTATACTTTCGTCAATGTCTTTCAATATGAACCTGGACAAATTCATTTTTGTACTGCTGACATTGGATGGATCACCGGTCACTCTTACATAGTATATGGGCCACTTTCCGCAGGTGCTACTTCATTGATGTTTGAAGGAATTCCTACATGGCCAGATGCAGGTAGATTTTGGGATATTGTAGATAAGTACAAAGTCGATATTCTATACACCGCTCCAACAGCTATTCGTTCACTCATGGCTTTTGGCGATAAATTTTTGACTAATAAAAATTTGGAATCACTAAAAGTTTTAGGAACCGTTGGTGAACCGATTAACGAAGAAGCATGGCATTGGTACCATAAAAATATCGGCAAAGAAAAATGTCCGGTCGTTGATACTTGGTGGCAAACAGAAACTGGTGGAATTTTAATTTCAAATCTCGCCGGTGTCACTCCTGAGAAACCATCCTTTGCAACTCTTCCGCTTCCTGGCATTCAACCGGTGTTGGTGGATGAAAAAGGAAATGAACTAGAAGGAAATAATGTTAGCGGAAATTTATGCATTAAATTTCCATGGCCAGGAATTCTTAGAACTACATACGGAGATCATGAGAGATGCCGTATAAATTATTTTGCAACGTATGAAAACATGTATTTTACTGGTGATGGTTGCTTACGCGATGAAAGTGGAAATTACCGCATCACTGGTAGAGTTGATGATGTTCTTAATGTAAGTGGTCATAGAATTGGGACTGCTGAAATTGAAAACGCTATCAATATGCATGCTGGTGTAATTGAAAGTGCTGTGGTTGGTTTCCCTCATGACATCAAAGGTCAAGGCATTTATGCTTTTGTAATTTATTCAGGAACACATGGCGATGAAAATTTATCACGACAAGATATCAATCAAACAGTCACTCGAATTATTGGTGCCATCGCTAAGCCAGATAAGATTCAATTTGTAAGCGGGCTTCCGAAAACACGAAGCGGCAAAATAATGAGACGAATCTTACGAAAAATAGCGGAAGGTGAAACAGCCAATCTTGGAGACACTTCCACTTTGCTTGATCCGGCGATTGTAGATGAAATCAAAAACGGAAAAATATAATTTTATTTTTGAATTAATCATTCTGGAAGTGGCAATTCCTTTCAAGAACAATTAATGACTTTTTTTTACAGAGGCATTTGGAAACCAAAACTCCAAATAATTTCACCTGTAAAAAATGTGTGGCTTGCTTTTCCTGTTCCAACAGTAAGAACATTGTAGTAATTAGCATAAGTTCCTTTTAAAGATGCTTCCGAAAAAAAATGTTTGTACTCGTATCTAAAACCTGCATCAACTCCTGCTATGTAACCCGCGATGTGAAAAACATTATCTAGCCGTTCTCCAAACAAAGTAACATCGGTTTTTGGAATTACAATTCCCCCACCAACTTTTACTACTGCATTAAGTACATGGTTTTTATTTACAGATTCCAAAAGTTTATACTTTTTTAATAAATTGATCATTAGGAAATTTGCACCGTTGGTATGTTCAAACTTTAGGAAATCCGTTGAGACCAATGTATCAAGGTCATAATGTTTCTCGTGAATAGTACCTTTTAGATGTGCTGTCTGATTATTATTCATCACGTATTTTGCATGATCAAAATTTATTTCAATTCCTAAATTCCGCTTATCATTAAAATAATATCCGAAACGATAGACATATTGTGGAATAGAAAAGGTAGTAGATAAAATTTGACTATATCCAGGACGATCATTTGCTACGATATTATACAACGTGAAATCATAATTATCCGAACCATTATTGAAAAAATGTAAATCACTTTTCGAAAAATAATCTTTGTTGTATCCCCACGCTGCATAGAACAAACCTTTTCTTTTTTCTACCCTCGAAATATTGTTTTGTCCAAACATTTTAGAAACCACTAAAACAAGTATTGCTAAAAAAAATATCTTCTTAATCATCTCTCAATCTTTTTATTTAAAACTCATCATCTTTAAAAATCAATAGACATTTTTTATAACAATAAATTTTTGTATTTCTACTCGGTCTTCGTAAGTTATTTTTATAAAATAATTTCCGCCGCTCAGGTTTTCTACACTTAGCTCTGTTAATAAATCAGTTGTAAAATATTTTAAACTTCCGTACAGATCTAGTAATTCCAGCGATTTGTATTTTTCGTGATTCAAATTTAAATGAAAAACAGAAGTCGCTGGATTAGGATAAAAAGAAAAAGAGTTTTCCAACTCTTCCACATCTGTTGTAGTACATGGCGCTAATACTCCTAATAATCGATTAAAACTTGCTTTGTAAGCTTGAAGAAAAACATTTGCAATCGTATCATCATGAATAATTAAAATATTTTCATCATTTTTAGTCTCCGCTGAAGTTGACCAATTATGTGAACCGACCTCAACCGCTGGATCTGAATTCGGCAAACAAGCATCAACAATTAGATGTTTAGAATGATAAATATAATTGGGATCTGAATATATCTTTAAATTATTTCCCATGATTGGTGTCAAAGTAGTATTGGCATTAAATCCTAAGCTATATTGATCCATAATCCCAGTGGTTCTTACTCCATGAGAAATCTTGTAGGCAATTGTATCTGCAAGATCTTGACGAGTGAATGTATAAACTCCAAAGTTTAAATCATTGTCAGCAGAATTAATTAAATTAATCAAATGGTTTGTTGTTCCATCCGAGGGACTAAAATAACATTCTACAATTTTTCCTTCAATGTTAAAGTAGTGTTGAGTATTATCTGATTTGAAAGCTCCAAATTTTGAAAGCGTTGCATTTGGGATTGAAGTCGAGCTTCCCCACATCTCATTAAATTCTGTTTGATAAGCCATTGCTAAAGATCGATCTTGAACAATAACAACATTGTTTTCATCACTATAAAACTGTTCCAAATTCCAATTGCACGATCCAGTCCATACAGTTGGATCAGCGGCATCAGAAGAATTCGCATCGATCACCACAAATTTATTGTGCATAATTCCATAATTGACAGTTGTCGGAGATGCAAGTTTTTTGATTCCAGAATTTAAACCCGACAATCCAGAGTTAGAAGAGCCGCCATTATAAATCCACCTGATAACTTTTCCCGATAAATAAGCACTATTGACAGCAGCAGCAATGTTTGCCATTCCAGCTGATTGATCGTAGCTAAAGACTGCTAAGTCGATTGAATATTTCGCTCGATTAATGTATGCGACAAGGGTGTCATCGATCGATTGATTCAACCAAATTGCATTCACACCACTCGAAATTGATGTATCGACTGGTCTGCTGAAATATGCTTTAATTTTAGTTTGAGCTTTTGCTAATGATGAAAAAAGCAAAATTAAGAGGACTAATTTTTTCATGGGAATGCAAAGTAAGTCAATTTAGCAAGTCATTTTACCCCTCTAGATCACATTTAATTAAACTTCATAAAAGTAAAAAAGTCGACTATTGGGAACTATCAATAACTTTCTTACTTTCACATCACCTATTTTTGTAAAAAATAACTAACCACCAAAACAAATACCTAAATGAAAAAAATATTTTACCTGCTAATTATTTCTGGCTTGTTCTTCTCTTGTAATCCTGAAGAAACAGAAATAACACCTAATCAAACAAGTGATCAAGGATTGGTTCAGAAATCGGTTCTCACCGCCGTACCTTCCGGAAACTTATATTCTAAAGAAGAGATTGATAAAAACATGTACAATCAAGTACAATCGACCAACGATTTTAGTTGGGAGAAGACAGATCTTAAAATGATTTGTAGCGCTGCAAATTATACTCAACTCATTGCAATAGGCTACCAACCGGCTGGGTTAGTTGATGTGAGAGGCCAGCTTTATAAAATTGATATCCATTCAAAACTATGGAAAGGAATTCATGACAAACTATTAAATTTTATTGTTGAGGAATTGAAAAAAAATAGTTCTCAACAAATTTCTATCAATGACATTTTGGTGGAAGATGATCAAACATTGCCAATTATCTCTTTGAGGATTACAAACAGAGCAGTTATCACATCTTTGTTCAACTTGCAAAACGTTCGGTATATTGAACCGTATGGCTATTGGCCATCAACTTACATTTCTGCAAGAACAACTTCGTCGTCGGGTTGCTCAGGATCTAGTTATGCTTTGAATTCTTCCGACTATACAACGATTTATCCGGGATGTAAAATGTCTTGGAATTACAACAATGTAAATGTCGTAAATGCATGGACGATTGCACAAGGACAAGGAATCACTGTTGGAATTATTGATGCCGGAATTAGCTCGACGCAAACTTTATTAGGAAGCGATTTTAATAATGGCGAGTCAAATGTTGCAAGAACGATTACAACTAACTACACGTATGGTTCGACAGCTTACACGGGTTGTGCACATGGAACGAGCATGAGTGGAATTGCTGTTGGTCCGCGTAACAACTTGGGTGGTCCAACTGGTGTAGCTTATAAATCAAATTTGTATTTCGTTCGTGGCTGTAACGATGTTGTATTAGACGAATCCGCTGAATTATCTGGAGTACGGAATGCTTTGGTATTAATGGGTAATAATTTATCAGTGAAAATTGTGAGTATGTCTGTAGGAACTCCTTTTAGTAGCAGTACACTTCATGATGGAGTTAGTTATGCCTATGGAAAAGGGAAATTAATTTTTGCTGCTGCAGGTACTTCTTTCGGTTGGACTTCTTGGTGGGGGGTAATTTATCCGGCCTACTATTCAGAATGTAATGCCATCACAGGAGTTAATGAAAGTAGCCAAACATGTAACGACTGTCACGATGGAAGTAAAGTTATACTGACAATACCAATGCAAAGAAATGCTAATACAGAAAGAACAACTTTATCACTTCCTATTAGCGGATTGACACCAACTTATGTTGGAGGCTCTTCATGCGCGACAGCATTTTCAGCTGGAGTTGCTGCATTGGTGTGGTCTGTCAATCCTAATTTAACAAGAACACAAGTTATGACTTGTATGAAAAATACAGCGCAATATTATCCTGTACTTTCTGGAAGCAGAGGATTTGGAAATGTAAATGCTTATAATGCTGTTCTCATGGCACAAGGGATGTAAAGTGGAAAAATAAAAGAATTATTAATCATTCAATATTTTCAAAATAAAAAAGGGTTAACGTAATTGATATACGTTAACCCTTTTTTCATACTTCCTCTTTTTCAATAATCAATCATATCGGGTGAACCTTCTTGATTATTATTCCTGAAATTTTTCTTCTTGTTCAACAAATTGCTATCTGCTTTTCCAAATTTATAGGTAAAATTAAACATAGCAACTCTCGATTCACGATTCCGTTTTCCAGATGTATAATAGAAATCGCTATAATTAATAAATTGAAATGTTCGCATTAGAAAAATATCGCTAATATTTAAGCCAAGCGACCCACGGCCCATCCAAATGTCTTGTTTAATTCCGGCATCTACTCCACTCATTCCTTTGATTTCTCCATTTACCGTTTTCATAGGAGCGGTATAATTACCTGTTAATTGAAAGGCTGTATTCCTTGCAATTTTTAAATTCGCATTCACCCGAGCAAACCATTGAGTGGAGTTCGTTTGATAATCAGACTGAACATTACTCCCATTAATTTTACTTTGATAGATATTGAAACTACCCATGATGGAACCGGCCTTTTCAAAAGAATATCTCACAACAATTTCTCCACCTGAATTTTCGGCCGAAGAAAAATTTGTAGTAGTTAATGTTCCAATTCCAGTAGCAGGATTAACAGTGCGATAGCGGCTAATTAAATCAGTTGTTTTTCGGTAGTAGATGCTTGAAGTCAGGCTCCATTTTGAAATAGTAATCGCATGAGACAACTCCAAAGCATTAGTAAATTCTGGACGTAAAAAAGGATTTCCCGAACGGATGTTTAAAGAATCTGAATAATCGATAAATGGATTCAGAGTTTTCGATTCCGGTCTGTTTACTCTTCTTGAATAACTGATTTGCAAATCACTATTTCTTGATAAAGGATATTTCAAGAATGCACTTGGAAAAAGGGAAAGATATTGATTGTTAAAAGTAAGACTTATAGACTGTGATTCTATTTTAGCAAAAGTTTGTTCAGCACGCAGCCCAACATTGTATTCGAATTTTTTAATCTTACTCGTCAACATTGAATAGGCCGAAACAATCTGTTCATTATAGACAAAATGATCACTTCGAAAATAATTACTCTGATATAATCCAGTAATAAAATTCAAATCGGAATAATTTAGTTGATTGTCCAAAAGTCGATTGGAACTCTTTAACCCGACTTCTAATTTTCCTTTACCTTTAATTGGCTGAACTAAATCTGTTTGTAGTAGAATGTTTTGATAGATATTATCGTTCGTGTTTTTCTGATAAGGTAATTCTCCTGAATAAACAGAACTTTTATATGACTCCTTCGATTTTTTAATATTTGATGAATAAGAAATATTTGCAGTCAATTCTCTTGATGTGCTATCCCATGTATGTTTGTAATCTGTACTTAAATCAGTATTAAAGTTTTTTGTGTCTTCTGTATTATCACGATGAAATGAATTTAAAGGAATTTGTTCTGGTGTATAAAAACGATATTGAATTTGTTCGGGATGTTCTTCCACCCGAGCAGAAACGCCAGCGCTGAGACCAAGAGTATTAAATTTGTTCAGAAAAAAATCGGCACCAATTTTTCCTGTGTGATTACCAGATTGATTATCACCATTGGTATTGCTATTATAATAGAAAGCATCTTGTCCATTGAAATGATTAAATTGAGTGGACTCTCCAGTAACATTTCTTGTCTCGTGTCGATAAACATAATTAGCATAAATATTTTTTCGAGGTGACCGATCATTTCCACTAATACTCAAATTATATTTATCGTTGGTCCCAATACCGGCAGACAAAGAACCATTCATTCCTTTCATCTTGTCCTTTTTGGTTTTAATATTGATTATCCCCGACATACCATCAGCATCATATTTTGCTGATGGGTTTGTTATTACTTCAATTTGATCTACAGCTCCGGCAGGAATTTGTTGCAACACCGCTTTTCTGTCACCGCCCAACATACCAGATGGTTTGCCATCAATCAATATTGTGACATTTTGAGAACCACGCAGACTTACATTTCCATCGATATCTACACTCACAGAAGGAATATTCTGCAATACTTCTGTAATAGTTCCTCCTGTGTTTACAATATTTTTATCCATATTATAAACCTTCCGATCAATTGAATTTACATAATCAGATTTCTCTCCAGTAATTGTAACGTCCTTCAGATTTTGAGCTTTCGATTTCAACTTTATTATTCCTGCATCTACCTCTAAAGATTGAATAGAAAGTTGCAGTTGTTGAAACGTTGGAGTATAACCGATGAATGATATTTTGAGAATGATTCTTCCCAGCGGTAATTCTTCCGCAAGAAAGTTTCCTTTTTCATTAGTCTGAACCCCGCCAACAATTGCTGAATCGCGCACCGATAAAAATGCAATTGTAGCAAATCCTATCGGTTGATTATTTTCAAAGTCACGAATACTTCCAAAAACTTTTCCAATTCTTGGTGCATTTCTTCGTAGTGAATCTGGACGACTTCCATTTAAATTGTTTGATGGTTGTGCAATAATAAAAGTTGGAAAAAAAACAATTATTGCCACTCGGATTAATAAATTCATAACTAATTTGTGAATGACAAATGTACTAACTAAAGTGGAAACTCACTTCTGCTTTACCGACTATTATTTCCTTTCTATCGAACCAAAATGCCACATTACTTTTCTCCATTATTAATATTGGAGAATGGTTGTTATCTTCGCATCTTAATTAATAAAGATGATTCCTCTCGCAGAAAGAATGCGTCCGAATGACCTTCAACATTATATTGGCCAATCACATTTGGCTGGTGAAAATGCTATCCTGCGAAAATCGATCGGAAGAAATGTGATGCCTTCTATCATTTTTTGGGGGCCACCGGGAGTAGGAAAAACAACTCTTGCT
This sequence comes from Bacteroidota bacterium, assembly GCA_031361545.1. Taxonomy (GTDB): domain Bacteria; phylum Bacteroidota; class Bacteroidia; order AKYH767-A; family 2013-40CM-41-45; genus JADKIH01. Next base: position 8,762 of record JANLRG010000074.1, read on the forward strand.
GGAATTATTGCTAATCAGTTAAAGAGACCTTTTTATGTTTTGAGTGCAGTGAGTTCGGGAGTAAAAGATGTTCGTGAAGTTATTGAAAAAGCACAAAGGTACGGTCATGAATTAAAAGCTGTCGAAGGAAGTCCTGTTTTATTTATCGATGAAATTCATCGCTTCAGTAAATCACAACAAGATTCTCTTTTGGCTGCCGTTGAAAAAGGCATTATCACTCTCATTGGTGCAACGACAGAAAATCCATCCTTCGAAGTAATTTCTCCGCTGCTTTCCAGATGTCAGGTCTATGTTTTGAATGAACTTTCTAAAGAAGAATTATTACAAATCGTTCATCAAGCTCTTCTTGAAGATAGTGAACTGAAGAAAATGAATATCACCTTGAAAGAATCTGAAGCTTTACTTAGACTTTCAGGAGGTGATGCGAGGAAGCTGCTCAATCTCTTGGAATTGACAGTGAGTTCTTTTAACTCCACTGGAGAAATTATAATTACGAATGAAAAAGTACAACAGATAGCGCAAGGTAAAATAGCTTTATACGATAAGGATGGCGAGCAACACTATGACATTATCAGCGCCTTTATTAAATCTATGCGAGGTTCCGATCCAAATGCAGCTGTATATTGGCTTGCGAGAATGATTCGGGGCGGAGAAGATCCAAAATTTATTGCTCGACGAATGGTCGTTTTTGCCTCTGAAGATATTGGCAATGCAAATCCAACAGCCTTGGTAATGGCAAATACATGTTTTGATGCGGTAAATAAAATCGGTTTTCCTGAATGCCGAATTATTCTTTCACAGGTGGTAATTTATCTGGCGACTTCTCCTAAAAGTAATTCCGGTTACATGGCTATTGAAGTGGCGCTTCAATCAGTCGAATCACACGGAGACCTAGCAGTACCACTTCATATTCGTAATGCTCCAACAAAATTAATGAAGGAACTGGGGTATTCAAAAGGATATAATTATGATCACAGTAATGAAAATAATTTTGCTGGTCAAGAGTTTCTTCCTCCAGAACTTTCAGGAATCAAGTTTTATGAACCGGGACAAAACCCAAGAGAGTCTGAAATTCGAACATTTCTTCGTTCTCTTTGGAAGGAAAAATATAAGTACTGATATCATTTAAATGATTATCGATTATCATTAAAAAATTTGTTCACAAAACGAATAATTTCTTCGTTGAAAAACCTACTTTCAATGACTAAAGCCTCGTTTCTTTTTCTCATATTTACACCAAATGAAAAAACGTTTTTTCACACTTATTTACCTCACAGCATTCTTACTCTTTGCATGCAAAAAGCAAAATGAAAATCCTCAATGGGATGTAAATGTCCTTGGTCCATTAGCTCATGCAACATTGGGGCTTAATAATTTGGTTGGCGATAGTTTTATTACAGCCAATAATTCTGGCGCACTGATTATTCGAATAGATACTTCCTTTTCTAACTTGAAGCTAGATTCTGTTTATCATGTTCCAGACACAACTATTTTAACTAGTCAGGTTTTTCCTGCATTCCCTTCGACAATTACGCCAGGTACTACTTTTATTTCTGGTAATAACAATGTTGCACTGGGAGTTTCCAATGTTCAACTTAAATTTGCGAATATTTCAGCAGGTTTTATCAAATTAGATTTTAAAAATACTTTGCAGTCAAAAATTATTCTCTCCTATACTATTCCCAAAGCAAAGAAAAATGGAATCGCTTTTACTATTACAGCAAATGTAGATTCAGGATCCGTTACCAACCCAACTTTCTTTTCTCAGACCTATGATTTTTCTGGTTACTCTATCGATATGACTGGTTCAACTGGAGGGTTATACAATACAATTAGTTATGATGTCCAAGCAAAATCTGACCCTAGTGGTTATACTTTTAATTTATTCGGAGGTGATACACTTATCAATTTAAAAACTTCTTTATTACAGATTACTCCAGATTATGTGAGAGGTTATTTAGGACAAAATAATTTAAATGATTCAAAAGAAATTAATTTAGGAATTGGCGGACTTATTAGAAGTGGAACAATTCTTTTGGACTCAATCAACATGCAATTTGATATTTCAAATTACATTGGAGCAGATATTCAGGCGTATGTTGATCATTTGATTTCTGTTGACAATAGAACTGCTACCAATATTTCACTTGCCAATTCAACTTTGATACAACATCCGATTAACATCAACAGAGCAATTGATCCTTTTTACGCAAGTTATAATCCGAATCCTGCTTTATATTCTATTGTGCTCAATAAAAATAATAGTAACATTAAACAACTAATTGAAAATTTACCAGACAAATTACGATACGATATAAAATTAAAATTGAACCCGCTGGGAAATATCAGCGGAAGCAGTGATTTTATTTACAGCAATCAATTGGTGAAAACTAGAATACAAATAGACATGCCTTTGTCTTTTGCTGCGAATCAACTTACAATTCTAGACACAATTAATTTCTCAGTAGCCAGTAGTGCTAACGTTGATGCAATTGGACCTTCTACTCTTTATGTAGTAGCAAAAAATGGTTTTCCATTTGACATTAATTTGCAGCTATTTTTAATTGATGAAAATAATATTGTCACCGATTCAATTTTAGTTTCTGATTTAATTGTCTCTGGAACAATTGGCGCAAATTTATTAGTCTCGCAATCGACGACTACAAAAATTCCAATTCCAATTGATGCGATAAGGAAATCAAAAATTCTTGCTACAAAAAGAATTGCCATCAGAGCAACATTCAATTCGCCGACATATCCTCTGCTAACTCAATTATACAACTCTTACCATTTAGACCTGAAATTGATTGGCGATGGAACATATTATATCCGATAATTTGTGAAAAGATTTCTTTCTGCTTTCCTCCTACTTATTATTTTCAAATCTAATGTGACTGCAAAGTTTCTTAATGATTCTACAGCAGTAAACATTTTCACTTTTCAAGGAGGATATGAATTTGGATCTAATTCTATTTCCAACGATTTAGCAAAAACATATTTCGTCAACGGATTTATTTCTGATCCGATGAAAGATGTCGTGTCGAAAAAACTCTGTCATACAAACAGGTTTGGAGTTGATGTAACAGCTAATTTCCAATTTCAACATCGAACAGATTCTTTGTTTGGGTTAAAAAACTCTTATTATAAAATTGGCTTCAGCGACATTTTTCATCTTGATTCAAAATTTAGCAAAGATGCTTTTGAGTTGTTTTTTAGGGGAAACAAAGAATATGCAGGAAAAACTGCAGACCTAAATGATTTTGAACTGACACAACTTCGGTATCAACAAATAAATTTTAGCTATGGGCATCAGTTTTATCAGGGCCATGATTTAATGGAATGGTCTGCTGGATTAAATTTAAACAAAGGGCAACAGTTGCTATCTATTGTTGCGCCATTAGCTTCTATTTATACAGATGTTTACGGTGAGTTTTTAGATTTGAATGCGAAGATGGAAATACATAGTAGTGATTCTTCAAAAACAAAATTTGATTCCTTCAATGGATTTGGCCCTTCAATAAATATGGCTTTCAAATGGACAGATTATAAAAAAAGAGAATTAAAATTAAGTGTCGAAAATTTTGGCTTTATTAATTGGAATGAAAATTCAACTTCTGTTTCAACAGATACTTCATTTCGATTTGAAGGAGTAGATGTTTCTGATTTATTTGAATTTAAAGATTCAGTTTTACAAACTATCAACTTAGACTCCACTCTTGTTCAGCCTTATTTAACCAATCGGAATCGTCAATCTTATGTCACATTGTTGCCTGCTTTAATGAAATTAAGTTATACAATTCCTCTAGAAAATTATCATTTGAGAATTGAAACAGCAATTCAGCATTTAGCTTTTGCAAATGCACTCCCAATGATTTATCAAAATTATGTTTACAGAGTTAATAGACATCATGCCGTCGGTTTAAAGGTGAGTTATGGTGGCTATTCTGGTTTTCATGCTGGAATAAATTATCAATGGAATTTTAACAGTTGGATGCTTCAACTACGAAGTGATCAATTAGATGGTTTCCTAATGAAAAATGGTACGGCTCAAGGAGCTTTTGTATCTTTATCAAAATATTTTTAAGCAAAATAAAATCATGCAGAATATTCCTTTTCTTAAAAATCTCGATTCCGGAAATTTCTTTTTATTAGCAGGACCTTGTGTTGTTGAGAGTGAAGAAATGACTACTCAAATTGCTGAACGGTTAATTGAAATTACAAATCGTTTAAAAATTCCATTCATCTTTAAGGCGAGCTATCGTAAAGCAAATAGAAGTCGTAGCGATTCATTCACTGGTATTGGCGATGAAAAAGCTCTCGACATTCTTGCAAAAATACGTTCGAAATATTCTGTTCCAATTGTAACAGACATTCATGAAAGTGATGATGCAGCCATTGCAGCGAAATATGTGGACGTACTTCAAATTCCAGCTTTCCTTTGCAGACAAACAGAATTATTAATTGCAGCAGCTGAAACAGGAAAAACAGTCAATATTAAAAAAGGACAATTCCTTTCTGGGGAATCGATGAAATTTGCTGTGGACAAAGTGAAAAATTCTGGCAATATGAATGTCATGCTTACGGAGCGAGGAAGTATGTTTGGATATCAAGATTTAATTGTTGATTACAGAAGTGTAGTTGACCTAAAAAAAAATAATGTTCCTGTTATATTAGACATCACACATTCTTTGCAGCAACCTAATCAAAGTTCAGGTGTAACTGGTGGGCGACCAGATTTAATTGAATTAATTGCCAAAGCAGGAATTGCTGTAGGCTTCGATGGTATTTTTGTAGAAACACATCCTGACCCTCAGAACGCCAAATCAGATGGTGCTAATATGTTACATCTAGATTTGATAGAAGAATTGTTGGTGAAATTAATAAAAGTTAGAAAAGCTATTTCTTAATTTTTGTTTTAATCTTGACTTTCAGTTTTTCACAAAATGATTTCTTCACTTTCAATCATTTTTACTGATCAACAGAAGTAATTAAAAACTCTGTTCTTCTGTTTTGAGATCGCCCTTCTTCAGTCGTATTTTCAGCAATAGGTTTTGAATCGCCATATCCTTTTGAGCCAATGCGCGACGCTTGAATTCCAGCAGTAACTAAATAATCATAAACTGTTCTCGCTCTTTTCTCCGATAAATTCTGATTGTATGGTTTTGATCCAACATTATCGGTGTGACCACTAATTTCAAAATGAATCTTTGGATTTTTATTCAGGAAAGAAATTAATTTGTCTAGTTCTGTTTTTGACTCTGGTTTCAAATCGAATTTATCTGTATCATAAAAAATATTTTTTAATACTATCGACTGTCCCGCTTTGATTGGTTTCAATGGAACATCTTTCAGGACAGGATCTTTTGCAGACTTTACATTTTTCAATTGAAAATTATCGGAGTAAAATAAGTAGCCATCACGACTCACATTCAAGGCATAACTTTTTCCTGCTGGCAAACAAACAATAAATTCACCTGTAACAGAATTTGAAACAGAGCGAACAATTGCTTTTTCGGTAGCTAAATCAATTAGCTCGAACGAAGCACCTAGAGGTTTTTTAGTATCGAAATCATATACTTTTCCTTTCATGTAAGTGACCGCTTGAGGTCTTGCCTTTTCATATAAATTAAATTGATAAAGATCATCACCACCTTTTCCACCAGGACGATCAGAAGAGAAAAATCCAATTTCTCCATCCGGACTTACTAACAATGATAATTCGTCATTTGATGTATTGATTGGATAACCAATATT
>JANLRG010000191.1:0-2168 GCA_031361545.1 Bacteroidota bacterium
CCCATTGGTTTTCATTGGGTTGTAAGGTTTCAACATCAATAAAACAGCTATTGCCTTGCTCAAAAGTCTTTTTGAATAACATAATGTTTTACTTCATCACAGTCACATCTCCTTTCAGCACCTCTACTTGTCCATCCCAATATTCAACCTCTAAAAAATAAGCATAGATACCAATGTTTGCCAATTGACCATTCATCAAACCATCCCAAAGATTGACTTCTTTAACGTTATCAAGATTTGGATTCTCTTTGGAAATCATCAAATTGCCCCAACGGTTGAATATCGCATACCGCTTTATTTGCTTGATGCAATTGCCAAAATAGACTTTAAATACGTCATTGAAGCTATCGTCATTGGGCGAAAAAGCGGTGGGTATAAAAATATTGCATTGCTTATTGACATGTACTTTGAAGTCTCTTTGTTCTTTGCATTGCTTGTTTTTATCAGATATTTCTATTTTGTAAACAATTGATTTCTTGGGCGTTATCCATATAGCGGAGCAAGTATCACAGCTTAAAAAAGAGTTAGGCGTCCATTTCCACAGCAGCGGTTCTGTTGAATGGGCTAAAGCCGTTATTTGAATACTATCACCTAATCGAATAGTTGTTTCAGTAGGAATATCTAAATCAAATTTTAAGAATTTCAAATTGGTCGTCACGATACTGTCGCAACCACCTATTGAGCGCAAATGCTTAATGTAAATGCCGCTTGTTTTATATGTGGTATCCCCTACTATGACGCTTTGCCCTTGACAAATACTCAAAGCTTGCGTCTTTTGAATAGTTGAATTAACTGTTAAATTGGTTGTAATAATGCTGTCACACCCCTCAGTACTCAGCAGCTTTTTTACATAAATACCCGTTGTTCTATAAATGGTATCCCCTACCGCCACACTTTGACCGTTGCAAATACTTAAAGTTTGAGATTTTTGAATAGCTGATCTGATTATTAAGTTGATCGTGATAAGGCTATCGCAACCGCCGAAAGCAATGAATCGTTTAGTATAAATGCCACTTGTTTTATAAATAGTATCTCCTACAGTTATACTTTGTCCGTTACAAATACTGAGTGTTTGACTCTTTTGAATAGCCGATTTGACTGTAAGGTTAGTGGTGACAATGCTATCGCACCCCTCAGTACTCAGCAGTTTTTTAACATAAATACCGCTCGTTTTATAAATGGTATCTCCTACTACTACACTTTGTGCATTGCAAATACTCAATGTTTGAGTTTTTTGAATAGCCGATTTGACTGTTAAATTAGTGGTGACAAGGCTATCGCACCGCTCAGTAGTTAGAAGCTTTTTAACATAAATACCGCTTGTTTTATAAGTCGTATCGCCCACTGTTATGCTTTCTCCTGTACAAATAGTGCGGTTTTGGGTATAAGTGTTGGCGGCTGTAGTATTGATATGAATGGTATAAGGAACAACGGGGCTTTCGGTATCATAAATGGTTTGTGTTACATAGTAGGTGGTGGTTTGATAGACAAAAGGCGTGAACGTATTGCCGCTTGCCAATAATGTCTGTTTATCTATATCCGCATACCATCTGATATTTTGACCAGTGGTCAATATCGGAACAGCTTGAGGCGTGCAGTGTAGAGTATCCGCCTTTATTGTTAGGCGATACAATTCAATATCGAAAGGAGGACAACCGTTGAGACCTTGCGCCCTTCCCGATAGTTTTTCTAAGGCAGGATCAAAGGTCAAATCCCCATATTTTATACACCAACCCGAACCAGAAGGTGCTTGATAATCCGTGATTTCGGTATCTTGAAATGATAAAATATTATTACTGACCGTACCTATCGTTTTATAATAGGCATAATAAGGCGTGTTGTAAGCAGAGGCATACGAAGTAGCCGATATAGTATTACCCGATTGCTGTATCGTGATGGTATAGACGAAATAATAAATCCCTGTCGGATTAGGTTGGAACAAAACGCCTTGCCAAATACCTGACAGGTCTTGTGCGGATAAATTCAAAGAAAGCAAAAAAAATGCTACAAGTGTGAAGGTTTTTCGCATCATCAGCCGATTGAATAGGTGTATTTTGAATGAAATTTGTCGAACAAAAATAAGCTTTTTGCTTCTAAAAAAGAAGAGTAGAGCGTTTTATCACTTTACTCTTTATTGTACGGGAAAAATTTGTTTTTGATGGGTGTGT
>JANLRG010000222.1:0-1057 GCA_031361545.1 Bacteroidota bacterium
AAAAAATACAAGCCCCCAAACAGTTGCTGTGGGCAGGGCAGGGTTTAAACCCCGTTGCGATGATGCGCACTTCTTGGACGAATCCCGATGCGATTTATGTGGGATTTAAAGCAGGCTCCCCCTCAGTGAATCATGGTCACATGGATGTCGGGTCGTTTGTTATGGACGCATTGGGTGAGCGATGGTCAATGGATTTCGGTTTGCAGGAATACGAATCACTTGAGTCCAAAGGCGTCAAATTATGGGGAAAAGACCAAAATGCCCAGCGTTGGGAGGTTTATCGCTATAACAATTTTGCCCACAGCACTTTGACTTTTAATCAAGCATTACAACGCGTAGAAGGATTTGCTTCTATTGAAAATACAACTGATAATCCTCAATTTTTAAGTGCAACAAGCGATATAAGTGCGGTTTATAAAGGTCAAGTGGCATCAGCGCATCGAGGAATAGCGATTGTAGAACAAAAATATGTAGCTATAAAAGATGAAATAACGGCGACTGATAAGGAAACCTCCGTCCGTTGGGTAATGGTTACTTCCGCCACAGTAAAAATCACTGAAAACGGTACGGCAGAATTGACTCAAAAAGGTAAAAAACTTCAATTAAAAGTATTACAGCCCGCTAACATCTCGGTGAAAACATGGGTAACAACCCCACCACACGATTATGATGCACCTAATCCGAATACTATTTTAGTGGGTTTTGAAGCTGTATTGCCTAAAAATTCAACCACTATTTTGACTGTTTTGTTGATACCGCAGGGTGTGTCCAATAAAACGGGTATTAATATTTTGCCGCTTGATAAATGGGGTAAAAAAGAATGACGGTTTTCAGCGTTCTTTATTTTACAAGCGCAAGCAAGTCATTTTAAACACTTAATTGTAAATGATTAAAAAATCAGTAAATGAATATTTTTGAAGAATACAACCACAAAATGAACCGCCGAAATTTCCTTTCGGGGAGTGTTTTAGGTTTAGGTGCAACGGCATTGGGTAGCCTTATAAGTGGTAATGATTTTCTATCAAACGACCCTCAATTGCCGCATTTTGCACCCAAA
>JANLRG010000249.1:0-1239 GCA_031361545.1 Bacteroidota bacterium
ATATTAGCAGGGCGTAATTCGTATAGTAAAACGGATGAAGATGCAACGATGCTGCGACTCAAAGATGAGCAATTACTGCCTGCTTATAATATCCAGCATAGTACCAATAATCAATATATTACCAATTATACCATAGAGCAAACAGCTGGCGATAGTACTACATTACCTGAGCATTTGGATAAATGAGGTGTATCAATTAAGTCTTTGACTTTAAAGTTCTAACTATTGGGTAATCAAATAATTAGAAAGGCAATAGGTTCAATATTTAAGCAAAAAAGTTGTAGATACTGAGGGGTCTGGAGACCTCAAAATAGGCATCGGGGTTGTGTAATAAGTCTTTTTTTTGAAAAATGAAATTTTTGACCAAATTATATTTCAAAAATATTGATTAACAATTCTATTATTTTGAAATGTGGTTATTTAATACTCAATTCAAAATTTAATTTGGGCTGAATTTTCAAAAATCAAATCAAAGGACTTATTACACAACCCCAACGAGCGACCCCATTTTTTAGGGGTAAATTTCTGGGTTAGTTTGGGAGAGATAGAGGGCGAGCAGGCTGCGAACGAGCGAAGCAGTTCAATGACATCCTGCACTATCGGTAAATTTGTGGCTTAGTTTGGGAGAGATAGGGGGCGAGCAGGTCAATTATCGCCCGAATCCTTGCTAATATCAGTTACGGCGCGTCAATTACCCCCTCAGTATTTTTGCTATTTTCTACTGACTTTCTGTTAAATATCGTCCGAAATACCTGTTATTCCTCATAGAAAATTTTAGATTATACTCCAATCAAAATGTTGAAAGGTATATGTAATTCTTTGTGTAGTGTTCTAATTTGGTTCAAAGATAATTGCCTTTTTCCGCTAAATATTTCTGATACTCTATTAGACCCTAATAATTTAGCTAAGTCTTTTTTATTCATATTTAATTGTTCCATCGCCTGTTCAATAACTTCTGTTACTGTCAGTTGAATTTTGTTAAATTCAAAGTTTTTCATCTCGTATGCTTCAATTAAAGTGGTCAAAGCATCAAGATGTTCAAATTGTTTATCTGCTTCTTTCGGGTCGTCAAATTCCATATCACTTATTTCTTCTGCCCATTCGCAAAACTGAATATAGGTTTCTTCATTTGCAATTGGTGTTATAAGATATTTTGAACTTGGAAATTTTTTCATTATGTGTTGTATTTTAGATGTTAGAAATTTTAGTAATTTTATCATATTCCGAATGAGTCCCAAT
>JANLRG010000259.1:0-1321 GCA_031361545.1 Bacteroidota bacterium
CGAATCTTACGTTCCGACCGTAACGGTGAATACCCACTACCAAGCACCCCCTTTGGGGGCGGGGGGGGCTGGCTCTATAATTATAAAAGTAAAAGACAACGGCACGGGTATGCCCGAAAGTGTAAGAGCTAAAGTCTTTCAACCTTTTTTCACGACAAAACCAACGGGGCAGGGGACAGGATTAGGGCTTTCATTGGCGTATGATATTGTGACGAAAGGGCATGGAGGGAGTTTGGAAGTGGAAAGTACTGAGGGGGTAGGGACGGAGTTTATTATTAGATTACCTTTAGGAAAGCAGCTTAAAATTGGAAATGAAAACATTTAATCTGGACAAATGCGGAATTTAATTCTATATTTGTCTAAAAATATACTTGATATGATAAAACGCTTGGCAACAGAAAAACTGATAAGTTTATCTAAAACATTTCGCAGTGTAGCCGTTGTGGGACCAAGACAAAGTGGTAAAACAACGCTTTGTAAAACAGTTTTTCCAGAAAAAACTTACATTTCTTTGGAAAATCCTGATATTTTAGAGTATGCCACCACCGACCCCCGAGGTTTTTTATCGCAATACAATACAGAAAATGGAGCCATTCTCGACGAAATTCAGAAAGCACCGCACTTGTTTTCTTATTTACAACAGATTTTAGATGAAACAAAAAAGAAAGGGTTATTTATATTGTCAGGTTCAAACAATTTTTTGTTGCAAGAAAATATAAGCCAAAGCCTTTCAGGACGGATTGCCTATTTGCACCTTTTGCCTTTGTCTTTAGAAGAGCTTAAAACAAGCCCCTATCTTAACAATAATTACGCAGAGCATATATTGTCAGGGGGCTATCCCGAAGTCATTGCTGATGCCATAAACCCTATCGATTGGTATCCAAACTACATCAGTACTTATATTGAAAGAGATGTTAGACAAGTCAAAAATATCAATAACCTGTTGTTATTTACCAAGCTATTGCGCATGTGCGCAGGTCGTACAGGACAGATACTCAATATGGCGTCATTGGCAAATGATTGTGATATTGACCAAAAAACGGTATCGGCTTGGTTGGGTGTTTTGCAAAGTAGCTATATTATTTATCTACTAAAACCGTATTACAATAATTTTAATAAACGGATAATGAAAACACCTAAACTTTATTTTTACGATACAGGTGTGGTCTGTTCGTTGTTGGGTATCAAAAGTGCCGAGCAAATAGCTTTGCACTCCGCCAAAGGTGCTTTGTTTGAAAACCTAATCGTCAGCGAGTTGCTCAAAAATAGATTTAATGCAGGCGAAAGCGACAATCTTTTTTATTGGAGAGATAAAACAGGC
>JANLRG010000261.1:0-2271 GCA_031361545.1 Bacteroidota bacterium
GGGCAATATGAATAGCCGTTTCGATGGTCGGATACCCCTCAGTATTTAACTGAATTTTGGTTTGTGTAAAGGTTGTTTGAGCGTCTTGATAGGTCAAAACGGCTAAGACTTGGTTAGATAAGTCTTTGCTTTTGGTTAAAAAGGAAAGGTCTTTTATCCGTTCATATTGTTCGAGGTAAGTAAGGCTCTGCGCTTTTAAGGCTTCTTGTAAATAAGCGATACGCGTGCATTTTGACAAGTTATCCTTGTCGTAACGTAGGAAATACTTGGCACTGTCAAAATAGACATCTGCCAAATCAAACTGTTTTTGCATACGCGCATTGTCTCCCAAAGTGATATAACAGAACGCAATAGAAGCTTCATTTCTATTCTTTTTTGATAAACTGTTGTTCAAAGCCAATCTTTGAAAAGAATCAGCAAGAGCTAAATTGCCTTTTTTCCCATAGCTGATGCCGATTTCAGAGTTAGGACCATCTGGTCCATTCTGTTGCGGATAACCCTTTTGTGTCGAGACTTCTATGGCTTTTTGCTGAAAAGTTATGGCTTGGTCATATTCTCCTTTACGTTTGTACAAAATACCAAGATTCGTATAAGTAGTAGCTAATTGCAGAAGATACTGAGGGGTCTCCTTCAACAATACCAAAACGCGATTGTAGTAATTCAAGGCTTGATTAAAATCATCTTTTGACCGATAAGCATTACCAATATTGATAAGACAACTGAGATAACGTTCTAAATCACTTTGCTTATTTATCCCTGCTTCGGCTTTTAAAAAATTGGAAAGTGCTCGATGGACATCGCCTTTATCATTATAACAATTGGCGAGATTCACATGAACACCTGACCTTGTATCAGCATCTGTTTCGCTTATATTGTTAAGTATTTTTAGGTATATTTCAATGGCATTATCCAAATTGCCCATAAGCCGATGGCAAATAGCAATATTGTTCAAAGTCCGATTCGTCCATTTATCCTTTTCTCCGAGCAATTGACTCTGAATGGTATAAGCCTCATTGCCCAATGCCAAGGATATATTCAAGTCTTGCGACGCATAAAGGGGCATCAAGCTCGATAAGGTTGTGGACAAACGAAAAGACTTAGGTGCGAACTTCCTTTTCAATCGCTCGGCTTCTTTCAAGCAAATAAATGCTGAATCTTGTTTTTGAACCCGCGCATAGGCGATGCCTTTGTTTAACATCACCTCAGAATAGCCAAAAGATTCAGTTGTGCCTGTTTGCTGATAAATATTATTAGCCATTTCAAGCGGTGTTAGGGCTTCGCGGCATTTGTTTTTGATGTTACACAAGGTATCTGCTTGCCGAACAAGCAAAGCAGCTTTAGCAGTATCTTCCGAAATATTATAGGATGTTTGAGATAAAACGAGATGGGATAAGGTGAATACCAGAAAAAGGCATAGAAATAGGGCTTTCATATCGTTGTCATTTTGGTTAATAGAATAGGTTTTTCATAAAAACTATCCCCTCAGTAACTTCATAATGGGCAAAGACACTCCATGCTTTTTGAGGAGAAAACTTTCCCTAAAATTACAAAAGAAATATGAATGATGTGCTATGAAGTAACAGATTATTTTCGCTCAAAGCGATTTTAATAGCGCAATGGCAGCGTCATGCTTAGGATGTTCCGCATCAGCAGCGATTTGGACGAGAATCTTTTTGGCTTCGGTCATTTGTGTATCAGCTATAAGGCTGACTGCCCAATAGTAAGCGGCTTGCTCTTTGCGAATATAGCCGTCCATGTTCGATAGGGTTTTAAAGGTATTGGCGGCGGCTTTCGGCTTGTTTTGCAAATAGTCTATGGTTGCCAACAAAAACTGTGCATCGGCATAATTAACAGCTTGGGATGATATGCCTACAAGTTCATTACGTGCAGGCGTAAAGTTTTGATTTTGAATGAATTGCATGGCTATACTGAGGGGGTCGGTTGTCGTATTGCCACGTTCAGTTGTACGGTTCATGTCTTCGACAAAAGCCAAAAGGTCGTTTTTTAGCGTTGCGTTTTCAATAGCGGCAATAGGCTTTTTAGCGTTTTGAGTAGTTGGGTCAATCTTTTTTGTTGTGTCTATTTTGGGCAAATTATTAGAAGTAGGCGTTGATTGTGATGTATCTGTTTTTTCGGTATTCGGAGAAATTGGTATTGCGGCATTTGTCGTTGTTTTTTTAGGAAAAAAAATAAAAACCAAGACATCGATACCGCCCAAAAAGGCGAGGATACTGAGGGGGTGTCGCCACCATTGTCTGGGTGCTTTGTTAT
>JANLRG010000274.1:0-1422 GCA_031361545.1 Bacteroidota bacterium
TTGCCATTAGCATCGTGACCACCACCCGTAATTTGGCGTTGTGGTTGCTCCTCTGTTCCCACATAATGTCTCCAAGAATGGAAATAACGATAATTGACCCCTACTTGAAAATCACCTTTGGCGATATTGTAAGAATTTGCAGAACAGGCATTCATGCCGCCCATTTGACGTACGGCTACACAACCTTGTGCTGAAGCGTTATGGCTGATAAAAATTGAAATAAATAGGACTATTATGGTTTGTAAGATATTTTTCATTATAATTATTTTTATGATTTTTTTAAAAGAATGATGTGAAATAAGTAATAGACCCCTCAGTATGCGACGATACAGAAGGTATTAAGAGTGTAATAATTATGAATCAAAAATCCATAAATTATCACACCCCCTCAGTATGCGATGATACAAAAGGCAATTACGATGATTTTTTAATGATTGATTAAACGATTCCGTTCGGTGGTGGTGTTTGAACGGCGAAGAATGGGTTAGTTTTTATGTCTAAATACAACAAAGAATGTATCGTCTCGAAAGACGTATTATCTATAACAGAGGGTATCTCGATTGTGTAAAAAAAGACATCTTTTTGTAATTTGAAAAAGACGCTGTGGTTCTCTGTTGAGAACGGATCCGTTTCATTCTTTTTGAGAACTTTTTGATAATCTACAAGATTGGTACTATCTACAATGGTATAGCAAACGGTGCTACCGTTGTGTTCTTCTGAAAAAATGTTTTGGCTGTAAATATCACCGCGTTTGCGAGCGTCGGTTTCTTGAAGGACAATAATGGTTTGAGATTTACCGATTTGTTCTGATTTTTCGTAAGCTAATTGTGTTTCTAAATCAGATAATGAATGTTGCACGACAATATACTCAACACTAAATAACAATGGATGCACCATGCTATCAGCGATAAAAGCGAGTATTAAAAGCCATGAACCGAACCGTTTCATTTTGTTCTATTGTAGTAGTTGTTCTTCGTTTTAAATAATTTCGAGAGGTAAAGATAAAAAAAAATGACAAAACGCAAGATTCTACTCTTTTTTTTAATTAAACTCATTTATCTTTTAAGAAACTTTTAACAGTTTTGTCCCAACCTTTTGATCAGAAAAACAGTCTTATATTAGTGAAAACAAGGATGAAAAGGAACATTTTCATCGAAATATCATTAATAATAAAACTGTATGCAATGAAAAAAATGTTTTTTTTGATTTTGATTGCTTTTGCAATATCCAGCTGCGATAAAACAGAAGTAGGCTTGGATGAAATATTTGAAGTCCAACAAGGTAATCCTGTGACGATTACAAATATTAAGGTGAGTTTGGACAATGTATAGGATAGTCGTTGCCCTAATGGTGCTACATGTATCCAAGCAGGTTGGGCAATTGCAAAATTGACCTTTACAAAAGGCTCGGAACAAACCACAC
>JANLRG010000277.1:0-20874 GCA_031361545.1 Bacteroidota bacterium
AATATTAACCAATTTACCATCCTCAATCCAAAATTTTTAAAATTCTCCTTCTTCAATTATCCATTATAAATTTTTTAATTCTCCATCTTCAATCCTCCATCCTCAATTTTTCAAATTCTCCATCTTCAATCCTCCATCCTCAATTTTTAAAATTCTCCATCTTCAATTCTCCATTCTCAATTTTTCAAATTATCCATCTTCAATTATCAATTATCAATTTATTTACGGCGTCCCTAACGATGTTCCTGAGATAATGATAAAGGTTTTATCGTTGGCGTAAGTCAAATTAATTCTATGTTTTTTTTTAGTAAAGCCTGCCATCGCTACACCATCGGTTTTGTTGTTTGATTTGCTTTTTAAATTATAACCGGATTTAGCAATTACCTTTTGTAAATTTTCATATTCATTTGATTGGGGATTGATCATCAAAACGTCAATAGCTCTCACGTTTTTCTTTTGATCGGCATATACTCTTACTTTCATGGGTTGTCTTTTTGCCTGAAATAAATAACCGGTTAAATGAACGCCGTAGATATCGCTTAGCGTATGACTTTTTAACTGGGACGTAGGGTCCGTATCTTTTGAATTTATAAATCCATTAGAGCTCAACCAAGTTTCGTAAACGGAGATATTTTTATCAAGACCATTGTCGATGGCTTCAATATAGGACCATTGAGCATAACAGGTCTGGGTTATCGCAACCAGCATCACAAAGAATAGAAGTTTGATAATTTTTTTCAAGATCACTTATTGTTTGTCAATAGATTTTAGGAGGGAAGTAACTTCTTTTTCTGTATTTTCCAATTTGCTTCTGCAAAGAAGAATTAACTCTGATGCGCGTTTTACTTTCTCGCTCAAAAGGTCCACGCCTATATTTCCATTCTCAATTTCTTTGACAATAGATTGTAATTCGTTAAATGCGTCTTCGTATTTCATTTTCACCATTTATAATTTTTGAATTTGACTAGTTATTTTACCATCGCTTAATGTTGTTTCTAAAATATCGCCTTGATTAATTTCAGATGCTGAAGTGATTGCTTTGCCATTTTTTCTTGTGATCGAATAACCTCTTAACAAGGTATTCATCGGATTGAGAAGTTGAATCTTTGTATGTAACAACTCTAAGTCATGATGATGACGTTCGACTTGTAAAGTGGTTTGATAGAGAGCTAATGTAGATAAATCCATTTTTGTTTTCTTGGCCAGTATCAAATTTTGAAACTGATTTTGGAGTTGCGCTGCAATAAATGATAGAGAAATTTTGTAGTTATTAATTAGTTGCCGACCAGGAATATTTCTAATTACATTTGCATGATATTCTAATATCTTACTCTTGTCGTCGATGTCTCGGTAACTAAAAGTAGAAAGGTCAGTAGAATAAATATCTAAACGAAGCTGATTTTTTTCAAGGATGCTATTACAAGATTGGTTCAAGAATAAAACGTTTTCTTCAAAGGCCAGATCAGTATTTTTTAAAAGATATTCTGAAACTGTAGTTAGTTTTTGTTTAATATTTTCAAGCAAGTTGTCGAGGTGAATAAATTTTTCTATAAAAAAATTGGCTGCAGCTGTAGGTGTGATGCAATTTTTGAAAGCTACCATTTCCGAGACAGTTTCATTGGTTGCGTGTCCGATGCCGGTAACAACTGGCAGAGGGAAAGTAGCAATTTCTTTTGCTAATTCGTACTCGTCATAACATGACAGGCCGGTATCTCCAGCTCCTCCACGGATAATCGTCACCACATCAAATTCATTCACTCTCAATTTAATTTTTTGTAGCGCTTTCTTTATTGTTGGAACGGCATTGTCGCCTTGTAATGTTGCTTCAAAAAGAAATAATTCAATCGCATAATGTTTGTCGTGATTGGTTAAAGTCGATATGAAATCCTGATAGCCTCTACTTGACTCCACAGAAATAACGGCAATTCGTTTTGGAAGGAATGGTAAGGCAGTACTTTTATTTCTATCAAAAATATTTTCACCAATTAATTTCTGAATAGAATCGTTTTTCATCCGTGCCATTTCTCCGAGTGTGAAAGAAGGTTCTACATCTAAAATGTAAAGCGAAAATCCATGTATAGGATGGAAATTTATGGAACATTGGAACAAGACCTTCATTCCCGAATTAATTTCTTCATGAACGACAGAACGGAATTTATTCCTGACACTCAAATATTGATCAGCCCAAATTATTCCCTTGCATTGAGCGATGAAAGTTGTTTCATTTCTTTCCGCAAGTTCGATGTAACAATGCCCACTCGCTAAATGAAGATTAAGCTTCACCAATTCGCCCCTTACCCAAAAAGTTTTGTTCTCATACGTCCTGCGCATGACAGAACTGACACTAGCCATTATTTCGACCAATGAATATGTATTGAGGATTGGAGCTGCAGATTTTTCCATTAAAAACGATATCGATTGACAATATGCGAAAATAGCTCGATTGAAATTCATTTAGTACCATAATCTTCTATTTTTTAAAAGTGGACATTCAAGTTGACTCACCCACGCAAAATGGTGTTTTACAATATTATGACTGACAAAAGAGGCAATTTCTTCTTTTATGAAACATCATTTATGTATATTTACGTTAAATAGTATAGAAGAAAATTTTAATGAGTTTTAAGAATACTTATATAAAAAATTTAATTGCTATAATTTTCATTTCTCTGATGAGTTTCACAGCTAAACTTTCGTCGGGACAATCGGTATTACTTGATGATTTTAATCGACCTGACAACAACACTGTCGGAGCTCCATGGGGTGAGACAGAAACAGTAGCAGGAACAGGCGCAACTATTTCTAGCAATACATTGAGATTAGCTTCTAATATAAGTGGAAGAGATTATACCAGCTACGATGTTTCTGCATTATATAATACAGTTCTTTCAAGCAATACTGGTATTTTAACTTGGGAGTTTAATGTTCGTCAATCTAGACCAGATCCTTCCGGCTTCGATAATGGAAATTACGGCGTTGCATTTGTACTTGGCTGTACGACAGGAAATTTTATGACTGGATCAGGATATGCAATTGTAGTAGGAAATACGGGCACATCAGATAATACTCGTCTCGTGAAATTTGGAGCAGGAGTTTTAAATTCAGCTGCATTAATAGGCATCATCACTCCAGGAAATGATTATGGTACAGAGTATCTAACAATTAAAGTGACCTATAATCCAGTGGGTAATGCGTGGACATTGTACACAGCGAGCACTGCATCAGCACCTTTTATTGATCCTTTAGTAGCAGTTTATACAAATGTTGGTTCAGCGTCTGATGCAACTTATACTGGGAATGATTTATTATACCTTGGATGTTTTTGGAATCACTCTACTAGTGCAAGCGAAGCAGCATTATTCGACAACATCAGAATCCCAACAGCTTGTATTTTGGATGCAGAACCCTCAGTGCAATCGTCTGCTCTTAATTTTACAGCCGTTGGAGCAAATTCAATGACACTTAATTGGACTCGCGGAAATGGGACAGAGTGTATTATTATAGGGAGAAGTGGATCTGCGGTAACTGCGACCCCAATTGATGGAGCTGTCTATAGTGCGAATACAATCTTTGGTTCAGGTTCAGCAATTTCACCCGGGCAGTTTGTCCTTTACAGTGGAAGTTCAAGTACTGTTTCAATAACCGGACTCAATGCGACAACGACTTATTACTTTTCGATTTTTGAATTCAATGGAAGTGGATGTACAGCAAATTTTCTGATTCCCTCACCAGCTACAGGCAATGCAACGACCATTGGTTGTGCATTGGCATCAGAACCGACACTGCCTTCTAGTGTAGTGTCCGTTATTTCAACAATGCCCAATAGTTTAAAATTAAATTGGACTCGAGGTAATGGAGCATACTGTATGGTAATTTGTAGAGGAGGAAGTGCTGTAACGTCTGTTCCAATCGATGGAATTTCATATACAGCTAATGCATCCTACGGACTAGGTAGTACAACAGCAGCAGGAGATTATGTAGTTTATTCAGGGACATCAAACACCGTTTTAGTACAAGGCTTAATGCCCGGAACAGCCTATTATTTTTCAGTCTTTGAAATGAATGGAACTGGATGTAATACCAATTATTTAATAAGTCCTTCTTCTACTTCAGGCACAACAACACCAGTGGTAGCTTATAATAATTATTTTGGCAATCTACATTGCCACTCTGATTACTCTGATGGGGACGTAGACAATGTTTGTAATGGAGCTGGTAGTCCTACCTGTTGTTTTGGAAAAGGGAAATTGGCAAATTATTTTTCTTGGATGGGAATTTCTGATCACAATCATAATGAAGGACCCGTAATGACACCAGCTAAGTATGCAAGTGGAGTAAGTGAAGCATCAGCATGGAATAGCTCCAACCCAACTTTTTCTGCTTTATATGGCATGGAATGGGGAACAATTTCTACAGGTGGTCACGTAACAATTTACGGAATCAATCAATTGTTAGGATGGAATACAGGGAACTATGATGTGTTTGTTGCAAAAGGAGATTACAATACAATTTTCAATATGGTGGCATCCACTTCAGGAGCCTTTACAACATTATGTCATCCTGGAAATACAGATTTTGGAAATTTGTTGACATTACCATATAATGCTACCTACGACAATGCCATTGTTGGAACCGCAGTAAAAAATGGTCCCGCTTTTTCTACTAACACTACCTATACCGATCCTTCAGCGTCCTTTTATGTTACCTATTGGAATTCTCTGCTCGCAAGAGGATATCACTTAGGGCCAACAATGGATATGGACAATCATAATTCGGCAACAATGGGAAAATCCAATCAAGAGAGAACTGTTGTATTAGCTCCATCTTTAAGCCCTGCGAATATTTCAGAAGCGTTATTGAATATGCGTTTTTATTCTACAGAAGATTATAATCTTGGAGTTACGTATGATATAAATGGAATTTTCCCTTTAGGAAGTATCGTCACCCAAACTGTTAATCCAACGATCAATGTAGGTACTTCTGACGGCGATGGTGAAACGACAACGGGAATTAAAATTTATTTTGGCATACCAGGAAGTGGATCTGCACCAACAGTGTTAACATCTGTAAGTGCAAGTTCTTTAACTTATACCCATTCCTTTGCTACAGGTACTTATTACTATTACGCTGAAATCACTCAGGCCGATGGAAACAAAGCGTACACTTCACCAATATGGTACACTAAAATAAGTACTCCATTGCCTATAGAGCTAATTACTTTTGATGGAGTCTTTACTTCAAAAGGAAATTTATTGAAATGGATCACTGCATCTGAAACAAACAACGATTATTTTTCATTGGAAAGAAGTAGCGATGGAATATCATTCACTGCTCTATCTAAAATTAAAGGTGCAGGAAATAGTACTAAAAATTTGGAATATGATTTTTTAGATGCTTGGGCGCCAGAAGGAATAAATTACTATAGATTGAAGCAAGTTGATTTTGATGGAAGATTTTCTTATTCAAATATCATTGCAATCAGATCACTGAAAAATGAGGAGTTGTTTCTGATTTATCCCAATCCAACGGATGGAAGTTTCATAATAACTGTAAAAGACATATTCAATGAAGGATACGATCTTAAAGTTTCTAACTCAATCGGACAAGTGGTTTATTCATTAAAGAACTCAACTGAAGAGCAGCAAGTGCTCAATTTGGATTTAAGAGAAGGCATTTATACAATTTCTTTGGTGATCAACAAACAAATTTATAATAGAAAACTGGTCATTCAGCATAAATAATAATTGGATCTTCAGCTAATCATTTCAGTTAGCCAAATGAATTTATAATAATTTTATTTTTGGCAGTTGATTTTTTTAAAAACCACTTCGCCATATTATTCCGTTTGTAGAAACAAAAGTCAAGATTTCAAGTAAACAAAGTAAAATTAAAAATTTGAAGAGAATTGTAATGAAAAACAATATCCGATTTAAAATAAACAGACGGTTTTATCAGATCATTTCGATGATCATTTTTCTTTTTTCGTTGTCCTCATTTAAGGTTTATGGTATCGTGAATGAACCGAATGTCCCAACACTTTCTCTAACAGCTACAGCAGGTGTTTGTAATATCATTAATATTTCATTGATACAAGGAGATGGTAGCAGAAGAATGATAATTGCAAAAGCAGGATCGCCAGTCGATGAGCTACCAATAGATAGAACAAGTTATGTGGGAGGTTCAATTTTTGGAACAGGAACAAATTTGGGAGGTGGTAATTATGTTGTTTATGAAGGAAGTGGAACTTCTGCTTCTATCAGCGGCTTAGAAGGCGGAACACAATATTTTTTTGCATGTTTTGAATACAATGGTTCTGGTGTAAATTCTAATTTCCTGACGATTGGTTATCCAACTGCCGATGAAATTGCACCGGGAATATCCATGATTGTTATTTCATCGTCTGCAGATATTTGTCCAAATGATTCTGTTCAATTACAAGCATCTGGCGCAGTCTCTTATTCATGGACTCCTAGTCAAACGCTTTCTAGTTCAACTGATCCAATTGTTACAGCAACACCTATTTCAACAACAACCTATACAGTTACAGGAACCGATTCTTCAGGTTGTCAAATTTCAAAGTCGCTCTCCATTACTGTTCACCCATTACCAAGTGTTTCCTTAGGATCCTTTCAAAATATTTGCATCAATCAAGGGCTGCTAATTTTATCAGGAGGAGCGCCAACCGGAGGAAACTATTTTGGAGATGGAATTACAAATAATAAACTAGATCCAATGTTAGCTGGGGCAGGAACACATGTAATCAATTATGCTTACTCCGATAGCCATGGATGTTCTGACACTTCAAATCAAACCATTTTAATTAAGAATGCACCGAATGCTGTGCTCAATAATTACGCTGGTGTATGTATTGACCTTGCTCCTTTTGCTCTCACTGGTGGAACGCCATCTGGCGGATTTTATAGCGGCATTGGAGTCAATGGCAACGGAGTATTTAATCCAGCGAGTGCAGGAGTAGGAACGCATCCAATCAATTATATCGTGAGCGCGCAAGGATGTTCAGATACTGCTTATGCTAGCATCCGGGTAAATCCATTGCCCGTAGTTTCCTTTTCTACATTAGCATCTACTTGTTTAAACACAACACCCTTTACTCTTGTTGGTGGAAGTCCAAGCGGAGGAACTTATTCTGGAGTTGGTGTTTCTGCAAATCATTTTGACCCATCAGTGTTAGGTGTTGGGGCTACTATATTGACTTATCAATTTACTGACGCCAATGGTTGTCAGTCTTCCGATACTTCTAGAATAAAAGTGAATGCAATACCAACTGTTTCGTTTGCAACAATCAATTCTGTTTGCGCAAATACTGGTCCGGTGTCATTAACTCAAGGCTCACCGGCTGGAGGAACTTATTCTGGTTTTGGTGTGAGCGGAACTACATTTTATACAGGTATAGCAGGACCGGGGACGCATGCTTTGGTTTATACTTATAGAGATGGAAATAATTGTTCTAATAGTGCTACTCGTAATATTGTAGTGAATGCAATTCCAAATGTCCAATTAGGAAATGATACTTTAATTTGTTCAAATGCGTTTATCAATTTAAATGGTGGAGCGTGGTCAACTTATTCTTGGTCAACAGGTGCTACAACGCCGTCGCTCCGAGTTGATAGTACAGGAAGAGGAATAGGAACGTTCAGATTTATTTTGTTAGCTACCAATACAACTGGATGTGCAAATAGAGATACTGTCTTCGTTACAATTGATATTTGTACAGGAATTTCTAATGAAAGAAATATTTTGGCAGAAGTTTATCCGAATCCTTTCAATAACCAGGTTAAGATATTTCTGAATGAAAAATACGATCTCTTACTTTTTAATTCAAGCGGCCAGATGATCATAGAAAAGAAAAATTTAGTGGGGACCTATTCTTTTGGTGACGAACTGCCCTCTGGTTTTTATGTCCTAAAGCTTGTAACTGAAAATGAAGTTTTCAGAAAATCGGTGATCAAAAACTAAATAATTTATACGAAATTATTTTCGATAATTAGTTAGAAAAATTCTTTTTAAAGTTGTTAAAAAATTTGCAGATCTGAATTGCTCCTATATCTTTGCGTTAAGTAGAGAAAATTAAATGGTGACACTCAATCTCACAAGGCAGGAAGAGCTGCTAATGAAAAAAGTTTGCGAATTGCAACTCGATTCATTTGAAAGAATTTTAAACGGAGAGCGCGAATTCGATATCGACGATAAATTGAAAGAACATGAAGTAACAGAACCTGAGTTAAAAGAAATGATTACTCAGGTAGTAAAGCAATATGTAGATATCTGTCATCAACCTAAAACACTTTTTAATCATCATACCGATTTGTTAGGCAACTTTCGTGATGCACTCGATTTTAATATAGAGTTACTTCCTGATTTTGAAAATGAAGTCCCTATCCTAATCAGCAAAATTGATTTTTCTCTTTTTATTATTCAGCACCAAAACTAATAGTGGAGTTATTCTTTTGTTAGTTTTTTTTAGTTTTTGCGATGGCTTTTTCATAGACTAATTGTTTATAATTTAATTGCACGTTACTTTTCTTTCCTTTAATTACGGTACTTTTACGCTATGAGAAAGTACATCGGATTGATAGTGGTAATGCTGTCTTTGTCAAATTTCACAACAGCACAATTTTATTTTAACAGAGACGTCAGCATACCTGTTTCTAACGGAACACCGCTGATGTTGCCGTGGGCTGGCGGATTAAACTATCCTCTCTTCTCAGAAATAGATTTTAATAATGACGGAAGGAAGGATCTTTTTGTTTTCGATCGTGGTGATAACAGAGTTACGACCTATCTGAATAATGGAAACGCCGGATCTAATTGCTGGGAATATGCACCGCAATATGAAAATGCTTTTCCATCGATGTCAGGCTGGGCCTTTTTATACGATTTCAATTGCGACGATAAACCCGATTTGTTGACTGTTGGTTTTAGAAATAATAGTATCACACAATATATAAATGACTCTCCAATTGGCGGGCTACATTTTACTCTGGTAGATTCAATGATATTAATGCAAGGCGGAGCAGGAGGACCTGCCAATATTTTTGCTAGTGAATTATTAATGGCTAATTTCAATGACATCGATAATGATGGTGATATGGATATTATCGGGCAGCAATTTCAATGTGTCGGTACTTTTGCCTATTATAAAAATTATTCAAAGGAACATTATGGAGTTTGTGATTCTTTAAATGACTACCAACTTGAAACAAACTCATGGGGAAAATTTGCTTTGCGCTCTGGTGTTTATCCTGATGTAGCCATCGGTTTTTATAACATCAATTGTTTTTCATCTGGACAACCTTCTTACGATATGTCAGTCGCCGCACCATTGGATGATACGTTTGCAAATATTTTTACAATCGACATCGATGGTGATGGTGACAAAGATGCCTTGATTGGCGATTCACAAACGCATAACAGCTTGTTAGCAATCAACGGTGGTACTCCCACATTGGCATTCATGACTAGCCAAGATACTGCATTTCCTTCTTACGATATCCCTGTAAATCTTCAATCTTTCACACAGCATTCGTATGTAGATGCCGACAATGACAGTGTCAAAGATTTAATTGTTGCCAATGATGAATATGAAAATAATAAAGGATGTTATTATTATAAAAATGTTGGTACCGATGCTTCTCCTGTTTTTTCATTTGTCCAAAATAATTTTTTACAAGATCAAATGATTGATGTAGGTGATGCCGCTGCTCCTGTATTATTTGATTTTGATAATGACGGCTTACTCGATTTAGTAATTGGAAATAAATCCAAAACGATTAGCCCGATGCTATATAGTGTTAGTCTTGCACTGTATCGAAATGTTGGAACAACTTCAAGTCCCGCTTTTGAATTTGTTACCGATGATTTTGCAGGAATGTCAGCTTATAATTTGAGAGGAAAAATTTCTCCAGCATTCGGAGATATGGATGGCGATGGCGACAAAGATTTGTTAATTGGGAATAACGATGGAACAATTTTATATTTTAAAAATAACTTAGGAGCATTCACTTTAGCCGCTGCAAATTTTATGGGAATTGATGTGGGCTCGGCTTCTTCAGTTCAAATTTTCGATGTTGATTTTGATGGCAAATTAGATTTAATTGTGGGCGAGCAAAATGGTTTATTAAATTATTTTCATAATGTCGGTTCTGTAAGCGCTCCTTTTTTCACTATTGCTCCAACCGTTTCTCCATTTGGTTCAATTAACTTAGCAGTGAATCCTGCTGTCGATGGTTATACTTCAGCGTATGTCTTTCGCCAAAACAACGATACTAAAATGTTAGCTACACAAATGCATGGCGATATTTTGCTCTATGGAAACATAGATGGCAATGTGTCAGGCACATTTACTTTACTCGACACAATTGTTACTAAATATTTAGGCAATCGCTATGGCTTCTTGAATACTGTTTCAGGTGGTGATCTGAATAATGATGGTAAAGAAGATATGATTGTCGGGCTTTTTGGCGGAGGAGTTCAAATATTTTATCAGAGCATAATTAATAATACTCTTGACCAAACAATCCGAAAGTCTGTTGAGGTATTTCCGAATCCTGTTCATGATAAATTTGTACTTAGAGTAAATACTGCATCATCAAATTTAGAATTTGCTATGGTAGATCTGCAAGGAAGAAAGATAATTAATGGAAAAATAGTGGATGGCTATTCTATTGTCAATACCGAAAGTCTTGCAGAAGGAATTTATTTACTTCATGTTTTCTCGTCTACTTTCAATACATCACTTAAAGTTGTTGTTGCAAAGTGAAGTTGAAAAAAATCAGATGACGAAAAGCGAATATCTTAAATTGACAGTGGTGCACAAACAAAAAATTGGCAGTTTCGATTTTAAAGTTTTACGAATTAAAGATATTGATACTCTTTTTTCTTTGTTGTTAGATAAAACTCATGCCGACATAAGTTTGACTGATGAAAGAATGCCATATTGGGCAGACTTGTGGCCATCAGCAATTGCTTTGTCGGAATATTTAACGGAGCATTCTACTTTAGTAAAAAATCAGGAAGTGATTGAATTAGGTTGTGGACTTGGATTACCTGGAATGGTTGCATCAACGTTGGGAGGCAAAGTATTGATGACCGATTACCTCGAAGAAGCAATTTCATTCGCGCGGTTAAACTGGGAACAAAATGTATCATCGGTGTTTAATTCAGAATTAGTGGACTGGAGAAATGTTGATGGCAAAAAAAAATATGATGTTGTTTTAGCATCTGATGTGGCCTATGAAAATCGATCTTTTCAACCACTATTACTTTCCTTCAAAGCTTTGATAAAGAAAAATGGAAAAATATTACTGAGTGAACCAAATCGGAAATTCGCATCTCCATTTATTGAATTGTTGAAGTCGGAGTTTGAAATTAAAAAAACAAATCGGCCAGTTCAGCTCGATTCAATTAACTATGTCATTTCGATCTATGAGTGTCGTTTATTATAGGTTGACCGAGTTTCAATTTCACTCATTTGTGCGGTAACGAAATTGCCTTTTCAATTGCAAATTTGTTGAATGAAAAAAAGCAGCTTAAGAAGTTATGCCGATGATCTTTTATGGATTTTTTATCCTGAAATATGTGCAGCATGCGAACGACCACTTCTGACAGGGGAAAAGTGTCTGTGTACTTTTTGCAAATTTTCTTTACCAAAGACTAATTTTCATTTAGAAAAAATAAATCCAGTCGTGAAACATTTCTGGGGAAAGGTTCCTATAGTAGCGGCAACCAGCTACTACTACTTTAGCAAAGGCGAAAGAGTGCAAAAGTTAATTCATAAATTAAAGTATAAAAATCGGCAGGACATAGGTAATTTTGTGGGGGAAATGATGGGAATGGAAATTAAAGATTCCGTTTTTGGAACAGCCGACATAATTGTTCCTGTTCCTTTGCATGAAAAGAAGTTGAAGACTCGCGGCTATAATCAGAGCGATGGAATTGCAGAAGGCTTGGCTTCTTCATTGGGTAAATTGTTCGAACCAAAAATGGTTTATCGGAAAACGGAAACTCAAACACAAACTAAAAAGCATCGTTTTGAACGGTATTCAAATGTAGAAAACGTATTCAGTGTCAATGAAAAATTAATTATTCAAAACAAGCATATTGTTTTGGTAGATGATGTCATCACAACAGGAAGTACATTGATTTCATGCGCAGAAGCATTATTGAAAGTGCCAGGTACAAAAATATCAATTGTATCAATTGCTTGTGCTTGATAGCCGGAAATAACAATTATACAGCTAATATTAGTCACAAAAATTTAGCATATTTGCAGAAGAAATATGGCTGAAAGTATTTATACGGACACAAATCTTAGCAAAGAAGAAAAGTACCTTTCTCTCATGCCACAATTAGTGGCGCTTACAGAAGGAGAAGAAGATGGAATTGCAAATGTTGCCAACGTAATTGCTGCCATCAAGGAAGTATTTTCGTTTTTTTGGATCGGCATATATTCTGTTAGGCAAAAAGGAAATAGTGAAGACTTGGTCTTAGGACCATTTCAAGGTCCGATTGCTTGTACCAGGATTAGAAAAGGAATGGGAGTATGCGGAAAGTCATGGGAGAAAGAAGAAGCGATCATTGTCCCCGACGTTGATTTATTTACAGGGCATATTGCATGTAGTTCGCTTTCTAAATCAGAGATTGTAATTCCGATTTTCAAAAACAATAAAGTTGTTGCAGTATTGGATGTGGATAGTGAGTTTGTTTCTCATTTCGATGAAACCGACAAGAAGTATTTAACAAAAATAGCTGAACAGCTCGCTACATTTTTATGAAATACATCGGACTAATTTGTTTAGTAATTATTTTCAACTCTTGCGCAATCCAAGTTCCGCCTTCCGGTGGTGAAAAAGATGTTAAGCCGCCTAAAGTATTATCAACTACACCTAAAAATTATTCGACAAATATTAATGCCAATAACATTGTAATTGAGTTTGACGAATATGTCCAAGTAAAGGATGCCAACACACAATTGATTATTTCGCCACTGTTAAATTATCAGCCGACGACAAAAATTAGAAAGAAGAAATTGTACATTCATATTTCTGATACACTCAAAGCAAATACGACTTACACATTAAATTTTGGAACAGCAATTTCAGATTTGAATGAAGGAAATTTATTGGAAAACTATCAATATATTTTTTCCACAGGATCTATTTTAGATTCATTGAAGATAAAAGGCAAAGTGGAGAACGCATTCAATCTGAAAAAAGATAAGAATCAGTTGGTAATGCTTTATAGTACTTCTGATGATTCGTTACCTTACAAAGAGCGGCCTCTTTATTTTTCGAAAACAAATGGAGAAGGTGAGTATTCCATCAATAATATTTCGCCAGGCTCTTATAAAATTATATGTTTGGAAGACAAAGACGGAAACTATCTTTATAATAAAGGCGATGAACAGATTGGTTTTTCTGACTCTTTAATTTCAGCTGGAAAAGAAGATGTTAAATTGAGGTTGTTCAAAGAATCTTTACCGTTGAAATTAGCAAGGTCGCAATCATCTGGTCCTGGACAAGCCACCTTGATTTTCACTGCAGCAGCTGATACTTTAAAATTAAATTGGCTAACAGATTTAACCAAGCTTGATATTTATGGTCAAGTATTTTCATTAGAAAAAGACACGATGACCATTTGGTATAAGAACACTGAAAGTGATTCTTTAAGTTTTTATTATAATAATGGCAGAAAGAATGATACTGTAGATGTAAGATTGTTCAAAAGAAAAAATGAAAATTCCAGAAATAAATTTTCCTTAGAATGGAAGTCGATTGACATAAATTCAAATCATAATTTTTCAGAGCCTTATCAAATTGATTGGAGTCATCCCGTGTCAAAAGTCGATGGAGATAAGTTTATTTTGAAAGAAGATTCTGTGCCAATTTCTAAAATAGATTTGTTTTTTTCTGATTCATTAAAAACAAAATTGAATATCAATCACAAATGGAAACAAAAATCACAATATGAGTTAACAATTCTTCCAGGTGGACTAAGAGATATTTTCGAATTGAAAAATGACACGTTAAATTTAAAGTGGTTTTCAAAATCAGAAGTTGATTATGGAACTATTGCGTTAAAATTTTCAGGTAGAAAAGAAGCTAGCATTGTTCAGCTAATTGATGAAAAAGAAAATGTGATAAGACAGGCTCGAGTAAACAGAGACACAGTGATTACGTTTAATTACCTTGACCCTATGATTTATCGATTCAAGTTAATCATTGATAAAAATGATAATGGAAAGTGGGACACTGGAAATTTAATTAAGCATATTCAACCCGAGGAAGTCGAGTATTACCCAGAGGTGATTACTGTTCGTTCCAATTGGGATGTAGAAGTAAAATGGGATAAGTAAAAAATAATTACAATGAGAAAATTAAAAATTTGGGTGGGGTTATTTATCGTTGCCATGTCTTTCTCAAGTTGCATGGTAGGTAGATATTTCTGGTATAATTTTTCCAATATATCAGATTACACCATTTTCCCTTCAAGACCTTTGCATGCTTCCTCTCAGCCTTTCCGATTTATTGATGCACAGAATAATTCTGAGATTGAAAAAAGAATTTTAATTAAAAATTATGCGGGAGTATCTTCTTCTATGAAATCATTTTTAGAAAAGTCGCCAACCGTATCATTTTTAATTATTAGAAATGACAGTTTGTTATATGAGAGGTATTTTGATAATTATGATACTGCCTCTATCATAGCATCTTTTTCAATGTCCAAATCTTATGTGTCTGCTATGATAGGAATAGCACTTGGGGAAGGAAAAATTAAAAGCGAAAATGACCCGATAGTGAATTATTTGCCCGAACTAAAAGACAAATATGGTTGGAATAAAGTTACCATCCATCATTTACTGCAAATGGCTTCTGGGGTAAAATTTTCTGAAGGTTATTCATCCCCATTCAGTGGTGCAGCAAAAATTTATTACGGTCGAAATTTAAGAAGAAGTCTGGCTAAATTACATACTGAAAAAGGTCCGATGGAAGGCTTCGAATATAAAAGTGTGAATACACAATTGTTGGGTTTGATACTTGAACGAGCTACTGGAAAGACAGTGACGGAATATTTGGATGAAAAAATCTGGCGACCATTACAAATGGAATATGATGCAAGTTGGAGTATCGATAAAAAGTCTAATGGTTTGGAGAAAGCTTTCTGTTGTATTAATGCGAGAGCGCGCGATTTTGCAAAATTTGGAAGGCTATATTTGAATGATGGTAAATGGGAAGGGAAGTCAATCGTTCCTAGTTCGTGGGTGGAAAAATCTGTTGCTCCAAATCTTGAAAATGGATGCGCAGATTATTATAATCGTCAATGGTGGGTTGGTCCTAAAGAAAAAGATTTTGCAGCAATTGGCCATTTAGGGCAATACATTTATGTTTTGCCAGCTAAAAATATTGTCATCGTTAGACTGGGGTCTTCACGAGCAAAAGAAGAATGGATTGATGTTTTAAGGCAGGTCGCTCGACAAATGTAGTCAGAGAAATATTTTCAAAAGAAAACATTTATTCTAAAAAATATAAAAATCTGCATGTGGAATTGATTTCATGTGCAGCTTTTTATTGATGTTTTTTTACCTAACAATTATTTTTTGGTAATAAATATGAGCCGATGTTTTCAATTCCACAATGTAAATTCCTGCGGCCATTTTTTCCGAATTAATAAAATAATTTTTTTCTCCTGAATTTTTACCAAAATAAATATGGACGCATTCATTTGACAACAGATTTCTGATTGACAATTCAACTTCTTCATTCAAATTTGTATTGATAGGAATGCAAGTAAGTCCATGCGATGGGTTTGGATAAATTGGTTGTAGAGTAGTAGCTTCGTTTGCAAAAGATGACACCAAAGTATTTAATAGAATTGTAAATTTCCAATCACCTCTCGGTGCAACAATTGGTCTCACTTGAGTTTTTCCGCTAAAAGAATTTGCTTCTATGTAGTAGTGTATTGTAGTGCCCGCAGTTTGACTTGGAATTTCAGTTTCCCAATGATTGTTACTTCCAGTCACAGCCGTCATCGTTAAAGTTTGATAAGCAAGTAGCGTGTCAGTCCTAAAATATAGTGTTGCATTTTGTATTCCACTCCTATGTTTAATTAGCGCATCAACATGATAAGTTCCCGTAGTTTGGTAGGTGTCATGTAAGGCCTGATGAGAAATCAATAGTGGGTCTTTCGCTGCAACCTCTTTTGTAATACAATGAATTGCTCCTAACGATGAGATGATGGAGTTGCAATCGATTCCTGTGACTGAATAACCTGGCAAAGCTTCCTGATAAATTCGAATAGCGGTAGAGTCATATTGATTAGAATAAGTTGGAAGAATAATTGTTTTGTTGACGAACACAGAATTTGTAAACGTGCGATAGTCGCCATTTGTGTTAGGATATGCGCCACTTCCGTCAGGAGGCATAGGAATTCTCACCACCTTATATGGCGTTCCAAAAACAGAATTGAAGTTGCTCAAAATGTATTGTAAGTTCGCTTCAATCTGCGGACCATCTGCTACTCCTGCGGGATACTGCCCGACTAATAAAGTTTCCTCATCGATCAATTTGATATGCATATCAATATGATGAATAACATCGTAAGGAAGAGTTGGGAATTTAATGTACCGCGTTATTCCCATAAAAGATTTCATGATGGTGTCAATCTGTGCTTCCGTCTTACCAGAATTTTCATTCAGAATAAGGTTAGATGAAAATCCTGTTCCAAATCCATCGCACATAAAATTTCCACCAGTATGTACAAGATCGTTGGGTGGAGTAGTGGTGCTGTACATAGGTAAGCCGGTGTAATTCTGAATTGCAGTGGGCACAGCATCGTCATTTGCGCGAGGACGATTATAAATCCAGTCTATTAAACCAAGAGAATCGACATCGTTCGTATAAATATTCCATTGGCCATAATCGCGGCACCAGATTGTGTTAAATGGAGCTACGATGTAATGAACATTTTGTAATGGCACAGCTGCCGATGTAAGCGAAGATTTCACAGCAGTTGAATCACTGCAAATAATTAATACTTGCGTTTCATTCTGTGCCGCTCTTACGATTTCTTTTAAGATGGTCGTGTAGCTGGTCCAGGTAATCATCAATGCATCGATTTCTTCCCATTCTGCAGAAGCGCGTACATTGGATGAAGGCGGAGAAGAATTTAAATTTCTTTGTGAGGAATGTAAAAGGTAAGAAGGCATTTCTGCTTTTTCTCTTTCACTTATTCTGTGATTGTCTTGTCCAAAAGAAATCAAATTAAATAGAAGACATAATAAGAGGACACAAATACTTTTCATAATTATATGATTGGTGGGTTTTTATTTTATTTCGAAATGATCTCTGTCGTTGAAGAAAGCAAACTGTTTTCGAAAATCATTTTGCTCTTGCAGATTTAATTCAATTGTTTCTAATGATGGCAAATGAGGATTGGCGGTGGAAATTAATTCTCCTCTGAAATTATAAACTGCACTGTCGCCAGAATGGTAGATATTATTACCATCATTTCCAATTCTATTCACCCCTGCAACATACGATTGATTTTCGATTGCTCTTGCAGGTAATAAAGTTTTCCAAGCTAAAATTCTTTTCTCTGGCCAATTAGCAACATAAAGAAGCAAATCGTAATTGCATTCTTCTGACCTATTACTCCAAACTGGAAATCGAAGGTCGTAACAAATTAGCGGAAGTATCTTCCAATTTCTATAGGTAATCAAAATCTTTTCTGTCCCTCTAGTAAAAGTTTCATCTTCCTTTCCATACGAAAATAAATGTCTTTTATCGTAAACTAATAGTTGTTCTGTATCAGCCCAAATAAGTCGATTGAAATATTTATCGCCTTCGGAAACAATAACGCTTCCGGTAATTGCACACTTTTTTTTTATAGCCAATTGTTGCAACCAATTATTTGTAAACCTATTTTCATCATCCGCCAATTCTTTTGCATTCATACTAAATCCAGTGCTGAACATCTCAGGTAAAATAAAAAGATCTGTCGGCTGAGAGTGGTTTAGAATTAATTGTTCAAAATGAGAAAAATTCTCTTCTTTGTTTTCCCAACTTAATTCAGATTGTATAATGGAGATTTTCATAGGCACTTTGTTGTCACTCTAATAAAATGAAGTTTAGATTTTAATAAGAGGTAATTCCATTCAGATATCGTCCTACTTTAATATTGCAAAGTTTTTCGGCAGCTTGTTCCAGTGTTTCATTTGTTTTCGCAAAACAAAATCGGAGTAGTTTGTTATCGGTTTTCAAATGATAGAAAGCGGATACTGGAATAGCCGCAACTTTATTTTCTTTTGATAGTCGAACAGCAAAGTCAAAGTCGTTTTCTTTAGTGATATCGCTGTAGTCGAGACACTGAAAATAAGAACCTTTTGCTGGAGTAAATTTAAATTTTGAGCCTGACAATTGTTTTAAAAAGAAATCTCTTTTCTCTTGGTAAAAAGCAGGAAGTGCGAGATAGTTTTTATTTTTCATGAAATCTGCAAGAGCATATTGAATGGAAGTATTTGCGGAAAACATTACAAATTGATGGACGCGCCTAAATTCTGTCATTAAATTTTCTGGAGCTAAACAATAACCCATTTTCCAACCAGTGTTGTGATAAGTTTTTCCAAATGAAAAAACCACAAAACTTCTCTCCGCCAATTTAGGATATCTCATTACACTTTCATGTCGATGTCCATCGTAAATAATATGCTCATAGACTTCGTCGCTTATTATTATGATTTCACTGTTGGCTGTAATTTTTTCTAACTCTATCATATCGCTGTGGGTCATCACTGAACCACCAGGATTATGAGGAGTATTGATGATAATCATTTTAGTTTTATGAGAAATAAGTTTTTTTACATTTCCCCAATCAATCGTAAAATCGGGAGCAGATAATTGAATTGAAATTGGAATTCCACCAGCTAAGTGAACCGTTGGGCCGTAGCAATCATACGCCGGTTCAAAAATAATTACTTCGTCTTCTTCTCTAATCATAGAAGTGATAGCAACGTAAATCGCTTCCGTTCCACCTGCAGTAATTGTAATTTCAGATTCGGGAGAATACGTTGCATGATAACATTCTTGAACTTTTTCTGCTATCACTTCCCGCAAAGAAATTATTCCTTGCATCGGAGCATATTGATTCATTCCTTTTTTCATGTAAAATGAAACGAGAGAAATTAATTCATCAGATGTTTCAAAATTGGGAAACCCTTGCGATAAATTAATAGCATTATGTTCATTGGCTAATGCAGTCATCACCGAAAAAATAGTAGTGCCCGCGTTAGGTAATTTTGATTTAGGAATATTTGGATAGATGGGCATACTGTGCAACCCTTTATTTACGGGAGAGTGAAGATAACTCTTTTTAAGAGCAAGAGAAAGAGGTAAAAAAAAACACCGTAAATCATTTAAGAAATTGCGGTGTCAATTTGTATCGAGGAGAAATAATTACATCCAACCAGGGTTTTTTGCAATCATACCCATTTTATAAAGAATAATGACCGTGATAATAAATGCCAAGAGTGTGAATCCAAAAAGCAAAGTTAGTTTCTTATAAAATTTGGCTTCGCCTTGCAATTTCATTCGTTTGATAATATTGAAAATAACATTTTCAGAACGATGAAATGCGCTTTCGCTTTTTACGATATAATCGAAGGCACCGTATTTAATAGTATTTACAGCTACTTCAATTTTATCTTGACCAGAAATCATGACAACTTCGGTCTCGGGCTTAAGTGCTTTAATCTCTTTAAGAATTTCTATTCCGTCCATAGCATCTCGACCAGCCTTGTCAAAATTATAGTCTAAGAAAATAATTTCAGGAGATTTGTCAAGATTTTTTATGCATTCTTCGCCGCTGTTATAGACAGTCGTGATGAAAGTGGAATATTTACTAAGGTAGTCCTGAAGCATTCCCGACTGCATGGGATCGTCATCGACGATAAAAATGTTTTTTACTTGTTTCATAGTTTGTAGTGGTGGCCAAAAATATAAAAATTAAATGATTCTAAAAGCAATTTAGCAAATATGTAATTGAATGCAATACCGATTAATCATCTTTGCAAAGAAGGGGTAATAATCTGCTTTAATCCTTCAATATTTCTAATTTTCAATAAATAGTAGATATTTATTTACAGATTTAGTAGGAATAGAATAGAGAGATCGGTAAAACATTAGGCGATTTCTTGTTTCAATTCTTCCATCGCTGACAAACAAACCGAGTTGAACAGATCGAATACTGCAGGTAAAGTTTCGACATCAGAATTTGATCCTGCTTTGTGTTCGATTTCTTTTACTAGATCTTCTGCTTTTCTAATTCCCATATAAGTGATTTGAGGCTTTAAAGCATGGGCGGTTCCTCGAAGGGCAGAGTAGTCGCTTTTTTCTAAACTCTCTTTCATTATTTGAAGTTGTCCAGGACAATTAGAAAGAAACATAGAAATATATTTTTTCATTTTATCTCTATTTCCTCCAGTAAAGGTATTTAGAAAGGTAAGATCGATAGTCTTTGTCATATTTATTTCAATTTTATAAGAGCTCCAATTTTATTCAGCAATTCCTGAGCTTCAAATGGTTTTGAAATATATGAATTCATTCCACTTTCAAAACATTTGGCAACTTCTTCAGTGGTTACGTTTGCAGTCATAGCCAAAATTTTTAATTTATTTTTCGGCGATGGGAGTAAACGAATTGCGCGAGTTGCATCAAAGCCATCCATCTCCGGCATTTGAATATCCATTAGAACAATATTGTAATCGTTTTTCTCGACCATTTCTACTGCAATCTTTCCGTTTTCTGCAAGTTCTATCTTTTTTATAGCAACTGCATCTGTGTTGTTGGCCAGGTCTATCAA